>JAWWPC010000230.1:0-24886 GCA_033851055.1 Kribbellaceae bacterium | reverse complement strand
GACAGGTCGATGTCGTGTGTGCTGGGCTGGATGCCCCGCAGTACGCCCGTTCCGTCAGGGTCCCACTTGCCCCGGATGTGCGTGAGCAGTCGCTCGACATTCGGCCACCTGCGGGCGAGCCACTCGAGGCCTGCGCCTTGCCGGACCTCCCGGTACGTCTTCAGGACCGACCCGAGCATGCCATCGAGCGCGGGCTCCTCCGGGCCGCCGATCACGACGTCCCAGAGCTGCCGGTGGTACGACGGCGCTATTACCCGGTGCGGGATGTACCCGGACGGCGCCTGCATCACGTCGTACTCCGTGTCGCGCATGTCGCGTTCCAGCGCCGGGAAGAGCCGGGACAAGGTCTGCTCGTAGTTCCATACGTGCGTGCAGTTCAACGGACACGATCCGCCATACCGGCCGGCCCACATCCCCGTGGACGCGCCCAGAGTTCCTTCGAAGCCGAACACGGTGCCGTCGGCGGTCTGGAAGACAGTAGGACTCCGTACGTCGGCAACGAGCGCGGCCAGGCGTGATCCCGCTTCACCAGGCAGCGTGCTCGACTCGAAGGCGTCGGCCCAACCAGTAGTAGAGGCAGCCAGCTCATCCCACCGAGCGGTGAATGCCTCGGCCGCGGCAACTGCATCCGGTTGTGCCTGGCTGTAGGCATTACCGAGCCAGAAGCGGCTGTGCCCGTAGTCGGTCTGCGGCCCGAACTGCGGGAAGTCGACGTAGCGGTTCGGGAAGTGCCACGCGATCAGGAACCGCAGTTGCCGCGTCTCCCCCGCCCCCAGCTGGAAGGGCACCGCGAGCCCACCGTTCCAGGTAGTCCCGGCGGCACTGGCACCGGAAGCATCGAAGGGTCTGCCGGACTCCGGCCACCCCTGGTGAAGGTGCGTTTCCACCTGCCGCCCGGCCAAGAAGGAGACGAACTGCTCCGGCGTCGACCACTGCAGGTAGGAGCGCGTGCCGACCCCATCCGTACTGAGCACCAACTGGCCGGCGCCAGGGTGGTCCGCCGGCAGCGTCGTGTTCTCCAGCACGAGCGAGGTCCAGCCGTCCCGCTGCCGCTGCCGGTTCGTATTGCCGCCATAGAGAGCGCAAGAGACACCGTCGATCGGGGTGACGCCGTCCCACCCCACGGAGTTCTGCAGCGCACCACCAAGCCAGCCGTGCACGGGGATGTCGCCGCCGTTGTGCAGCGTGAACGTGAACCCCACAACAGGCTGGGAGCTCGCGGCTGCGTCTAATGGCACGAGCGGGTTGAAGACCTCCATGCTGATGTCAAGCGGCAGATCAGTCTCGTAGTCGATCCGCGCGCCCGGATACACCGCCTGCACGGTCGTCCGGCCAATGCTCGGCAATAGCGCGTGCAACCTCTGCTCTCCCGCAGGGACGACGTCATCGGTCACCAGCGGAGTCGCAGACGGCTCAGCCACCGGCCCCTGAAGGAGCCGCACCTCATCCACGGGCGGCTCGACCCGAGACACCCTGATGGCGAAGAAGCTGTCCGGTACGTGGCCCTCGTGGTTGCCGATGTTGTGCAACTGCCACTGCCGGAGAGCGCCGTTGCCCGCCAGCGCCAGGTTGCCGGTACCGAGCCCTCCCAACGGCAGAGCGAAGTGGCGCAGGTTCTCACCGGTGTAGCGCGTCATGCATCTTCTCCGATCGGGTGTAGGTCGTCCAGGTACCAGCGGAGGCGAACAGGGCCACGGGGCCCGGAGCAAGCAGCAGTAGCGATGCAGTAACTGAGGTGCCAAGCAGCAGGGCAACCACCGCCAGAGCACACACTCCTAGCGGGACAAGCGGAGCACGAGCTACCAAGGCCAATGCGGTGAACCAGAGCGACTTACCGCGCAGGCCAGCAGTCACACGCAGACTGAACGCGCTGAGGGAGGCCAGCACAGCTAGTACGGTCGCGCAGCAGCCGATTGCCAACGGCAGCAGCATCAGCGGACTCGAGTAGAACGCCCAGTTGATCAGAGTCACCGCGGCGACAACCGCTGGAACCAGACCGACCTCCAGTCCTGCGAGCCAGTGCCGCTTGAGGTTCTGCAGCAACAGCAGCACCCCACCAACGCCGCCTCCCACCACAGAGTCCGTAGTCGCCGTCACCCCAGCCCAGACCGGCGCAACCAGCACCGCAGCCAGGAGAACGCTCACCGGAGTCACCCCCGGCATGAGCATCACCACGGCCGCGGTCGCAGTACAGGTAAGAATGCCGGCCGCAGCGAGCAGGGGCATCTCGTGCCACAGCGCTCGTAAGGCAACAGGAAGGTGGTCTGTCATGTGCGCAACCCGGTGGAAGCGATCGACGCGATGAACGACCGCTGGAAAATAAGGAAAAGCACCAGGATCGGCAGCACGACCAAGGTGATCGCCGCGAACAACACCACTGCGGGACCGCCACCCATTGCCCCCTGCAACGAAACCAGACCCACCGGCAGCGTCATCTTCTCCGGGGACGACAGGAAGATGTACGGCCAGAAGAAGTTGTTCCAGGAAGCCTCGAAGACGAAGATCCCCAACGCGGTCAGCCCCGGCCGGGCCAGCGGCAGGATCACCCGGAACAGGATCCAGCCGTGTCCGGCGCCGTCCATGATCGCGGCCTCGTCCAGCTCGCGCGGGATGGACGCGATGTACTGGCGCAGGAAGAAGATGCCGAACACGTTCACCAAGGCCGGCAACCAGATCGCCACCGCCGAGTCCACCAGGTGCAACCAGCGCATCAGGATGAACACCGGTACGACGGTCAGCTGCACCGGTACGACGAGAGCCGCCAGCAGCACCAGGAAGATCTGATCCTTGCCGGGGAAACGCAAGCGGGAGAAGGCATACGCAGCCAGCGCACTCGTCAGCAGCGACCCGGCCGTGGTGATCACTGCGATCTGCAGGCTGTTCCACGCCATCCGGGCAAAGGGAATCAGGTCCGGCACCTGCTGGAAGTTCTGCAGCGTCGGCGGCCTGGGGATCCAGCGCGGCGGCAGCTGGAACGCGTCGATCGGCTGCGACAACGCGGTCACGATCAACCAGACCAGCGGCGCGATCATCAGCAGCCCGCCGAGCACGAGCACCAGGTCGATCAGCCGGCCCTTCACTGGTGCACCCACCTGCGGCTGAGCCGGAACTGCAACCCGGTCGCCACCATGATGACGAGGAACAACACCAGCGACAGCGCCGCGGCGTACCCGACCTCGAAGGACTGGAAGCCCTTCTCGTAGGTGTACATCACAATGCTCTGGGTGGCGCCGTCCGGACCGCCGTTCGTCATGATCAGCATCGGGTCGAAGATCTGGAACGCCCCGATGAAGGTGATCACGGTGGCGAAGAAGATGGTCGGCGACATCACCGGCAGGGTAATGCTCCAGAACCGCCACCAGGCATTGGCACCGTCCACCCGGGCGGCCTCGTGCAGCTGTGCCGGCACCGTCTGCAGCCCGGCCAGCAGGATGATGAAGGTGTAGCCGATGGTGTGCCACCAGTCGACCACGATCAATGTCGGCAGGGCCCACGTCGGCGAGGCGAGCCAGTTGGTCGTCGGCAGACCCAGCGACGACAGGTAGTGCGTGGCCAGGCCGAACGATGGGTCCAGGACGTACTTCCAGATCAGCGCGACCGCCGCCCAGGAGACGAGGAACGGGAAGAAGTACGCCGTGCGGACGAAGTACTTGGTGCCGCGCAGCATGGTCCGGTGCACTCCGAGGGCCAGAAGCATGCCGATGCCGATATGCGTGACCACCGAGGCTGTGGCGAAGATGAAGGTGTTGACGACGGCTTGCACGGTAGCTTCATCGGTCACCAACTGACGGAAGTTGTCGAGCCCGGCGAACTCCGGCGTACTGAGCAGGTCCCAGTGGAACAAGCTCAGTCCGAACGCGGCGACCAGCGGGGCGGCGACGAAGACGAGGAACAGCAGCACAGCGGGACTGATGAACAGGTAACCCGGAAGCCAGTCCCGCCGCTGCGTAGGCGACGCTGCCGTCACAGGTCAGACCAGTCCCTCGAGCGCCGTCTGTGCTTTACCCAGGGCGTCGGCGGGCTGGGCGTTGCCGGTAAGCACCTGCTTCCAGCCGTCCTCGATCGCCTTCTGCACTGCGGCGCCCTTGTCCGGTGAGGGAATCGGCGTCGCGTAGCTGAGCGCCTGATAGAGCGACTCGGTGCCCTTCGGCGCGTCGGCCAGGAACGACTGGCTGTTCGCGATCGACTTCCTGGCCGGCACGATCGTGCCGCCGAGCTGGGCGAAGAACGACGAGCCCTCCTTGGAGATCAGGAACTTGATGAAGGTCCAGGCATCGTCCTTCTTCTTGGACGCCTTCATGATCGGGTAGCCGTTCCAGCCGACCGGCGAGCCCTGCTGCACCTTCGCCGGCCAGGGCACGATGCCCATCTTGTTCGTGGCCTTGAGGTTGCGGATGCTGATGATCGGCCAGCGCCCGCCGCCGAACATGGCCAGCTTGCCCTGGGCGGCGGCCGTGAACGCGTCGAAGGTTCCACCTGGCGGCGGCGACAGCTTGTCTGCCACCAGTGCGCGGTTGAACGCCGCCGCCTCGATCACCGCGGGATCGTTGAAGGTCGGCTTGGACCAGTCGTCGCTGAAGCTGCTCGTACCGTTCGTGAGCAGCCACGGCATGATCGCGGCGAAGTATGCGGCGTCTGCCGCATAACCGAAGGCGCCGGTCTTGGCCTTGATCTGCTCACACGCCTGGCGGAAGTCGTCCCAGGTCCACTTGGCCGTCGGCTCGGGTACGCCGGCCTTGGCGAACAGCTCCTTGGAATACCACATGCACATGGTGTTGAACTCGCCCGGCAGATAGTAGGTCTTGCCGTCGGTCGAGCTGTACTTCTTGTTCCACTCGATCAGGTTCGGGTCCATGTCGGCGTAGTACTCGTCGATTACCGACTTGTCCTTGCCGATGTAGTCGTCCAGCGGCGCGAGCAGGCCCTTCGACGCGAACAGCCGCTGCCCCTCGGTCGCCACCTGGATCACGTCCGGCACCTGACCACCGGCCAGCCGGGTGGACAGCTTGTTGAAGAAGTCGCCCCAGTTCGACAGCGGGATGCCCTCGGCCTTGAGCTTGATCTCGGGATGTTGCTCCCCGAACTTGGCGAACAACTTGTTCCAGGTGGCCTGTTGCTCGGCCGTGCCCATGTAGACGAACGACAGCTCCTTCGTGGCGGAGCCGCCGCTGTTGTCACCACCTCCACAGGCGGTCAGCGCGCCACCCGCGCCCACGGCGAGCGCCGTACCGCCGGCTGCTCGCAGGAAACCACGCCGGGTCAGGCCATCGATTGCAGGGTTCATCGCGCTCGCTCCTCCAGACGGCGCGACAGCGGTAGAACACACCAGGTCCGCGGCGTCGCAGCCATTGGGCGGGAAATCGATTTCTCGACAGGATAGGCCCGCCCGCCGAACGCCTGTCAATAGCGTTTGATCAAATCCACGCCATCGGCGGCCCCAGCCGGGGGCGGACGGTCGTCCGGCAAAACTCAAGGGGAAACCTTCACGCGCAGGGTCGGTCCGGATCCTTACCGTCATCACAGGAGAAATCCGGCCGTGACCAGAGCGGGCCTACCGGCCGTGACCCCACGTAATACGTCGATCACTGGACATCACGCTCGGGCGAGGCGCAGGCTGCCGCCACCACACACCCCCGGTTCCGCCCCACCGCCGGAATGGTTCGGGCGGGCCTGCCCAGCTCGAGGAGTTCTGTGAAGCAACGGATTCTCGTGTCCGCCCTGGGCGTCGGCGCAATAGCCGTCGCAGGGCTGACAGCTCAACTACCTGGGGCCGCCGCAGCCCCCACTGCCATCGCGGCCGGAAAGCACGTCGCCAAGGTCTGCGCGACATCGACGACACCTCACACCGCGTCCTGCCACGCCCTCAAGCTGGTCGATGACAAGGGCGTCACCCCAGCCTCCACCACCCCACCCGCCACCGGGCTCACGCCGACAGGCCTGCAGAGCGCGTACAAGCTGACCGGGCTCAGCGCGAGCGGTCGCACCGTCGCGATCGTCGACGCCTACGGCTACCCGAACCTGGAACGGGACCTCGGCGTGTACCGGTCGCAGTTCGGCCTGCCGCCCTGCACCATCGCCAACGGCTGTCTCCGGATCATCGACCAGACCGGCGGCACCGCACTGCCCCGCTTCGACGTGGGCTGGGCGGGCGAGCAGGCCCTGGACGTCGACGCTGTCTCGGCGGCGGCACCCGATGCCAAGATCGTGGTCGTGCAGGCCAAGTCCAACAGCTTCGCCAACCTCGGCGCCGCGGTGGTCACCGCCTCCAAGCAGCCCGGCGTGGTCGCGATCTCGAACAGCTACGGCGGAGGCGACGCAGCCGACACGACCTACGGCGCCTACTACAACCACCCGGGTATTGCTGTCACCGCCTCCACCGGTGACAACGGCTACCAGGGCGGCAGCTACCCGGCGTCCTCGTCGTATGTCACGGCCGTCGGCGGTACGTCGCTCGTTGCCGCGAGCAACGCGCGCGGCTGGACCGAGTCAGTCTGGAGCGGCACCGGCTCGGGCTGCTCGTCGTACAACACGGCCCTGGCCGCTGCTGCGTCCTCCAGTACCGGCTGCGCAAAGCGGGCAATGGCCGACGTCTCGGCCGCGGCCGACCCCGGCAAGGGCGGCATGGCGATCTACTACCCGACCTCTAGGACGAACTCGACCTGGGCCCAGTTCGGTGGCACCAGCGAGTCCGCCCCGATCATCGCCGCGGTCTACGCGCTGTCGGGCAACACCTCCGGCTACGCCAATTCACTCCCCTACGCCAGCCCCGGCTCGCTGTTCGATGTCACCAGCGGCACCAATGGGACCTGCCCGACCACCCAGTGGTGCACCGCGGGCACCGGCTGGGACGGCCCGACCGGCCTCGGTACGCCGAACGGCGCCGGCGCCTTCTGACCGCAAGCTGAGCTGGCAACATCGTTGACGGGCGGGCCCACTGCGGGCCCGCCCGTTCGCGGACCGGCATCAGGTCACCACGCCAAGCGTGAGCAAGATGTTGGCGTACAGCCGCTGCTCTCCGGTCGCCACCGCGACCGCCAACTCGGGGCCGCGGGCGGTCCCGTAGAAGTCGGCCCTGCCCAGCGGCTCCAGTGGAATCTCCGGCAGCAACTCGCGGAACCGCGCGTAGATGTCCGGCTCCTCGCCAGAGTCCGTCGCCATCACCCGGGCCGCCTCGATCGGCACCACCCCGAGCAGCGTCTCCAGTACGTCGTCGACCGGGATCTGGCCCGGCCGCAGGTTCAGCCAGACCGTCTCGGCCGTCGGCGACACCGCCGTCGCGTACGGATAGTTGCCGTCCGCCAGCAACACGACCGAGCCATGCCCGGCTCTGGCCAGCGCGCCCAGCAAGGGCGGATGGATCAAGGGGTAACGCAGCACCTGGACCTCCAGCACGACGGCGGGATCTGAGCCGTCACCGTACCTCCGCGGGCTTCAGGTCTCGCAGACCGGCAGTCCTGCCTCCGCCAACCGCGCGACCAAGACGTTGAGCTGCTTGCGCTCCGTCGCCGACAACGGGGACAAGAACGCGACCTCGGCCTTCCGCAGCAGTACGGCGGCCTCCTTCAGGGCCGACCGGCCCGCATCGGTCGGCATGACGACATGCTTGCGACGATCCGTCGTACTTGGCTCGCGCCGCGCATAACCGAGCCGCTCCAGGTCGTCCAGTACGGCGACCATGGTGGTGCGGTCCATCCCGGTGAGCCGGCAGAGGTCCTGCTGGGACAAGGCGTCCGACTGGATCCGGTCGAGCACACGCACATGACGGGGACGCAGGCCCAGCGAGTCCAGCGACTGGTCGAAGTACCCACCTGCCGCGCCGCCGAGCTTCACCAGCAGGTAGCCGGTGGAGGCCTCCATCCGATCGTCCACGGTCCGACTCTAGGCCCTTCCCGTCCCGTCCTCCGTCAGCTACGCTGATCATCAGCGTTGCTGACGATTGGAGAAGTGTCATGTCCCTGCTCACGGCCGCCCGGATCGTCGCCGTCGGACTCAGCCTGACGACCTTCGTCTTCCTGTTCCTGCACGACTCATTCCGCTCCGACAACCTCTTCCTGGTCCCGGACCTGGTGCTCTGCACCGCGCTGGTCGTCGCAGCCGCACTGCCCGGCCGATTCGCCGTACCAGCACTGATCGCGGCCTTCGGGATGACCTGTGGCGTGCTGGCGACGTCCGTCTCGTCGTACGCGGTCGACGGGGAACTGGGCTTCGCGAGCCTGCTCGGGCTGACGACGAGCGTGGCGATGACCGTCCTGCTGGCGCACCACGGCCGGCAGCCCGCAAGAGCCGCAGACCTCAATCAGGGCTGAGCCTGGGTAGGTCCATCCCCACCTCGGCCGGGGAGCTGCCACTCCTGATTCTCCGCACGGCGGCGCCGACGATCGATGCATGACTACGCTGACGTCCCAGCCGCCCGTCCTGCCCGTCCGGACCAGCCGCTTGCACCGGCCGCTGATCGCCGTCTCCGTCGCGATGGCGTTCCTGAGCCTGATCGGGATCGGCGGTGCACTCTTCGACGACCGCGACCTGCTCGGGGCGCCGATCTGGATGAAGCCGCTGAAGTTCATGATCTCGTTCGCGCTCTACACCGGCACGCTGGCGTGGATGCTGTCGCTGCAGACGAAGGCCCGCCGGCTCGGCTGGTGGATGGGCACCGTGGTCGCCGCCGGGCTCGCCTTCGAGATGGTGCTGATCGTCGGACAGGTCGTGGTCCGCGGCCGGCAATTGCACTTCAACATGTCGACGCCGATGGACGAGCGGATCCACAACCTGATGGCCACCACGATCTACCTGGTCTGGGGTGCCGTCCTGGTGGTCGCGATCCAGTTGCTTTTCGACAAGCCGGGCGACCGGGCGCTGCGTTGGAGCATCCGGCTGTCCCTCAGTACCACACTCGGCGGGATGCTGCTCGCCAACCTGATGTTCAGGGAAACACCCGCCCAGCAGCAGGCCGCCGACGCGACCGGCCGGACGGACCACTTCGGCGCCCACTCGGTCGGCACCGAGGACGGCGGCCCCGGCCTACCGATCACCGGCTGGAACACTCAGGGCGGAGACCTGAGGATCGGCCACTTTCTCGGCGTACACGCGCTGCAGTTGATCCCGTTGCTTGCCCTCGGCCTCGTCCTGCTGGCCCGGCGGTTCCCCTGGCTGCGGCCCGAGGGAACGCGTACCGCCCTGGTCTTCCTCGGTACGGCGGCCTACGCCGGGCTGATCTGGCTCGTCACTTGGCAGGCCTTGCGCGGAGAGTCCATCGCACACCCCGGTACGACGACCCTGGCCGCGGCCGGCGGGCTGCTCTGCGGGCTCGCGCTGGCATCGCTCGGAGCCCTGGTGGGGCTACGAAGGAAAACCCACATCTCCGCATCATTCCTGTAAAAACCTTCCGTGACGTGTCCACCACCCTTAAGGTCAGCCCGGGACGGGTCGTTGAGGGCGATCCGCGCAGACAATTTCATGGAGCGTGCTGTGAAAGTTCCAGGCAAAGGCCGGGGGCTACTGTCAGTCACTGCCGTGACCGCCACCACCGTACTGGCGATGACCGCCAGCTCCGGTGCGGTAGCGGCCACGAGTGCTGGCACCCCGGACCCCAAGGCCCCGGCGCAGGCCGGCAAGTCCGTCAACAAGGAGCGCAAGGGCAACTACGACGCCCGGACGCCGAACGCCCGCGCGACCTACGCCCGGGCAGCGAACGTCGCCGGCAAGGAGACCGCGGCCTCCGAGAAATTCCGCAACTCGCTCGGCGGCCAGGGGCTCGTCTCGCTCGACGAGAACACCGGCACCCCGAGCCAGGTGACCAAGCTGAACGGCTTCCTCACCAACCCGAGCACCAAGTCGGCCAAGAACATTGCGCTCGGCTATGTGAAGGCCCACCCGGAGATCTTCAAGCTCTCCGCGGCCGACCTGGGCACCCTGAAGCTGCGCACGGACTACGTCGATGTCCTCGGCACTCACCACATCTCCTGGGTCCAGCAAGTCGACGGCATCGAGGTCTTCGGCAACGGCCTGAAGGCCAACGTGACCAAGAAGGGCCAACTGATCTCACTGCAGGGCGCGCCGATCGCCGGCCTCGTCCCGCAGGCCCAGGCCCAGGCCCGCTCCGCCGCGCCGTCCGTGACCGCCGACCAGGCCCGCTCCACCGCGGTCGAGGACGTCGGCGGCAAGCTGAGTTCCTCGAAGTCCACCAGGTCCGCCGGCACCACCAACTGGGCCAACGGCGACACCGCCAAAGAGGTGTACTTCTACACCGCGAGCGGCCTGCGCAAGGGCTGGTCGACCTACGTCAACGCCGGTGGCTCGTTGATCTACACCCACGTCATCGACGCAGAGAACGGCAGCCTGCTCTACCGCAAGGACCTGATCGCCCAAGGCAACGGCGACGCCCTGGTGCAGGACAACTATCCGGGCGCCCCCAAGGGCGGAACGCAGCACACCGAGAACCTGATCCAGCACAAGTGGCTGCCCGCGAAGGCTAAGACCCTGCTCGAGGGCACGTCGGTGTCGGCCTTCGCCGACGTCAACGACGACAACACCTCGAGTGCCGGTGAGACGGTCAAGGTGCCGGGTGGGCCGACCACGTCGTCGTACAAGCTCGTCCCGTTCCAGTCGAGCTCGTTCTGCTCGACGTCGTTCATCTGCACCTGGGACCCGGCGAAGCCGGACTCCTGGAAGACGAACATGAACCAGGACGTCACGAATGCCTTCTACCTGGCCAGCAACTACCACGACTGGCTGGCCAAGCCGCCGATCAGCTTCACCCCGGCGGCCGGCAGCTTCGACGCCTCGGGGGGCGACCCGGTCCAGCTGAATGCTCTCGACGGTGCCGCCACCGGCGCGAACGGTGGCCCGGACGCGAACCACATCGACAACGCCAACATGTCCACCCCGCCGGACGGCACCCCGCCGACCATGCAGATGTACCTGTGGCACCAGCCCGGTGCGACCGACGCGCAGGACGGCTTCGTGCCGGCCAGTGGCGCGAACGACGCCAGCGTGCTGTACCACGAGTACACCCACGGGCTGTCGAACCGCCTGGTCGTGGACGCGAGCGGCAACTCGACGCTGAACAGCGTCCAGGCCGGCTCGATGGGTGAGGCGTGGAGCGACTTCTACGCGATGGACTACCTGGTCGCCCATGGCCTGGAGAAGGACACCAAGGCTTCTGGCGAGGTCCTCGAGGGTAAGTACGTCGCCCACGGCGACCTGTTCCGCACCGAGGCGATCGACTGCCGGGTCAATGCTGTCAGTCCTAACTGCGTCGGCCTCGACGGCTCCAAGGGCGGCTACACCTACGGCGACTTCCCGACCATCGGCGGAGCACCCGAGGTGCACTCCTCCGGCGAGGTCTGGGCCCAGACGCTGTGGGACCTGCGGGAGCGCTTCGGCCACACCTACGCGCTGAGCCTGATCACCCGGGCGATGGAGCTGTCCACCAGCGACCCGACGATGCTCGACATGCGCAACGCCATCGTGCAGGCAGACCTCGTGGCCAGCGGCGGCAAGAACGCCAAGGCCATCTGGCAGGTCTTCGCCAACCGCGGCATGGGCTGGTACGCCGGTGTCGTGGACGGCGGCGACGCCCACCCGGCCGAGGACTTCCACGTGCCGCCGACCGGCGCCACCACGACGCTGAGCGGCACCGTGGTCGACCTGGACACCAATGCTCCGGTCGCCGGCGCACTGGTCTTCATCGGTGGTCACGCCTCCGGCTACGCGGGTGACTACTCCGCCGTGACCGGGGCCGACGGCAAGTACACGATCACCAACGTCGCACCGGGCACCTACCCCAAGGTGGTCGTGGCGGCGAACGGCTACGAGTTCCTGACCCAGGCCGTCACGGTCAAGGCCGGCGCCGCGGCCAACTTCACGCCGCGCCGTAACTGGGCATCGGCCTCCGGCGGCGGCACGGTGGCCGCCTTCAACGGTCCGGACTACAGCTCCTTCGGCTGTGGCCCGGGCGGGGCGATCGACAACACGCAGGGCACCGGCTGGGGCAGCACCACGGGTGACAACAACGGCAAACCGACCAACGTGATGACCCCCAAGCACGTCGACATCGCGCTGCCCGCGGCGGTCACGGTGAAGACGTTCCGGGTCGACCCGTCCAACACCTGCGGTGACCCTGGCAGCTCCTCGACCGGCGGCTATCGGATCGAGACCTCGGCAGACGGCACCACCTGGGCGACCGCTCAGGAAGGGACCTTCACCGCAACCAACCGTGGCAAGTACACCGACCTCACGCCGACCGGCAACGCCACCGGTGTGAAGTTCGTGCGGTTCTGGATGCTCAGCCCGCAGGTTCCCAACTTCGCTACGAACTGCCCGGCCGGCGCTTACGGCGGCTGCACGTACACCGACCTGACGGAACTGCAGGTCTTCGGCACCAAGTAACACCCCACTTCACGGAGGGCCGGCCGAGTCATCTCGGCCGGCCCTTCGGCGTTCCACGTGTACTAGTGGTGTGTCTGGGTGCCCTGCGGCGATCCCGCGCGCCCGGCGTACCGTCGTACCGGGCAGTCAAACGCAGCACGGTCGCCACCCGGCGAGGATGAGCCGCCGGATGGTTGAATTCTCGCGTCGTGAACCCGACGGAATCGAGCCACCGCAGATGAGCACACGCACCGCTGCGACCCGCAGTCCGGCGAAGACGGCCCTGATTGTGGGGGCGCTGGGAGTCGTGTTCGGCGACATCGGGACCAGTCCCATCTACACGATCCAGACCGTTTTCAACCCCGCGGATCCGCACCCGGTGGCCGCCTCGACCGACAGCGTCTTCGGTATCGCATCCCTGATCTTCTGGTCAGTGACCATCATCGTGACGCTGAAGTACGTGCTTCTCGTGATGCGTGCCGACAATGACGGCGAGGGCGGCATCCTCGCCCTCATCACCCTGATCAGGGGCCGAGGAGTCACCGGCGGTCGGCGGACGAAGCTCACCCTGGCCGCCCTCGGCATCTTCGGCGCTTCACTGTTCTTCGGCGACAGCATGATCACCCCCGCAATCTCGGTGCTGTCCGCGGTCGAGGGACTCAAGATCGTCCAGCCTGGGCTGGAAAACCTCATCGTCCCGATCACCGCGACGATCATCATCGTGCTGTTCGCGGTGCAGCGGTTGGGCACCGCGCGCATCGGCCGCTCCTTCGGCCCTGTGATGCTCTTGTGGTTCCTGGCAATCGCCGCCTGCGGAGTGTCGGGTATCGCACGCCACCCCGGGGTCCTCAAGGCACTGTCGCCCACCTATGCCATCAGTTACCTCACCGGTCACTTCTCGGACGCGTTCTTCGCCCTCGCCGCCGTCGTACTCGCGATCACCGGGGCAGAAGCGCTGTACGCCGACCTTGGCCACTTTGGGCGGGCACCGATCACCCGTGCATGGCTGATACTCGTCTTCCCGGCTTGCATCCTCAGTTACCTGGGTCAGGGCGCCCTCATACTCGAGGACCCGAACGGGATCAGCAGCCCGTTCTTCCTGCTCGTCCCCGACTGGGGGCGGCTGCCGATGGTCCTGTTGGCAACCGCGGCAACCGTCATCGCCTCCCAAGCCGTGATCACCGGGGCCTTCTCCGTTGCCCACCAAGCCGTCCAGCTCGGCTACCTGCCACGGCTGCGCATCAAGCACACGTCCGACGAGACCTTCGGCCAGATCTACGTGCCCTGGATCAACTGGGCGCTGATGATCTCCGTGCTCACGCTCGTCTTCGCCTTCCGGACGTCCGCGGCGCTCGCGTTCGCGTTCGGGATGGCGGTCACCGGCACGATCACCATCACCACGGTGCTGTTCTTCTACATCGTCCGGCACCATTGGGGTAAGCCGCTGTGGCTGGTGCTGCTCGGGGCCGCTGCCTTCCTCACCGTCGAACTGCTCTTCCTGGCCGCGAACCTGACCAAGATCACTCACGGCGCCTGGCTCCCACTGCTCATAGGCGTCACAGTCTTCACGGTCCTCACCACCTGGCAACGAGGGCGTGAACTGGTGACCAGCAGGCGTGAGCGCGAGGAAGGCTCGCTACGGACCTTCGTCGACGAACTGCACGAGAGGCCAGTGCAACGGGTCCCCGGCACGGCGGTGTTCCTCAACCGCGGCAAGGCCACCGTCCCCTTGGCGATGCGCGCCAATGTCGAGCACAACCACATCCTGCACCAGAACGTGGTGATCCTCTCGATCGAGACGCTGCCGGTTCCGCACGCCCCTGACGCGGATCGCGTCTCGGTCGATGATCTCGGCTACACCGACGACGGCATCATCCAGGTCACCGCACGTTTCGGTTACGTCGAAAGGCCCAGCGTCCCCGAGGTGCTGCGCCTGGCCGCCGAGCAGAGCCCTGAACTGTCGCTCGATCTGCAGGAGACCTCGTACTTCCTCTCCACGATCGAGCTCTGCTTGGGCGACGCACCCGGCATGGCACGGTGGCGGAAGCGGCTTTTCGTGGCCACCGCGAGTCTCACTGCGGACGCGGCCGAGTACTTCGGCCTGCCCCGTGAACGAGTAGTCATCATGGGATCGCAGATCAGCGTGTAGCACCGCGTCCCGTCGTACCGGAGAGAGTGAAACAGAACACGCGGGGCGTGATGCGGCCTACACGGACATGACTCGCGGGTAACCAACCAATAACATCGCTGGTATGCAGATCCTCGCCATCGTCGTCTCGCTCGCGATCGCACTGGTCGGCGTCGCGTTGTTCGCGAAGACGATCGGGCACATCGTGTCCGTGATCAAGCTGGGCCAGCCGGCCACCCGGACCGACAACCCGGGGCAGCGCACCGCGACACTGGCCAAGGAGTCGCTGCTGCACACCCGGATGCTGCAGTGGAGCCACGTCGGCGTACTGCACTGGTTCGTCGCGTTCGGCTTCATCGGGCTGTTCCTCAGCCTCGTGACCGCCTTCGGCCAGCTGTTCGACGCGCACTGGGTGCTGCCGGTGATCGGTCACTGGTTCGTGTTCGAGTGGGCTACCGAGTTCCTCACCTGGACCGGTCTCATCTCCATCGTCGGCCTGATCGCGATCCGGCTGCGCAACCTGCCTCGCGGGGACCAAGGCAGGTACAGCCGGTTCTTCGGATCGCGCGCCTGGCAGGCGTACTACGTCGAGTACACGATCCTCGGCGTACTGATCTGCATCCTGCTGCTGCGCGGCCTGGAATACGAGCTGGGCAAAGCCTCCACGTTCCACTTCCCGACCACCTTCTTCATCGGTGGGCTGTTCTCCGGGTTGTCCGAGCACGGGCTGGAGAACGCGATCTACCTGGTCGCGATGGTGAAGATCCTGATCTCGTTCGCTTGGATGATCACCATCTCGCTGAACGCGACGATGGGCGTGGCCTGGCACCGGTTCACCGCCTGGCCGAACATCTGGTTCAAGCGTCAGGCCGACGGCGGTACGGCGCTGGGCGCGCTGCAGCCGATCATGATCAAGGGCGAGCCGATCGACTTCGAGAACATCGAGGAGCTCGACGAGGACGCCGCACTCGGCGTCGGCAAGGTCGAGGACTTTACCTGGAAGGGCCTGCTCGACTTCACCACCTGCACCGAGTGTGGTCGCTGCCAGTCGCAGTGCCCGGCCTGGAACACCGACAAGCCGCTGTCACCCAAGCTCGTGATGATGAACCTGCGCGAGCACGCGTACGCCAAAGCGCCGTACCTGCTGGCGTCCTCGGACGAGGAGCGGCAGTCGCTGCCGGACCTGGTGAAGGCCGAGGTCGAGCGCCCGCTGGTCGGATCCGCCGGCGTCGCCGTGATCGACGAAGACGCCCTCTGGGCCTGTACGTCGTGTGGCGCGTGCGTGCAGCAGTGTCCGGTCGACATCGAGCACGTGGACGCGATCATGGACATGCGGCGCTACCAGGTGCTGATCGAGTCGTCCTTCCCGTCCGAGCTCAACGGGCTCTTCAAAGGCCTGGAGAACAAGGGCAATCCGTGGAACATGAACCCGTCCGGGCGGATGGACTGGGCCAAGGGCCTGCC
This sequence comes from Kribbellaceae bacterium, assembly GCA_033851055.1. Classification (GTDB taxonomy): domain Bacteria; phylum Actinomycetota; class Actinomycetes; order Propionibacteriales; family Kribbellaceae; genus Kribbella. The sequence continues at coordinate 8,928 of JAWWPC010000230.1, read as the reverse complement.
CTTCGAGGTAAAGGTTGTCGGCAGCGACGTGGAGACTCTGGCCGAGGTCGAGTACCTCTTCTGGGTCGGTTGCGCGGGTGCCTACGAGGATCGCGCCAAGAAGACCACCCAGGCCGTCGCCGAGTTGCTCGACCTCGCCGGCGTCAGCTTCGCCGTACTGGGTGATGGCGAGACGTGCACCGGCGACCCGGCGCGGCGAGCGGGCAACGAGTTCGTCTTCCAGCAACTGGCGATGCAGAACGCCGAGGTGTTCAAGGAGACCGGCGCGAAGAAGGTCGTCTCCACCTGCGCGCACTGTTTCAACACGCTGAAGAACGAGTACTCCCAGCTAGGCGTCGAGTTGGATGTCATCCACCACACCCAACTGCTGAACCGGCTGGTCCGCGAGGGCAAGCTGACCCCGGTCGCGCCGACCGAGAGTGCCCTGAACGGCCAGAAGATCACCTACCACGACCCGTGCTACCTCGGTCGCCACAACCAGGTCTACGACGCCCCGCGCGAACTGCTCGAGATCATCCCAGGGGCCGAGTTCGCCGAGATGCCGCGGAACCAGACGAAGTCGTTCTGCTGCGGCGCAGGCGGCGCCAGGATGTGGATGGAAGAAAAGATCGGCACCCGGATCAACCTGAACCGGACCGAGGAGGCCGTCGCGACCGGTGCGGACCAGATCGCCACCGGCTGCCCGTTCTGCCGGGTGATGTTGTCCGACGGCCTGACCGCCAAGCAGGCCGACGGCTCAGCCCGCGAAGAAGTCCAAGTCCAAGACGTCGCCCAACTCCTGCTCGCCTCCGTCAAGCGAGGAAGCTGACGCCCCGCAAAATACTTTCGGCCATCGGTCGTTAGCCGGGCAGTTACTTACGCTTCATGGAAGCGACCCCCCGCGATGGTCAGCTAGGTAGGTGAACAGCACCCGTCGAGGTTTCCTGACCGTCACCGGCGCCGCCGCTGCGCTCGCCCTGACCGGCAACCTGCCGGAGGTGGTCAGCGCCAAGGCCGCCCCGACCGCCGGAATGGACCGGCGCGACCTGTTCACCCTCGGGATCGCCTCAGGCGACCCGCTGCCGGATGGGGTGGTGATCTGGACCCGGCTGGCACCGGATCCGCTCGCGCCGTTCGGTGGGATGGACCGTCGCCCCGTGGAGGTCCAGTGGCAGGTGGCCGAGGACGAGCAGTTCAGCCACGTCGTCCAGCACGGCACCACCCAGGCCCGGCCCGAGTCCAGCCACTCTGTCCACGTCGACGTCCGCGGCCTTCGGCCCTGGCGGCACTACTGGTACCGCTTCCGCGTCGGCGGGCAGCTCAGCCCCGTCGGGCGGACCCGCACCGCGCCGGCCTCCGACGCTAGTGTGCCTGTCCTGTCGATGGCGTTCGCCTCCTGCCAGGCCTGGTGGGAGGGCTATTACACGGCGTACGCCGACATGGCGAAACGGGACCACGACCTGGTGGTTTTCCTGGGCGACTACATCTACGAGTTCGGCATCGACCGTGGCGTCCGGCCGCACTCGAACGAGGACTACGTCACCCGCCAGACGGTCACGCTCGACGAGTACCGCAACCGCTACGCGCACTACAAGCTCGACCCGGACCTGCAGGCCGCCCACGCGACCGCCCCGTGGGTGGTCACGATGGACGACCACGAAGTGGTCGACAACTGGGCCGACGAGGCTCACCCGAGCGCACCGCCGGCCCAGTTCCTGGTCCGCCGCGCCAACGCCTTCCGCGCTTACTGGGAGCACATGCCGCTACGGCTCGCGCAGTTGCCACAGGGCCCGGACATGCAGCTCTACCGGCGAATCCGGTACGGCCGCCTCGCAGAGTTCAGCGTGCTCGACACCCGGCAGTACCGGTCCGACCAGGCCTACAACGACGGCTCCAAACCCCCAGGCCCCGAATCACTGGACCCGGCGCGCAGCATCACCGGTGACGCCCAGGAGCGCTGGCTGCTCGACGGCTGGTCCGCCTCGCAGGCGCGCTGGAACGTGCTCGCCCAGCAGAACGCCCTGGCCCAACTCGACGTCAAGGACGGCCCGCAGATCCTCGTCCCGATGGACACCTGGGACGGCTATGCCGCCTCCCGGGACCGGGTCCTCGGCGGTGCCTACCAGCGCCGGGTCCGCAACCTGGTCTCGATCGGCGGCGACCTGCACCGCAGTGTCGCGTCCGACCTGAAGCTGGACTTCTCCAACCCCGACTCCCCGACCGTCGGCAGCGAGTTCGTCGGTACGTCGATCAGCTCCGGGCTGGACGGGATGGACCTCGACCCGGGTGGCCTGACGCTGCTCCAGGAGAACCCGCACATCAAGTACTGCAACTTCCAGCGCGGCTACGTCAGCTGCACCATCACCCCGCAGCAGTGGATCTCCGACCACCGCGTGGTGGACCGGGTCACCGTCCCGAACGGCACTGTCAGCACCCGCGCCAAGCTCCTCGTCGAGGACGGGCGCGCCGGGATCCAGACCCTCTGAGGAGAGACCGATGACCAGCTCCAGGCGCCGATCCGCGCTCATCCTCGTCAGTTCCGTCGCCGCTACAGTGCTGGCGTCGACCACGGTCTCGATGATCAACGCGACCAGTGGTCCGGTCGACGCGGCCGGCTCACCCGCAACGGTCGACCAGCCGGGCGTGGCCAACCAGCCGGGCTCGGTCGACCAGTCCGGCAACGGTTCGCGGCCGGACCCGGTCAAGGTGTCCACCGATCCACAGCAGCTCAGTGTCGTCGGGCTGCCCTGCTTCCCCGGCAACCTCGCGCTGACGATGACCAACACTCAACAGGTTGGCCGGTACGCCGACCTGACGCTGCACCCGAGCGGTCCGCTGAAGCTCTCGCGCGAACTGTTCTCGTCGTACCTGCCGGCGGTCGATCCGGACCAACCGGTGACCGCGCCGGTGGAGGTTCGGGTTCCCCGCGACACCTTGCCCGGCACTTACCAGATCGACCTGGAGGTGGACCGGACCCGGCTGACCGTGCCGGTGGAGGTCAAGCCGCTGCCGCCGAAGGGGCCCGGCAGCAACCTGGCCCTCGGTGAGCAGGCCACCGCCTCCTCCACCCACGGGAACTTCTCCCTCTGTGGCGCGGTCGACGGGGACGCCGACTCCGAGCACTGGGACACCAGCACCGGGTGGAACGACGGCACCAGAGGCGCCTTCCCTGACAACTACGACGTCACCCTGGCCGAACCATCGACCATCGACCGGGTGGAGCTCTACACGCTCGACTCGATCAAGTACCCGGCAGCGACCAACGGACTCCGCGATTGGGACGTCCAGGTCCAGACCGGCGGCGGCACCTGGCAGACCGTCGCCCAGGTCCGTGGCAACACCGTCGGCCACGTCACCTCGACGTTCGCCCCGACAAAGGCCGACGCGGTTCGCATCCTCGCGCTCGACGGCAACGGCCACTCCTACTCCCGCATAGTCGAATTGGAGGTCTACGGCAGCTGAATCGTCTGCAACTTGCCGCAGATTTCTTTCCATCGCTACCGCGTGACCGGTCGGTGCCCTAGGATCCAACGGCTTTGTCCAATGGGGAGGGAAATCCATGAAGTTTCACTTGCGAGCGGTGACCGCAGTCGCCGTTCTGCCGCTCGTTCTGGGAATCGCCGCGTGCGGCGGCGAGCAGAAAACCAATTCCGCGGGCGATTCGCGGCCGATGCCGACTCCGGCCTCTGCACCGGCATCCAGCACCGCCCCGCCGAAGGTGGCGCAGCCGGTCGTGCACCTGAACAGAGCCAGCTTCCTGCCGGCGATGAACTCCGCCCTGGCCGGGCAGAAGACGTGGCGAACGACGGGACGGATGACGGCCGGTGGCAAGACCGTCATGACGATCACCGGGTTCCAGCAGGCCAAGCCCCTGGCGGTGTCGATGGTGATGAGTGGCGAGGCGTTCCGCGGCGGCAAGGCGCGGATCCTCCTCGTCAACGGTTTCGCCTACGTCTCGATGCCCGGCCTCACCCCGACCGGCAAGTACCTCAAGATCGACGCGAAGTCCTCCGACCCGGCAGTGGCGAGCTTCGGCTCGATGCTCGACAGCGCTGACCCGACCAAGACCTTCAAGGCGTTCGACCTCGGGCTGCGCAACGTCAGATTCGTCCGGTCGGAGACGATCGACGGCCGCAAGCTGGATCGGTACACCGTGACCGTCGATACCGCGACCGCCCTGCGCGCCCAGGGCAAGACCCTGCCGGCCGGGGCCCCGAAGACGCTGGACTACACGCTCTGGATGGGGACCGACCACCTCGTCCACCGGATGTCCTTCGATATGTCCGGCGTCAGCATGCTGATGACCATGACCGAGTTCAACAAGCCGGTCTCGATCAAGGCGCCCCCGGCCCGCAGCATCGTCACCCGCTGACCACCGCTGTCACCCTGCGTCCGAAGAACCTTGGGTTGTACCATGTCATAGCCCAGTTCTTCGGACGCAGCGGTTTCAGCGGAGGTAGGAGGCGCCGTTGAAGTCGAGGATGGCGCCGGAGGACCAGCCCGCGACCGGTGATGCGAGCCAGACGATCGCGGTGGCGACCTCCTCAGCCGTGGCGACTCGGTTGAACGGACTCTGACCGCGAATCGCATCGCCGCCCGGTCCGTTCAGGCCCTGTGCGGCCATGTCCGTGGCGATGAAGCCCGGCGCGATTGACGTCACCGTGATGTCATGTGGCGCCAGCGCTACCGCCATCGACTGCCCGAAAGCATGCAACCCGGCCTTGCTCGCTCCGTACGCGGGCACCTGCGGCTCGCCGCGGTAAGCGCCACGCGACCCGACGTTGACGATCGCGCCCCTTCGGGTGCCGTCCGCGGGGTCTTTGTCGAGCATCTGGCGAGCCACGCACCAGGTCAGATGCGCTGCCCCTTCCAGGTTGACCGCGAGCGTCCGCCGCCACGCCGCCACCCACTCGTCGTACGACGTGTCCTCGAGCGGATGTCCGACCCGCCGGGACCCCGCGACAGGCTCGTCCACGAACAGCGCCGCATTGTTCACCAGTACGTCGATCCGCCCGAGCGCTGCGGCCGATTCGTCAACCACAGCAGGGATTGTAGTCTCATCACCAAGGTCACCGGTGACGATCGCATGGCCGTCACCGGGTAGTCCTTCCAGCACCGCGCGGGCCTTGTCCACCGCGCCGCGGCAGTGCAGCACCACCCGATCCCCGGCTGCGGCGAAGGCCTTCGCGGTTTCGGCACCAACCCCTCGCGACGCCCCCGTGACGAGCACGCCTCTCGACTCATTCACTGCACTGTTCCCTCTCTTCGACTGGGCCCTCATTCTGCCCTATCCGGACTGGCTGACGTCGCCGGCCACAACGCTGCCACAACTCTGACATCGAGGGGGTTGACAATGACGTCATGGTGACGTCACGATAGCGTCATGGAACTTGATCACTACCTCGAGTCGGTCCGCCGTAGCGTGCAGAACGCCACCGCGTTGGCCGACGACCAAACTCGCTCCGTGGCCGAACGCCTCGGGGCCACGCTGGATGACGCAGGCCGCCTGGCCCTCATCTCAGCCCTGTCCGACGCCGCCGGTGAGATCAGTCGCGAGCTGTCCCCCGGTTCGGTCGAGCTCCGGATGGCCGGCGGCCATCCCCAGTTCGTGGTCACGCCGGCACCGAGCCAGCTGACCGGGACCGATGACGACGACGATCTGGACGACGACAACGAAACCAACGACGCCGGCACCGACCAGCTCGCGCCGGACGCCGACGAGCCGACCGCACGGATCACCCTGCGGCTGCCGATGTCGGTGAAGAACAAGGTGGACGAAGCCGCCAACGCCGAGGGCATCTCGTCGAACGCGTGGCTGATGCGCACCGTGATGACCGCCCTGACGGGCGACCGCGGACGCCGTGGCGGTCCGGCGCGTCCGCCGCGCCCGCCGCGCGGTGTCTTCGGCCCCCAGGGCGTCTTCGGTCCCGACGGACCGCTGGGACCTGACGGCGTGTTCGGTCCGGACGGCGTCTTCGGACCCGAAGGCCCCTTCGGCCCGGACGGCGTCTTCGGACCCGACGGACCCCGCCGCGGAGAGCGCGGAGAGCGCCGCGACCGTAACGACCGGGACCGTGATCGTGGCCATCGCCAGGGCGGACGTAGCCCGGGCCAGCGGATGACGGGGTGGGCCCAGTGAACGACTTCAGCCGCGAACTCACCGACAGCATCGACCGGGTCCGGATCGAGATCGGCGCGGGCCTGGTCGAAATCACCCCGACGGACGGCGACCAGACCCACGCCACTCTCGCAGTGACCGACGGAACGCCCGAAGACATCACTTTCAAGGTGAGCAGCGGCGAGCTGATCGTCGAACTACCCAAGCGGCACATTCGTCGCGGACCCGAGGTGCACGTGCGGATCCAGACGCCGGGCACCCTGAACGCCCGGATCAAGACAGGTTCCGGCGACATCGTCGCCGACACGTCCCTCGGCGAGGCCAGACTGTCGACCGGCTCCGGTGACATCCGGGTCGAGCGGACCGAAGGCGTCCTCGCGGCAAGCACCGGCAGCGGCGACATCCGGCTGCAGCACGCGGCCGCCCCGGTCCGGGCCAACACCGGTTCGGGCGACGTCGACATCAGCACGGCCGACGACCTGGTGGCCGCGTCCACCGGCTCAGGCAACGTCCGGATCGGCGACGCCAGCGGACCAGCCACGGTCAAGGTCGGCTCGGGTGACATCACCATCGAGCGGATCCGGGACCACTCGGTCGCTACCTCCGGCTCGGGCGACGTCCGGGTCGAGTACGCCGACGGGCCGAGCGTCCGGGCCGAGACCGCCCGCGGCGACGTCCAGATCGGCGTACCGGATGGCGTGCCGACCTTCCTCGACCTGAAGACGGTCACCGGCCAGATCCGGTGCGACCTCGAGCCCGGCCGGCAGCCGGACGAGGGCGAGCGCTCGCTGATGCTGCGGGCCCGCACCGTCTCCGGCGACATCACCGTTCACAAGGTCTGACCACTAGCACCGTCCGTCGCACCAAGACCCGCTGAGGAGCAGCACGATGATCACCGAACACGAAGAGATCGCCCGCTACAGGGTTGCCGAGAACATCCGCACCGCCGAGTACCACGCTCTGTTTCGCGATGAGCGGGCCGCCCGCCGCGCGGCCCGTCAGTACGGACCGCGGCACGAGTTGGCGAGCGCGTTGCGCCGACTGGCGGACCGCCTCGAGCCGCATCCGCGGCAGCGTCGTACGGGGTTGTCGGTCGTCCGCTGAAACGGACCTCGCCACTGCTAGCGTGCAGGCCGTCACGTGTCGTCAGGGGAGAGCCGATGTTGCGTCAAGTGTTCACCGTCGCCGCTGCAGTCGTACTGATCGCAGGCTGCAGCGACGGCAACAAGCCCGTCAGCAAGACCGGGGACGGCCAGTCGTCGGCAGCGACACCGACCGCGCCGGCCCTGACTGCGTACGATCCGCCCAAGGCATTCGCAGCGACCTCCGCTCTACCTCAGGGCACCGTCGCGAAGCACCCCTCGTTCAAACCAAAGGCCGGCATGGTCGGTCAGACCGCGGTCGTCGCCGATCTGCGCGGCCTGTACGGACAGAACGTCGCCAACCAGGGCGCACCTTGGCAGCTGCCGGTAACCGGGGGCACCACGGTCGACACCCTCGACGCCACCGCGCCGATGACTGTCCAGTTCAACGGCAAGGACGCCATCGCGGTCGCCTACTACCAGCGAGTGCAGGGCAGCGGCACCCACAAGGCCAAGGTCCAGGTCGCTTTCCAATGGGCCGACCCGACTGACGGCAAGGCTGTGGCAGCGGCCACGATCGATGTCACGCCGACGATCGGCGAGGACGAGCTAACGGCCGGGCTGAGTGCCAACTTCAGCAGCGAGACCGTCGATGCCGCCACCGGCGAGGTCGCCGTCGGTCTCAAAGCGTTAAGCATGATGGGGACCAAGTCCGGCGTCTTCACGGTGTATGCCAATCCGGCCACCAAGAAGACAGCCACGTTGCCGTTCGTCGAGCCGGCCGGGGTAACCAACGGAATCGTCGTCGGCGCCAAGGGGCGCGCCCTCAACAGCCGCTCACTGGCCGTGGTCGACGCAGCCACCGGCGCGGTCAAGAAGACCGGCCTCACTGGGCTGGACGCCCTCAACCCGGCCGGTTTCGGCCTGAAGCACGCCTATCTGTCCGCTGAGAAGTACATCCCGGCCACCAAGAACGAGATCATCGGCCATTACGAGAACAGCATCTACGCGATCGACCCGGCGACGGGCGCCGCCGTCCGGACCTTGTCCGTGGTCAAGGATGCCAAAGAGGCGCTGTTCACCTGCTGGGGCGACAGTAAGAACAGCGTCGTCTGCACCTCCGACGCGCGCGGCCAGACCGAGATCATCGGCATCGACGACACCACAGGCAAGAAGACCTGGGGCTACACCGAGAAGTCCGGCTCCCGCGTGGTACCGAAGATCACCGCCGCCTTCCATGGCTTGGTGTACGCGCAGGCGGAGGCCGGGCCGGCCCTGCTGGACGCCACCACCGGCCAGGACGTGCCGAGCCCGACACCGACTCCCGTGGACAACGCGACTCCCACTGACGGATCGACGCCCAGCGACGGTTCGACTCCCAGTGACGGTTCGACGCCCACGGATGGCTCGACTCCCAGCGACAGCGATTCACCTGGCGCCGTGCTGGACGCGAAGCCCGCCTCCCCGGCCGCGGTGTCGGCGTACGGCGGCGCGTATCTGAAGGACCCCGGGTCGAGCGACAGCACGGTCTCCGCCGTACTGATGATCCTGAAGGCAGTCGGCTGACCCTTCGACACGATTGACGGCCTCCGGTATCGCCGGGGGCCGTCAGGTTCTATCAGTTCTAGTGGTGTGTCTGGCAAATAGCTTGAGTGCTGGCGGTGTCCAGGTGGGTGCATCGCAAGGCGGAGGAGGAGCCTCGATGCTTTTCCATCGTGGCTTCTTCTCCAACGCTGCGAGGTGCCCGCC
>JAWWPC010000183.1:0-32594 GCA_033851055.1 Kribbellaceae bacterium | reverse complement strand
CAGGCGGGCACCTCGCGGCGTTGGAGAACCAGCCACGATGCTGGGCATCGAGGCAGGTCCTCCGCCTTGCGATGCACCCACCTGGACACCGCCATCGTTAAAGGAACCAGCATCACGCGACACTAGGTCTTGACGGCGCCGAGCATCATCCCGGCGACGAACTGCCGCTGCATGCGGACGTAGACCACGACGACCGGGATGACGGACAGGGTGAGGCCGGCGGTCAGGGCCGGCCAGTTGGTGGAGTACTGGCCCATCAGGGTGAACAGCACAGGTTGGAGTGGCAGCGAGTCGGTGTTGCGTAGCACCGTGTTCGCGATCAGGAACTCGTTCCAGGTCTGCAGGAACTGAAAGATCACCACGGTGGCGATGCCGGGCCGGGTGAGCGGCAGAATGACCCGGCGGAAGATGACGAACTCGCTGCCGCCGTCGACGCGGGCCGCCTCGATCAGTTCGTCCGGCAGGGTCTGGAAGAACGCCCGCATCAGGAACATCGAGAATGGCGCCGAGCCCGAGATGTAGAGGACCAGCAGGCCTAGCTGCGAATCGAGCAGGCCGAGCGCCTTCAGCTGCAGGTAGAGCGGGATGATCAGCGCAGTTGACGGCATCATCAAAGTGGTCAGCAACAACACGAACAGGGTGTTGCGGAACGGGAAGTCCAGCTTGGCGAAGGCGTATCCGCTCAGCGTGGAGAAGACCAGTACGCCGATCACCGTCACCGAGGTGATCCACACGCTGTTCCAGAAATGCAACGGGAACTGGATCATCGTCCACGCGGTGGAGTAGCCGCTGAAGGTCAGCTTCGTGGGGAAGAACGAGCCGCCGAAGATGGTGTTCGGCTCTCGCAGCGAGGTGATCAGCATCCAGATGAACGGAAAGGCCATCAGGACACAGAAGGGCAGCAGCACGAAGGTGGCGAAGCTCTTGCCGAGCGGGAACCTGAACCCGCGCTCAGTGGTTGGTGTACTTGCTGGGTTCGGCGCGGTCACGGTGGCCATCAGTCTGCCCTCCTGGTCAGCCAGAGCTGGGCGATCACGGCGAGGGTGCAGAGCACCATCGTCACGACGCTGAACGCGCTGGCGTAGCCGAGCTGCGGGATCGACCCCGACGTGGAGCCGAAGGCCAGCGAGTACAGATACGTGCCGAGTACTTCGCTGCCGTGGTTCGGTCCGCCACCGGTCATCACGTAGATGATGTCGAACGCCTTGAAGCCGTTGAGCAGCCCAAGACTGACCACCAGCCCTGTCACCACCCGCAGGCTGGGGATCGTCACGTGCCGGAACTGCTGGATCTTGTTCGCGCCGTCGACCTCTGCGGCTTCGTACAGGCTGGGGTCGATGCTCTGGATGCCGGCGAAGAAGATCAGCATGTTGAAGCCGAGGCCGCCCCAGATCGTGACCACGATGATGGCCGGCAGCACGGTTGTGTGGTCAGCGAGCCAGGGATGTTGCAGCGAGCCTAGCCCGATCGCACCGAGGATCTGGTTGAGCGTGCCGATGTTCGGGTCGTAGATCAGCTTCCAGAGCACGCCAGACACGACGAACGAGACGATGCCCGGGATGAACAGGATCGTCCGGACGATCACGCCGATCTGCTTCCACACCGAGTTCACCAGGACGGCGATCAGCATCCCGAGGAACGTCAGGATGACCGTCGTGACAGCGGTCAGCACCAACGTCACGACGAGCGCGCGGCGGGCCACCGGGTCGCCGAGCATCCGGTTGTAGTTGTCGGCCCCGATGAACCGTGGCGACCCGAAGCCGCCCCAGGCGGTCAGACTCAGGTACGTCGTGTACAGGATCGGCCACAGCACGAACCCCAGGAACAGCGCGAAGGTGGGGAGCATGAAGAGGTAGCCGGCCGCCCGCTGCGATTTCCGCAGCGGTGACCCGAACCGATACCGCCGCCGTGGTGCCGTCGGAGGAGACGGCACCACGGAGCGGGTCGACGACAAGGTGGTCGCCACCGCCTCAGCCGCCCTTCGCGTTCTGGACGGCCTGCTGCATCTCCTTCGCAACGGCAGCCGGCTGTCCGGTACCGTCGAAGATCTTCGACAGCGGGTCGCCTGCCGCGACCGAACCGGGTCCGAACGGGATGTGCGGGCACCCGTCGCCCTCGAGCAGCCAGGACGTCATCTGCTTCATCACCGGGCTCTGGATCCGGGTCGCGGCGCTCTTCGTCGCGGGCATCGAGTTCGAGTCGTTCATGGTGGGGGAGTACTGGTCTGCCGAGTAGAGGAAACGCAGGAACTCGAGTGCTGCGTCCTTGTTCTTGCTGGTCTCCGAGACTGCCCACCCGGCGCCGGCCTGGTTCGCACACCAGTGCCGCTTGCCGGCCGCGATCGCCGGGGTCTTCATCACCTTGTACTTCTTCGCGAACGCCGCCGGTGCATTCTTCGTCAGACCTTGCGGAGTCCACGAGCCATTGAAGAGCATGGCCGACTTCTCGGTGTAGAAGATCTGCGGCACCTGGTCGCCCGACGTGCCGGTGGTCCCTGGCTGGAAGACGCCGCCTTTGACGATCTTCTGGTTCAGCTCCAGCGCCTGGATCACCTTCGGGTCCTCGTACGTCAGCCCGTTTTGCAGCTGGTCCAGCTTGAGGTAGAAGGTCGGGTCGTCGGCGACCTGGGTGAGCAGTGGCAAGAAGAAGTCGAGCGAGCTGGTCGTCGGGTTGCAGCTGATCGCGACCGGGTGCTTGCCGATGGCCTTGAACTTCGCGGCCGCCGCGATCAGGTCGTCCCAGGTCTGGATCCCATCCTCGGCGACGCCGGCCTTCTTGAACAGGTCCGGGTTGTAGAAGAGTCCGAAGGTCTGGGCCATCCAGCCGACGGCGTACTGCTTGCCGTCCAGGGTGTACTCCTGGTTGGCGGAGTCGAAGAAGTCCTTCAGGAAGTCGGCGCCGAGGTCCTTCTTCAGATCCGCCGAGATGCCGCCCGTGCCGTAGGTGAGCGCACGGGTGTGTGGCGCGAAGATCTCCGGTACGTCGCCGCCGGCGACCGCCGCCTGCAGGGCGGGCAGGTACTGGTCGGGCGTGCCGAAGATCCGGTTCTCGATCTTGATGTTCGGGTGGGCGGCCTCGAAGGTCTGGATCAGCTTCGGCCACTGGTCCTGCTGGTCGCCGTACCAGGACCACATTCGGACCACGGCTTTCCCGCCGCTGGTACTGCCACCGCCGCTGCTCCCACCGCAGGCCGCGAGGGCCGGGCCGAGCGCGAGCGCCGCGGCGCCGCCCAGTGCGCCCTTGAGCAGTGAGCGCCGTCGGAACGGTCTGGTGGATGTAACTTGGTGTTCACCGTGCATGCTGACTCCTCGGTCGTACCAGCCACCTGCGGATCTCCATGTAACTTCCTAACTGAAAGTAAGAAAGCGGTCAAGACCCGAGCTAAGTTTCCGCGTTGTTTCCGTGCTGTGTCCCGGCTCTGCGGTGCCCTGGTCGGATCTCGACGGGTCGCCTCGTAGGCTGTCGCGCCTGCCGATCCGTCTCACTGAGCGCGAGCCGGAGGCGAGCCCGGACTGTGCTGTCGGACTGCGTCCCGCCGCCACGGTTCGGATGCCGGTGGCGCCGGAGCCCTGGCTGGACGCTGAGGTGGCGAGAGTCGCAGGACAACGACCGGGGCGTGGTGTGATCACTTTGTGAATCTGCACCGTCACCTGGCGCAGTTGCACCCGGAGCAAGTACGGCGCGCTGCTGGACGGGGTCGAGACGGTCGGGATCCTGGACGTGCGCGAACTGACCGACGAGCACGTCGCCCTGCGACTGGTGGTGTTCACCGACCCCATGTGCGACCGCGACCTCCCGCTCTGGCCGGGGGAGTACGCCTGAACCGGATGCTTTCGCCGGAAATGCTCAAGGGCGGCTGCCGAAGAAATACCTGCGCCCTGTCCCGCTTGATCGCGGTCGCGAACGCAGGCTCAAGGCCGAGCCGTCAATTCACCCATCGACTTTTCGGTCGGTGCCAATCCTGCGGGATTGTCGTACTCTTTCCAGACATGCGGTGATGGGGGGACCATCCCGTGGTTTGATGGTGCTCCGGGGGAGGGCGTCACTGATGGTTCGTACGGCAATACCCTTGGTTACCGCTCTGCTTGCTTCAGTAGCCGTCGTCTCGGCGTGTGCGCCGGAATCTGTCGTGTCGGTGTCTGCGCCATCGGCGTCTGCGCCATCAGCGTCTGCGCCTGCCGCGAAGACGGCTCTCGAGGACGCTGAAAGTCAGTCCCCTGCTCCGCAGACGCCGGGGCGTTGTGCCCTCTCTGTGCCGTCCCGGGTCGCTATTGGACGTCCGTCCACCGCCATCACCGTGACGATGAGCGGCGACTGCGTTAAAGGCGGCTATGGCTCGTGGGACCTTTATCACCCGCGAGAGGGTTTCCAGGACGTCGTGATCTTCAACCAGACGCGAACCGATATCTGGGATGTGTACAGCTTCCATCCGCTTGGTTTGCAGAGCTGGCGGGCTGGGACCGCGTGGGACGTGGCGTGGGTGGATCGTCCGCAGAATTCCCCGCGTAGCGATGTGCGACTGGCGGCCGGCGCGCGGATCTCCTCCGCACGCTCCGGTGACATCGTCACCCTCAAGGGGACGTCGCGGCTCTACTCCATCAGTAGCAACACCTACTTCAAGCGTTCTGCCGGAGGCATGTTCCAGTTCCGCGAACGCGGCACTACCACGTGGAAGAACCTTAGATCGGTCCGGACGAACTCTGCCGGCGTGGCGAGTTTGAGCTACAGGTACTCCAAGGTCCGGGACTATCGGTTCACGGTGTATTCGACGCCCATCAGCTGGGATCGGGGCAGCGCAGTCACTACCCGTTAGGCGTGATGCACATCACGCGAATCTCGGTGATCGGTATAGACCCTTCCCACCGGTAGGCTGCGCGAGCTATCGGTGCTGAGGGGGTCCCAGTGCCGTCGTATTGACACTAGGAGCTACTGAATGATTCGTCGTACCATCGCGTCCGCGGCAGCCGCGGTCGCTGTGGCCGCCCTGCTCCCGCTCGGCGCGTCCGCCGCGACGCCCCGACCGGTAACGCTGCAGTCGCGTTTCGCCGCGAAGGCCGGAGCGACTGCGGCTGGAACCTGCAACTTGTCGATTCCGTCCCGTGTCGCCATCGGCAAGCCGTACCTGGCTCTGCAGGGCAAGGTGACCGGTACCTGCACCGCTCCGAACAGCGCATCCGCGTGGCAACTTGTTCACCCGAGCCTGGGCCCAGGCCCCGTCCTGCCGTTCGACAACGCGAACAGCGCGCCGTGGGACGTCACCAGCGACTACCCGATCGGCAGGATGACTTGGCGTGGTATCGGTGCCGTCGATGCCACCAACAACCCGCTGACCCAGAACGCCCCGGTTTCGACGGTGAAGCTGGCGGCAGGCGCGTGGATCTCGTCCTCGCGCACGGCCGACGTCGTCACCCTGAAGGGGACGTCGCTGCTGTACTCCGTCAGTAACAACACCTACTTCAAGCGTCCGGCCGGCGGTGTCTTCCAGTTCCGTGAGATCGGCTCCACCACCTGGCAGACCCTGAAGTCCGTCTACACCAACAAGTACGGCGCTGTCACCCTGTCGTATCGGTTCAGCAAGACGCGGGACTACCGCTTCTCGCTGTACTCGACGTCGATCAGCTGGGACCTCGGCAGCGCCACCACCAGGCGCTGACCATCCCTCAGTCCTGCCCCGTCCTCGCCCTCGAATGGGTGGGGATGGGGCAGGATGTCGGGATGGCGAAGAACAAAAGCTCGAAGGAAAAGGTACCGGCTGCGGTCACCGTCCCGACCGGCAAACTGCTGGACGAACTGCGACTACCGTCCGGTCCGGTTGACCTGAGCGCCTATGACGCCCGCGCGACAACCGGCTTCTCCGGCAGCAAGGAGGAGGGCAAGGTCGCCTTGGCCGCACTTGGCCCCCAAGTCTCCGAGTGGCAAGAACGCCTGTATGCCGAGGGCCGCAAGGGTGGCAACCGGAGCGTCCTGCTCGTCCTGCAGGGAATGGACACCGCCGGCAAGGGCGGTGTGATCCGGCACGGCGCCGGGCTGATGGACCCGCAGGGATTGCGGATCGCCTCTTTCAAGGCGCCGACCCCGCTGGAGAAGCGGCGAGGCTTTCTCTGGCGCATTCGTCAGGCTCTTCCCGGTGAGGGCATGATCGGCATCTTCGACCGCTCCCACTACGAGGACGTACTGATCGTCCGGGTCCACAACCTGGTCGCGCCGCCGGTCTGGAACCGCCGCTACGGGCAGATCAACGACTTCGAGGCCGAACTGGCAGCCAAGGGCATCACCGTGGTGAAGTGCTTCTTGCACGTCTCGCGGGAGGAGCAGAAGGTCCGCCTGCTGGCCCGGCTCGACGACCCCACCAAGCACTGGAAGTACAACACGGCTGACGTCGACGAGCGTGAATTCTGGCCCGCCTACGCCGAGGCGTACCAAGCCGCGCTGGAGAGGTGCAACAGCGCCGACGCCCCCTGGTACGTGATCCCGAGCGACCGCAAGTGGTACCGCAACTGGGCGGTGACCACCCTCCTGCTTGAAACCCTCAAAGGCCTCGATCCGCAGTGGCCGAAAGCGGACTTCGACGTCGAAGGGGAGAAGGCCCGCCTCGCCGCCACCTGACGGATCCGGGCGGCCATCTCACGCACTCCGCGCGAGTTGCCGAACTCAGTGCTCTCGTCGAAGCCAACGACTTGGCGGTATCCGAGCCGGGAACGGTCAGTCATTACACACACCGCGAGCATCTGGGGGGCAGTACGATCGAGGGCCGTGCCGTACGGGGACTGTGTGGTGTCTACTTCGTGCCGACACAAGATCACGAGTCGCTTCCCCAGTGCGAAACCTGTACAGCGCGATTCTCGGAGCTGCCCGAATAGCCGCTGGGAAACGGATTTGGCCCATGCTCCTCGCTCCGGCGAAAGTTGACATACGTATCGGCGCTTCGGCTGGCTGCCACGCGACGACTCCCCCAGAGGAACCGCTAGTTTCACTCTGGAATATCCTTCGCCCAGGGCGGGCGAGGGGGATCGAACTCGACAGGCGCTACAGGAATCTCCGGGTCGGGAAGAACGACTGCTAGGCCATCCGTGGCAGCCTCGAGTTCAGCTGCGTATTGTCCGTCAACGCGGTCGAGGGTGATTGTGACTAAGCCCGTTTCGGGGTCTTGGCCAACGGCAGAGACCCCTGCCTGGTCGCCGCCCGGCTGAGGTTGAGTGGTCATCACCCATTGCTGAATCCGCTCGACCTCATCCGCCGAAGGCTTCCACCGACGGACCCGAAGGTGCTCCGGGGACTTCACCAATTGCGGGATCTCTGATTGCGCCCGGCCCATCTCGGCCGGCTCGCGAATGCTGACGATGAGGACGGTGTGGCTCTCTCCGGGATTGAACGGATCTTCGGCGACGACTGCTGTTGCGCGAGCGTTGGGATTGCGTTCGATCCAGCGCTTAACCACGGGGAGATCAGCGAGAGCTGACTCCTGCTCATGAGGAGGTAGGTCAACCATCCCAACCTCCCTTCGCAAGTGGCAGGAAGCTGCAACGCGTTGAAGCTGCAACGCGTCCTTCTACCCCTCTAGCCTAGATCGTCCTAGCCTCGGGCGAGGTGGTGGGGAATGTCCAAATTTAAACGAGCCCTTGTAGCCATCATCGCTTCGGCCGCCGTCCTCTTGTGTGCCGCGCCAACTGTCGCAGCAATAAGTCCGCCCCGAGGGGACCCGAGTAGCCCGAGCCAACCGGTTCCGCCGGAATACCTTCCGACTGCGGCGGAGAGGGCTGCGTCCGCTCTCCTCGACTGGCTCGACCAGCATCCTTCTCCTGATGTGGGTGGGGCCGCCATCGATGCCGATCTTGCCTCCGTGAACATGTATTGGAAGGGGAACCCACCAAGCGCGCTCCAAACCTTCGCCACAACCCTGTCTGCGCCGGTGAAGTTTCGCGTGAGTCAGTACTCCGACAGCGAACTGGGCGCTGCAGCGGAGTCCATGTTGACCAGCTATCAGTCTTGGGTAAGCTCTGCCGGGCCAAGCCCCGACTACAGCAGCGTGGCCGTCACACTCACCGCTGACGCACCCGCGAACTCCATGGCCACGATGAGCTCACAAATGAGCGTACCGCTCGTCTTCATGGGCGTGGACAATCCCGAGCCGGCCAGCCGAGACGATGACTACGCACCGTGGTTCGGCGGCAGTTTGATCTATCGAGTGAGCCCCGCTGCAGCCTGCTCCACAGGCGTGGCCGCGAGCATAGGGTCGACCAGTTATGTGACCACCGCCTGGCATTGCGGGACCGGGACCTGGCGCAGCTACACCAGTGGACACTCCCTAGGCGCCGTCGGCCCACGCAATTATCTGCACGACATAGAGATGATCAAGACGACCAGTAACCCCGGATCTGGCTTGGTGCGTGGAATACGTCAGACTCGGACTCGGTCTACACCGCCAAACGGCCGACCTACAACATGAGGGTCTATCTGAGTGGCGGCGTCAGTGGTACACCTCTTCCGGCTCGATACGTCGTTCTGACCAACCAGCACTGGAACCTACCCGGCCAGCCAAACGTGGGGCCTGGCTTCGTCTTCGGGCCAGGTGCCGGCTCCGGCTGCGGTGGAACCTCATGTTCAGGTGTCTTCGCGCGGGGTGACTCAGGAAGCCCGGTCTTTCGCTACACCGGTAGTGGCGCGGAAATCTCGGGCTTCTTATCGGCTTCGTATGGCACCGGTACCTGGTTCTGCCCGGCGGGCATCCATCCCGACTTCGGCGGCACTTGCTGGGCATCGGGACGGACCGTGTACTCCACTGACGCTTTGGCCAGCCTCGGAGCAACGATCAAGACCGGGTAGTCGGCCAACTCGCTCACAAAGCCCCAAAAGAGTGCTGAAACCCATAGGAGTAGCGACGCTCGACCACTGGCGGCCCGTTCGCCCTGGCACGTTCGGCTGGGGTCCACGAGCTAGCAGACCAGCATCTCAGCGTCGCGGCGGACAATGGCGCGATCGCCGGGTTGAAACATCTCTCAGAATGCGACCCGGCCTTGCTGTGCCCGGGCCCGGAATCAAAGAGCCGGGCGACTGGCGTTCCGTCGTACGGGGTGTCAGGCGTCGGGGTCGAGGTCGTGATGGCGGAGGGTCTGGCGGAGCCGGGCGACCTCGCCGTTCAGGCGCTCGTTCTCGTCAAAGAGGCTTGCGAGTTCCGCCATCAGGTGGTGCCGTCGGCCGGCAGCAGCCCAAGGCAGGTTGCCGCTGTGCTCCGCGCCCTCGGTGAGGAAGCCGCGGACCAGTGCTTCGCCCCGATCCCGGTGGCCGAGCAGGTCGACGACCTGCTGCCGGAGCTTGTCCAGGTCGGCGCCGAGCTTGGTCAGGCACTGCGCCGCCACACCGTCGCCCTCGCGAACCAGGCCCAGCAGGATGTGCTCGGTGCCGATATAGCCCTGTCCGAGTTGCATCGACTCCCGGTGGCTGAGTTCCAGGACGGTCTTGGTGCGCGGTGTGAACGGTATGTGGCCGCGCGGCTGGTCGTGGCCCCGTCCGATCGTCTCTTTGATCACGGCCCGGACGGCCGGCGCCGAGATCCCGGCGTTGGCCAGGGCCTTGGCCCCGACGCCGTCGCCTTCCTGGATCAGGCCGAGCAGGACGTGTTCGGTCCCGATGTAGTCGTGATTGAGCGCTCTGGCCTCATCCTGCGCCAGCACCATGGCCCGCCGGGCCCGCTCGCTGAACCTCTCGAACATGTCGATCTCCTCCCAGAAAACAGCTTCCTCGCTGAAGTCGGCCACAATGACGGTGGCGATGTGTTCGGGGCCTAGGCGTTGGCGAAGTCTCTGGGCAACCCATGCTGCGGTCGCCTCGCCGGCGCTGATCTGGTCCAGCAAAGAATCGAACTCCTCGACTGGTTCCAGTTCGAGATCTGCGTTATTGAGTGTGACGAGCTGCAGCGTGACCGCGACGGCGATCAGCCGATTCGGGCCGCTGAACGGGCGGTGCCGGACCAGTCCGCACAGGAGTACGGCTGTGGCATCGGCCAGATCGCCTGGTCCGGACCGGGCCTCCGCGAGCACCTGATCGATTAGGTCAAGGTCAGTACGCCGGACAACCCTGCCCGAGTCACAGTCCATCACCCGCGCGGCGACGGCGAGAACGTCGTACAGGTTGAGGTGGTGCATCAACTGTCCTCGCGCAACCGGCGGAGCGAACGCTCATGTCGGGCGAGGTTCTCCTCCAGCAGCCGGCTGAACTGCGCATCCGACCGCCGCTGCTCGACCAGCGCCGCGATCGCCTCTCGTGCCACGTCGGACACAGAGCGGCCCTCCACCTCGGCCACCGTCTGCAGCCGCTCCGCCATTTCCGGATCCAACCGCAACAACATGTTCTTCGTTCCGACATCCTTGGCCATAGCTAGCAAGATATCACGATATCTGCGGGAATCCGGACGTCCACGCACACACAAGTCGGGGTTGAGGAACATCGGAACGAAACCGGCGCTAAGCCTTCGTCGGCCCTGGTGGGCGACTGACGGGGGTTCAGCTCCGGTGTGTATCAGGGCAGTTGGATGATGGTGACCGCTGGCACCGGGCCGGAGTCGTCGCGTTCCTGCGGGACCAGCTGAAAGCCTGACCGCCGACCGCGAGCACAGCCCGGCGAGTGGAGCCCGTCCCTCACGCTGAACTTCAACCCCTGCGCGGTGGAGCCGCCTCCGGCGGCGCCACCGCGCAGCAGCATGTGTGAACACGCCTCTCGGTGACCAACGATGAGGCCCGCAGCACACCGCCACTGCCCCTTCGTCTTGCTGGGGGCCTGGCTGCGTCCTGCTAGTGGCCGATCTTGTCCAACTCAGCGAGTTCCTCGTCGGAGAGCGAGAGTCTCGCGCCGGCGACGTTCTCGCGCAGGTGCGCCACCGACGAGGTGCCGGGAATGAGCAGGATGTTCGGCGACCGCCGCAGCAGCCAGGCCAGGGCGACCGACATCGGCGTCGCATCCAGACGGGTGGCGACGGCAGAAAGCGCCGTGGACTGCAGCGGGGTGAAGCCGCCGAGCGGGAAGAAAGGCACGTAGGCGATGCCCTTGTCGGCGAGATCGTCGATCAGCTCGTCGTCCTGACGGTAGGCGAGGTTGTACATGTTCTGCACGCACACGATCGGCGCGATCGCCAGCGCCTCGGCGACCTGTTCCGCCGTCGCGTTACTCACTCCGAGGTGCCGGATCATGCCCTGCTGCTGGAGTTCGACGAGGGTCTCGAAGGGCTCGGCGAGCGAGCCGGGCTGGGGACCCTGAGCGTCGCCGAGCCGGAGATTGACCACGTCGAGCGAATCGAGGCCGAGGTCCTCAAGGTTCTCGTGGACGGCGCGGCGCAGGTCCTCGGGCTGCCGGGCAGGGGGCCAGCCGCCCTGATGATCGCGGACCGAGCCGACCTTGGTCACGATGTGCAGCGATTCGGAATAGGGGTGCAGCGCTTCACGGATCAGCTGGTTGGTGACACGTGGTCCGTATGCACTGGCGGTGTCGATATGGCTGATCCCGAGGCCGGCGGCGTCGCGCAGGACGGCGAGCGCGCCGTCGCGGTTGGCAGGCGGGCCCATGACCCCGGGGCCGGCGAGCTGCATGGCGCCGTAGCCGAAGCGGGTGACGGTCAGATCGCCCAGGGTCCAGGTGCCGCCGGGCAGTGACGCGGAGGGTGTGTTCATGGTTTCGCTCATGCCGTCGATGCTCGCTCGCGGACAAGCGGCGCATCCAATACCGATACAGTGCCCTGTCATACCCGGTAGGTATCACCGAGATACGCTGTGGCCATGGACACCTTGGAGACCCGCGAGCTGAGGTACTTCATGGCCGTCGCAGAGGAACTGCACTTCGGTCGCGCAGCCGAGCGCCTCGGCATGGCCCAGCCACCGCTGTCCCGGGCGATCCAGCAGCTCGAGCGGCGCCTCGGAGTCTCGCTGCTGGAACGCAACCGCCGCGGCGTCTCTCTCACCGGCGCGGGAGAGATGCTGCTGCACGAGGGCCGCGCAGCCCTCGACGCGACCACCGCTGCCGCTCGCCGCACCCGTCGCGCCGGTGGCGCCGACAGTCCGGGCGGCCCCCGCAACCGCCTGGTGCTGGCGGTGAAGGCCGGCGCGTCTCACGAGCTGCTGCACAAGCTCCTCGACGCCTACGCCGCCGAGCCCGACGCCGCCGAGATCGAGGTGCTACCGAGCGGCACGTGTGAGCAGGAAGGGATGCTGCGCGATGGCCGCGCTGATGTGGCGCTCATGCACGCGCCGTTCAACTCCCTCGCCGGGTTCGACAGCGAGGAACTGATGACCGAGGGGCAGATCGCTATCCTGCCCGCCGGGCACCCCCTCGCCGCGCAGAGGACTTTGTCCCTGGCCGACGTCAGCGACATCCCCGATCTTCCGCTCGCCCGCTGGTCCCGCCAAGGCACGTACCCACCCGGCCCGGGCCCCGAGATCCACGACCAGACGCAGCTGGCCCAGCTGATCGCCCTCGGACGCACCGTGGCCGTCTTCCCCGACTCAGCCCGCGCCTGGCTATGGGCCGAGCACACTGCCGTCCCCCTAACCGACGCACCCCCCGTCGTCACCCACATCGCCTGGCCCGCGCACAGCCGCTCCCTCGCCCTCGCCGGGCTGATCCGCACGGCCACACGGCTATGACCCGCCCTCGCCTTCCATCGCCGCGACACACCGCCTGACCGCCGGCCCCCACACCCCACCGCCGCCGCCCACAGGCACCGCCGTGACTCCGTGTACTGCCGACCTTCGCGACGTCAACCTCGCGATGTGCGGTTGGCTTTTGCTGAGGTACTCCTGGGAGGACGTCATCCTCAACGAGGACTGGGTGGGTGAGTCGCTGGACGCGGTGATCCGCGGCATTCGGCTGAAGCCCCGCCGTCTCGCGGCGTGACTCCGGACCGCCATGCACGCATTTCCCAGGCGTCCGCGCTGGCCCGGAGGCAGGGTTGAGCCGGGATCAGGCGGTGCGGCCTAGGTCGGGGCGGATGAGGACTGGGCGCGGGGCCGGGTCGGCCAGGTTCAGGAGGTCCAGGCCGGCTACGCCGTAGCGGAGGAGGACCAGCCGGGCGACTTCTGCGCTAGCGCCGAGCGGGCGCGATACCGCGACCGCCCCGGCCTTGCGTGCCGTGTCCTTGGCCCGGTCCGGCAACTGCCCCGGCGCCAGGAAGAACGAGCCGACCGCCACATGACGGCGGCCCTCCAGACGCCACTGGAGAACTGCCTCGGCTGGGCTCGGAGAGGCAGCCGTGGTGAAGGCTGCCGTCACCGGTAGCTTGTGCCGCTGACCCCAGAGCCGCGCCAGCCGGGTGATCCCCGCATTGGCCTGGGCGTCGCTCGAACCAGCGCAGGCCAGTACCAGGGCGTCCAGCTCGCGCACGCGTCCGTCCTTCAGTTCCGCGCGCATACGGCGGTCCAGTACGTCGAGCAGTGAGTCGTCGTGCCCGAGAGGGTCGGAGGCGATGACGCGCAGGTCCGGGTACCGGCCGCGGGCCCCGTCCACCACGGCCGGTACGTCGACCCGGGCGTGGTAGGCGGTGGACAGCAGCAGGGGCAACAGGACGATCTCCTCGACGCCCTCGGCGACGAGCTTGTCGAACACCTGGTACGGCGAAGGGGGGCAGTGGTCCAGGAAGGCAGCCTCCATGCGCAGGTCGTCGCGCATCTTGCGCAGGCTGCCGACCAGCGAGTGGACGGTGGCGGCCGAGCGCGGGTCGCGGCTGCCGTGGGCGAGGATCACGAGTGCTGGAGCAGTCACAGCAGTTCCCCTTCTTCGTCGTCGATCATTCCGGCCGCCAACGTCCACCCGTCGTGGGCGTCGATCAGCAGGAACGATCCTGTGATGGCATTGCGGGAGTACGGATCGGCGGCCAACGGTGCGGCTACCTTGAGTTGCACCTTGCCGATGTCGTTCAGGTCGAGCCCGGAAGCGTCGATGACCCCGAGCGTGTCCAGATCGAGCGCACCGTTGATCTTGGTGACGATCGCCTGGGCGGTAGTGGTGGTGTGCTTGATCAGCAGCCGGGCGCCTACGGTCAATGGGCGATCGGACAGCCAGCACAGGGTTGCGGACAGCTCCCGCCGGGTTCCGGGCGAGGCGTCTGCGGAGACGATGACCGATCCACGGGCAACGTCCAGATCGTCGGCCAGCCGGACCGTGACCGCCTCGCCGGCGACCGCGGACGGCTGGGATGCCACCGCTGTGGTCGAGGCGCCGATGACCGCGCGGTCGATGCCGGACACCTCGGTACGACGTCCCGTCGGCAACACGATCACCTTGTCGCCCACCGACACGGTGCCGGAGGCAACTGTCCCGGTGTAGCCGCGGTAGTCCAGGTACTCACCGGGGGTCTGCGGCCGGATCACGTACTGCACCGGGAACCGCAGCGGCTGGGCCGAGATGTCGTCCCGCCCGTCGGCGTTCTCGAGGAACTCCAGCAGCGTCGGGCCGTCGTACCAGCCGGTGGCCTCGGAGCGATCGACCACGTTGTCGCCGATCAGGGCCGACACCGGGATCGCCTGGACGTCGCGCATGCCCAGTTGGTCGGCCAGTTCGGACACATCCTTGGCGATCCCGTTGAAGACGGCCTCGTCATAGCCGACGAGGTCGATCTTGTTGACCGCGAGCAGCACGTGCGGGACCCGGAGCAGGCCGGCCACGGCGAGATGCCGCCGGGTCTGCTCCAGTACGCCGTGCCGCGCGTCGACCAGGATGACGACGACATCAGCGGTAGAGGCACCGGTGACCGTGTTCCGGGTGTACTGCACGTGCCCGGGGCAGTCGGCCAGGATAAAGGAGCGCTTGTCGGTGGCGAAATACCGGTAGGCGACGTCGATGGTGATGCCTTGCTCCCGCTCGGCGCGCAGGCCGTCGGTGAGCAGGGCGAAGTCGAAGTCACCACCCCGGGCTGCGGAGACGGTCTGCACATGGGCGATCTGGTCGGCCAGGATCGCCTTGCAGTCATGCAGCAGCCGGCCGACCAGAGTGGACTTGCCGTCGTCCACCGAGCCGGCGGTGGCGAGGCGGAGAAGGGTGTGCTCAGATGTGCCCATTAGAAGTAGCCCTCCCGCTTGCGATCTTCCATTGCGGCCTCGCTGACCCGGTCGTCGGCCCGGGTCGCGCCCCGCTCGGTCAGTTCGCTCGCTGCCACCTCGACGACCACCTCAGCCGGCGTAGCCGCCGTACTGGCGACTGCTCCGGTGCAGGACATGTCGCCGACGGTCCGGTAGCGAACCACCCGCGGTGCGACAGCCTCGTCAGCGCGCGGCTGGGAGTAGGGGCCGACGGCAAGCAACATGCCGTCGCGCTCGAACACGTCCCGCTCGTGCGCGTAGTAGATGCTCGGCAGCTCGATGCCTTCGCGGTCGATGTAGTTCCACACGTCCAGCTCGGTCCAGTTGGACAGCGGGAAGACCCGGACATGCTCGCCCGGCCTGTGCTTGCCGTTGTACAGCGACCACAGCTCGGGTCGCTGGTTGCGCGGGTCCCACTGGCCGAACTCGTCGCGCAGGCTGAAGATCCGCTCCTTCGCGCGGGAGCGTTCCTCATCCCGGCGGCCGCCGCCGAAGACCGCGTCGAACCGGTTGCCGTTGATTGCGTCCAGCAACGGAATGGTCTGCAGCGGGTTCCGCGTCCCATCGGAACGCTCCCGCAGCCGGCCATCGGCCAGGTAGTCCTCCACCTTCGCCACCACCAGTTTCAGGCCCAGGGCGGCAACGGTGGCATCGCGGTACTCCAGCACCTCAGTGAAGTTGTGCCCGGTGTCGACGTGCAGCAGCGTGAACGGCACCCTGGCCGGCGCGAACGCCTTGCGGGCCAGGTGCAGCATCACGATCGAGTCCTTGCCGCCGGAGAACAGGATCACCGGCCGCTCGAACTCCGCAGCCACCTCACGGAAAACGAAGATCGACTCGCTCTCCAGGGCGTCGAGTTCGCTGACGATCGTGCCGGTCACGTGTGCAGCCCGCACTCGATCTTGCCCTGGCCGGCCCAGCGACCGCTGCGCGGATCCTCGCCGGGAGCCACCTGCTTGGTGCACGGCTGGCACCCGATGGACGGGTAGCCGTCGTACTGGAGCAGGTTCACCAGGACCCCGTTGTCGGCGATGTAACTGTCCAGGTCCGCCTGGGTCCAGGGGGCGATCGGGTTGAGCTTGACCATGTTGCGCTTCGCGTCGTACTCGACGATCTGGGTGTTCGCCCGGGTCGGCGCCTCTTCGCGCCGTACGCCGGTGACCCAGGCTTTGTAGCCGGACAGCACCCGGTTCAGCGGCTCCACCTTGCGGAGGGCGCAGCACTTGTCGGGGTCGCTGGCGAAGAGGTCCTTGCCGTACGTCGCGTCCTGCTCGGCGACGGTCTGCTTCGGAGTGGCGTTGATCAGGTTGATGGGCAGCGTCGCCGCCACCGCATCACGGGTGCCGATGGTCTCGACGAAGTGGTAGCCGGTGTCGAGGAACAGCACGTCCACACCCGGTGCCGCCTCGGCTGCCAGGTGGGGGAGTGCCCCGTCTGCCATCGAGGCGGTGACCACCAGTTCGTCGCCGAAGGTCTCCCGCGCCCACGCCAGCACTTCCTGCGCCGAGGCGTCGGCTAGTCGCTCGTTCGCCTCCTCGGCGAGAGCCTTCAAGTCGGTACTCACTTCACCTTCACCCGTAGCCCGATCATCTTCAGCTGGAACACCCGTGCGCAGGCCCGGCACTCCCAGGTGCCATGACCCTCCTCGGAAGGACGCAGATCCTCATCCCCGCAGTACGGGCAGTAGAAAGGCGCGGCGCGCTCAGTCACTGAAGTGCTCCTTCCTCGGCACGGACGACCCACTGGGCGAAGCGCTCGCCCTCGGACCGCTCTTTCAGGTAGTTCTGGGTGACGCGTTCGACGTAGTCGGCCAGTCCGGCCGCGGTGACCTTGTGGCCGCGCAGCTTGCGGCCGAAGCCGGCGTCCAGGCCGAGCCCACCGCCGAGATGGACCTGGAATCCCTCCACCTGGTTGCCATCGGCATCCATCACCAGCTGGCCCTTGAGGCCGATGTCAGCGATCTGGATCCGGGCGCAGGAGTTCGGGCAACCGTTTACGTTCACGGTGATCGGTACGTCGAGCTCGGGGACGCGCTCCTCCATCTCCTCGATCAGCTGGGCCGCCCGGGCCTTGGTCTCGACGATGGCCAGCTTGCAGAACTCGATACCCGTACAGGCCATCACGTTCCGCCGCCACGGCGACGGGTTGGCGTGGAAGCCGAGCGCGGCCAGGTCGGACACCAGGGACTCGACCTGTGCCTCCTCGACGTCCAGGATGAGCAGCTTCTGCTGCGCTGTGGTCCTGATCCGGTCCGATCCGTGCGCGGCGACGACGTCGGCCACCTTGGCCAGCGCGCCGCCGGAGACCCGGCCGACGACCGGTGCGACGCCGACGTAGTACTTGCCGTCCTTCTGCTTGTGCACACCGATGTGGTCACCCGGTACGGCGGGGACCGCCGGCGCGGGCCCGTCGATCAGCTTGCGCTTCAGGTATTCGGTCTCGAGCACCTCGCGGAACTTCTCCACACCCCAGTCGGCGACCAGGAACTTCAGCCGCGCGCGGGTCCGGAGCCGGCGGTAGCCGTAGTCGCGGAAGACGCTGACCACGCCCCACCAGGCCAGGTGCACCTCTTCCAGCGGGATCCAGGCGCCGAGGCGCTGGGCCAGCATCGGGTTGGTGGACAGCCCACCGCCGACCCAGAGGTCGAACCCAGGGCCGTGCTCGGGGTGGACCACCCCGACGAACGAGATGTCGTTGGTCTCCGGCACCACGTCGTGCGACGGGTGGCCGGTCAGCGCCGTCTTGAACTTGCGGGGCAGGTTCGAGAACTCGTCGCTGCCGATGTACCGCTCGGCGATGTCGTGGATCGCCGGGGTCGGGTCGATGATCTCGTCCGCGGCGATACCGGCCACCGGGCTGGCGATCAGCACGCGCGGCACGTCGCCGCAGGCCTCGGTGGTGTAGAGCCCGACGGCCTCCAACTTCTCCCAGATCGCGGGCATGTCCTCGATCCGGATCCAGTGCAGCTGGATGTTCTGCCGGTCGGTGATGTCGGCGGTGTCACGGGCATAGGTGCTGGAGATCTCGGCGATCACGCGCAGCTGCTCGGTGGTGAGCTGGCCGCCCTCGATCCGGATCCGGAGCATGAAGAACTTGTCATCCAGCTCCTCCGGCTCCAGGGTCGCGGTCTTGCCGCCGTCGATGCCGGGCTTGCGCTGGGTATACAGACCCCACCAGCGGAACCGGCCGCGCAGGTCGGCCGGGTCGATCGAGTCGAAGCCACGGTGTGCGTAGACGTTCTCGATCCGGGCCCGTACGTTCAGCCCGTCGTCGTTCTTCTTGTTCTCCTCGTTCTTGTTCAGCGGCTCGCGATAGCCGAGCGCCCACTGACCTTCGCCCTTGCCCTTGCGAGGGCGGGGAGACTTGCGGGGAGCAGAGGTGACGCCAGTCATCTGCAACGTGTCCTTGTCTGCGTGAGACAGGTGCGTCCGCGTGGCGAGCTCGAAGCGTCGTTGATTCGATGCTGTCTGCACGGTGCGCACCCAGCGGTGATCAGGTGATCAAGGGGCCTTCATCGGGCCCCGGCGGGGTGGCTGTCAGAGCGTCGAGGGACAACAGATCGCGCTGCGCATACGACCGAGGTCGACATGAATCCGACCTACGAGATGTGTCGAGCGGGCAGCGAGCATGGTGATAAGCCTCAGCGCCAAAGCCTGACAAATCAACTCCCGTTCCTACATGGTGAGACGCAATCTCATCATGCGACTAAGTCGATCAGTCTGCTCGGCTTTCGTTTTCGGCTCGAAATGATCCACAAGAAATCTTGTGCAAGAAGTCTTGTGGAAGCTAGAGTCGGCCTCATGCCACCTGCGAACCGGCGCTCCGCGGACCCGTCCGTGATCTCCGCCATCCATCATCCGCTGCGTCGCCGGCTGATCGATCTGCTCGGCGTCGGCGGTCCTGCGACCGCCACCAAACTTTCCGAAGCGACCGGCGAACTGGTCGGCAACGTCAGCCACCACCTGAAGGTTCTCGCTGCAGCCGGCGTGATCGAGGAGGCGCCCGAGCTGGCCAAGAACCGCCGCGAGCGCTGGTGGCGCAGCGCCGGGGCGGCGTACTCGTGGTCTTTCGCGGACGCCGAGGGCGACCTGGCGGGGGAACTGGTCGCGGCCACCGCCGAGGAGGCGAATCTCGGCCACCACGTGGCCAAGGTGCGCCAGTGGTTCGACGGTCGGCAGGGCTATGACGAGGCCTGGATCAGGGCCGCGTTCGCGACCGAGAGTTGGGTCACATTGACACCTTCGCGGCTGTCTGAGCTCGGTTCCCGGATCGACGAGCTGATCCAGGAGTACGTCGAGAGCCCGAGTTCGGGCCCCGATGCCGAGGCCGTTTTCGTCTTCGCCCACGGCGTCCCGGCCAAGCCGTGAGCGCGGTCGCGGAGGCGCCGGTCTTCCCGCCCCTGCGGCGGGATCGCCGGGTGCAAGGATGGATCTTCTCGTCCGCGGTGTCCGAGGCGGGCGATATCGCCTGGTACGTCGGTCTGGCGTGGAGCTCGGCGCAGGTGACCACGCCGGCTGGAGTTGGTCTTGTGATGGGGATCGGCGCGCTGCCGCGGGCGCTCGTGCTCCTCTACGGAGGCGCTCTGGCGGATCGCCTGGACGCCCGCCGCACGATGATCCTCGCGAACCTCGGGCGGATCGTCGTACTGGCTGCGGCGGCCGCGGCGGTCGGTCTGCACGGAATCTCGCTGCCGTTGCTGCTGACGGTGGCCGTGGTGTTCGGGGCGGTGGACGCGATCTACACGCCGGCGGCGGGGACGATGCCGCGGCGGATGGTCCGGGGCGACGATCTGGTCAAGCTCGCCGCGTCGAAGCAACTGGCGAACCGGCTGGCGGTATTCGTCGGCGCCCCGCTGGGTGGTCTGTTGGTGGCGCACGGGGGACTCGCCTTGGTGATGGTGGTGGACGCGGTGTCGTTCGCGGTGATCGCGGTGGCGCTGGCCTTCGTGGTGCGACCTCGGCTGCCGCAACCTGCCTCGACCGGTACGTCGATCCGGGCGGACTTGCGCGACGGGTTCGGCTACTTGAGGCGGGACATCTCCGCGCAGACGCTGGTGATCGCGCTCTTCGGGCTGAACCTCTGTGTCGGGCCAGTGCTCGCGGTCGGGCTGGTCCAGCGGACTCATACCGCCGGGTGGGGAGCGGGTTCGCTCGGGTTGTTCCAAGCCTGCTCGGGGATCGCCGCGGCTGCCGGCGCGGTTCTGGCGATGCGGTGGAAGCCGCCGAATCTCGCTCGTTCCGGGCTGCTGGTGCTGGTATTCCAGGCGGCTGGGTGTGCGGCGATCGGCCTCGTGCCGCGAGTCGGTGTGTTCGTCTCGATGGGGGTGATCGGCTTCACCGCGGGTCTCGCCTCGGCGCAACTGTCCGGTGCCTTCCAGCAGACGATCGATCCGGCCTTCCTGGGGCGGACCGGCAGCATCGTGAGCCTGTCTGACGAGGCGCTGATGCCGGTGGCGATGACCGGTTTCGGTGCCCTGATCAGCCTGGTCGGTGTGGGTCCGTCCTGCCTCGTTGCGGGTAGCGCCTTCGCGGTCCTGATGGTGTGGTCGGCCGCCCGGCCAACGAGGCCGGTGCCGGTTCCGACCATCCTGGCGGGGCGATCTGTGGCGAGTGATTCGTCCTGCGAGGTCTAGGAAGCAGGTCGGCAGCTGCCTATGCTGCTGTTGTCAGAGAGGCGGCGATGCCGATGATGCCTAACTCGGTAGCGCTCGGTGTTCCCGGTGTGCAGATCGCCCCGGGCGACCACATCTGCGCCTTCTATCCCAGTCTGGCGGACCGGGACGAGATCCTCGTGCCGTACCTCAACGAGGGCTTGGCCGCCGGCGACAAATGCGTCTGCGTCGTGGACGCCTCCGCTCCCGAGGCTTTGCTGGCCGCGCTGAGCGCAGACGTCGATCTCGGACCGTACCTCGGTCGGCACCAGCTCGAGGTGCAGCGATCCGACGAGACCTACCTACAAGGCGGATCCTTCTCGACCGATGCGATGCTGGACTTCTGGAACCGGTCGGTCGGCGGTGCGGTGGCCGGTGGTTTCGCCTTCGCTCGCGCGGTGGGGGAGATGACCTGGGCGCTGCGGCAGATGCCCGGCGTGGAGGAGCTGGTCGGTTACGAATCGCGGCTGAACCGCTTCCTGCCGCGTTACCCGCAGGTGATCCTCTGCCTCTATGAGCTCGACCAGTTCAGCGGCGAGGTACTGGTCGACGTACTGAAGACACATCCGAAGGTGTTGCTCGGGGGCATGGTGCTCGACAACCCGTACTACCTCGAGCCCGACGAGTTCCTGGCCACCCGAGGATGAGTACGAGGGTTGTGGACCTCCCTCCGGTAGCCGGACCCGATGCGGAGCTTCGCGA
The DNA here is from genome assembly GCA_033851055.1 of Kribbellaceae bacterium. Taxonomy (GTDB): domain Bacteria; phylum Actinomycetota; class Actinomycetes; order Propionibacteriales; family Kribbellaceae; genus Kribbella. The sequence goes on along the minus strand of JAWWPC010000183.1, from coordinate 11,183 downwards.
CCAGCTGTCCAATCTGCAGGGCCTCCTGATGCTCTCGATGCTGATGACCGAGAGTGGCGACGAGGACAAGATCGTGCAGCTCGCCGGTTCGTCGCTTCCATCGTTCGGTTGTTGTCACCTCGTCGGTGTCTACTTCCCCGAGCGCGGCTGGGTCGCGACCACGCAGTCGATCGCCGGCCCGACAGCGCGGGCCGACGTGGAGACCCAGCTCGGCGCCTTGGGCCGCCGCGGCGGCGTAGTCGCTATCCCGGGGGAGGCCTGGGCATGGGCGCTGCCGATGCGCGGCGTCGGCGGCCACGTCGGCTACTTCGTGACGGCGGCGGCGAACGAGCCGTCCGCGCACGCACAATTCTTGTGTCGGGTGCTCGTGCAGCAGACCGGCGTGGCGCTCGCGAATGCCCGTCTGCATGCGAAGGAACGCGCGACCGCCGAGGAGCTCCGCGGTGCGAACACGGCGCTCGCCGAGACGGTGCGGGCGCTGGAGCGGACGACCCAGATCCACGATCGGTTCACCCGGGTCGCGGTAGCCGGCGAGGGGCAGGAAGGCATCGCCCGGGCGGTCCACGAGCTGACCGGGTTCCCGGTCGCGGTCGAGGACCGCTACGGGAACCTGCGGGCCTGGGCCGGTCCGAACCGCCCGGACCCGTATCCGAAGGATCCACGCGCCCGCCGTGAGCAGATGCTGAGGCGCGCGCTCCGCGAGGGCGGCCCGGTTCGCGAGGGCGGCCGGCTGGTCGCGATCGCCAGCCCCGGCGCCGACGTACTCGGTGTGCTGGCGCTGGTGGACCCCGCTGGTGCGGCCGGAGATCAGGAGCAGATCGCGATCGAGCATGGCGCGACAGTCCTGGCGATGGAGTTGGCCCGGCTGCGCAGTCTGGCCGAGGCGGAATTGCGGGTACGGCGGGACCTGGTGGAGGAATTGCTCGCCGGGACCGACGAGGAGAGCGCGCTCGGCCGGGCCCAGGCTTTGGGCTACGACCTGGAGCGCAGGCACCGGGTCGTGGTGATCGAGGGGCGGGGTCGTACTCAGCATGAGGACACGTTCTTCCATGCCGTACGGCGTGCCGCCCGCGATGTGCATGTCGGCTCCCTTCTGGTCGCCCGCGGCGGAGCTGTCGTGGTGCTCTCGGACGCGGACCCCTCCTGGGACCGGTTCCGGTCGGCGGTGCTGACCGAGCTGGGCGGCGGTCGCTGCCGGGTGGGTGTGGGTGGTTGGTGCGATCAGCCGCGCGACTTCCCCCGCTCGTATCGCGAGGCACAACTCGCCTTGAAGATGCAGCGCAGCGCGAGGGGAGCCGATCGAGCGACCTGCTACGAGGACCTCGGCGTGTTCCGGATCCTCTGCGAGGTGGAGGATCCCGCTGCCATCGAACGCTTTGTCAGCCAGTGGCTCGGCACGCTGTTGCAGTACGACGAGCGGAAGCGTTCCGAGCTGGTGGACACCTTGTGCCGCTACTTGGAATGCGGTGGTAGCTACGACGCCACCGCGGCCGCGCTGTCGGTGCACCGCAGCACGCTCAAGTACCGGCTGCAGCGGATCCGCGAGATCTCGGGACACGACCTCACGGATCCGGGTACGAACTTCAACCTCCAGCTCGCCACCCGCGCCTGGCAGACACTGCAGAGCCTTCGGGCGTAGGCGTGGCCGTGCCGCGGAGTTGTCGAGCGTCGCGATAGGGCGACTCGCCGTATTGGCGGCGGTATTCGCGGGAGAACTGCGTCGGGCTGGCGTAGCCGACAGTATGTGCGGCGGTGGACGCGTCGAAGGAGTCGACGGCCATGAGCCCGCGTGCCTCGCCCAGGCGCAGGGTCTTCTGATACTGGAGCGGTGTCATGCCGGTGGCCGCGCGGAAATGCTCGTGAAGTGAGGACGTGCTCATGTTCACGTGCGAGATCAACGCGTGGCGTGAGCTGTCGGAGAGCACCAACTACTCCTAGTGTCAGCGACCTACTCCTAGTGTCAGCGACCGTAGCGCTCCCAGTGGGCCGCGAACAGGTCCTCCTCGCTGACCGGGTGCGGGGGCACCGGGCGAGAAACCCAGGTGAGGTTCACGAAGTGGCGGGCGTTGACGTTCTCGGTGGTGACGTTGCCGCCCCAGGTACCGCAGCTGAGGCTGAGCGTGAACGGCAGACCGTTGCGGGGACTGCCCGCGCCTTCGTTGAGGTTCTGGTTGACCAGGACCCGCGCTGTCTTGGTTCCGTAGGCGAGCGCATCGACGTGTTCGTCGCGGGTGGTGTGGATGCCGCAGGTGTGCCCGAGGCCCTGGTAACCGGTGATGGCGTTGACGAGCTCCACCGCGCGGTCGATCTCTCCGGCGTACCGATAGGCAGCCAGCACCACTGACAGCTTCTCGCCGGAGAGCGGATGCTCAGGCCCCACCCCGTCCTCTTCGACGATCAGGAACGTGCGGTCGCCGGGGATCGTGAAGCCGGCGAGCTCGGCGATCGTGGGTGCGGGCTTGGCGATCACGTCGGGCGAGGGGATGTGCCCGCCGTTCGGCCACATCCGTCGCTGCAGCGCGTCCTTCTCCTGCTGGCTGCAGAGGTACCCGCCTGCCGCCAAGAGTCGCTCCAGTAGGCCGTCGTACACGCCGGTTTCTGCCACGAGCGCGTTGTCGGCGAGGCAACTCGTGGCGTAGTCGAAGGTCTTCGCCGTCGCGATGGCTGTAGCGGCGTCATCCAGGTCGGCAGACTCATCTACGACGTGCACCGCGTTGCCCACTCCGACGCCGTACGCCGGGGTGCCGGAGCTGTAAGCGGCCTTGACCATGGCAGCACCACCGGTGGCCACGATGAGGTCGGCTTGACGCATCAGCTCCTGCGTCTTGGCGATCGACGGCGCCGGGAGCATCTGCACGAGGTCTGCTGGAGCGCCGACCTGGGTACACGCCTCGCGCATGTACTCCACCACGGCGGCTGTCGTTTCCGTCGTTCGCGGGTGCGGGGCCACGATGATCGCGTTGCGACCCTTGAGTGCGAGCAACGCCTTGACCGGCGGCGTCGCGTCGGGTCCGGTGGTCGGGATGAGCGCGGCTACCACGCCGATCGGTTTGGCGATCTTCACCAGGCCGCGTTCCGGGTCCTCCCCCACTACGCCCACGGTCCGGAGAGTGCGCATGTCCGCGAGTACCCCGAGAACGCGCTTGTTGATCTTGGTGACCTTGTCGGCGTAGTTGCCGAAGCCGCCTTCGTCGACCGCCAGCTTGGCCAGCGCCTCGGCCCGCTCGGGGCGGGCGACCGCCCAGGCCACCGCGGTGCACAGTTCGTCGACCTGTTCCTGCGTGTACTCCGCGATCGATGCTTGCGCGGCCCTGGCCTGGGCCACGACCTGCTCGACCTCACGCTGGATCGCTTCCTGCTTCGCCGTGTCAGTCATGAGTCAACCGTGCCCGGGGGCGCGCAGCCAGCGACTCGCCATGGGAGGACGAATCTCCAGGTCGACGTCGTCCGGCCGGGACGTCACAGCGCTTCCGGGCGGTCTGGTCCCCTGAGGGTGGGAGCGGGGCACTAGTTCGGCTACCGAGGACGTACCGGCCGCGGCCGGTGTCTCGCATGCTTCTCGACGAAGCCGGCAATGAGGAGGACACCATGGACCTGCGCGACACCGTGCTCAGTATGGGCGAGTGGGAACGGCTGATCCACCAGGCGGAGACCGGCGAGATCGCCGAGCCGTTGGAGAACGTCGACCGCGACGACCCCACGCCGTACGACGCGATCTTCGTCGGGGGCGGTGCCGGTGGGCGCTTCGGATCCGCCTATCTGCAGGCCCGGGGCGGTCGCCAGTTGGTGGTCGACAAGTGGCCCTTCCTGGGCGGCTCATGCCCACACCAGGCCTGTGTGCCGCACCACCTGTTCTCCGAGGCCGCCCGGGAGATGGACTACATGCGGTGGAACTCGGGGACGCTGTGGTTCGGCGAGTTCGACGAGAAGCGCGCCTCGATCCGGGACATGGTCGAGCTGTTCAAGGCCGGCCGCAACAACCCGCACGCCTTCATGAACTGGCAGAGCAAGGAGCAGTTGGGGATGGAGTACATCCTCAATGCCAAAGCAACGGTGATCGACGCCAACACGGTGGAGGTGGCGGGGCAGCGCTACACCGCCCGCACTCTGGTGCTCGGCACCGGGGCCAGTACCTATGTGCCGGACGTCCCGGGGATTCAGCTGCCCGGGGTCTTCGACTTCGCCACCCTGATCGAGGAGCTCGACTACGAGCCCTCGCGCTGTGTGATCATCGGCGGCTCGAAGATCGCGCTCGAGTACGGCTCCTTCTTCCAGGCGGCCGGCTGTCAGACGACGATCGTCTCCCGCAGCCCGTTGATGCGCACCGCCAGCCTGCACCACGTGGACGAGGATCTGCGGACCTATGTCCTCGACGGGATGCGGAAGCGCGGGATGGAACTGCTCGAAGGAGCCGAGCCACTCGAGGTGTTCGGGAACGGCAGGGTCAGCGGGGTGCGGGTGCAATTGGCCGACGGCGCCGAGGTGACGCTCGACACCGACTTCGTCTTCATCGGGACGGGGGAGCGGCCGCACTCACAGCCGTACGTCGACGTACTCGGGGTAGAGGTCGACGACCGGGGCTTCATCACGGTCGACTCGCGGATGCGGACCTCCGTACCGGGGGTGTATGCGATCGGCGACCTGATCGGCTCACCGATGGAGATGTTCAAGGCGCGCAAGTGCGGCATGACCGCGGCGCGCAACATCATGGGCGAGCCCTATGAGTTCGACTTCACCGAGTACCCCGACTTCCTGCACACCACCTACGAGGTCACCTGGGTCGGCCTCACCGAGGCCGAGGCTCGCGTCCAGTACGACGACGTGGTGGTCATCCAGATGCCGCCCAAGGACATCCGCGACGACGAACTCGCGCTCCCGTGCGCCGAGGGGTCGATGCTCTACGCCTTCACCCGGCCAGAGCTCACCGGCATGCAGAAGTGCATCTACGACGGCAAGACCCGCCTGCTGCTGGGCGCTCACCACGTCGGCTTCGGTGCGAAGGACGCGTTCCAATACCTCGATCACCTGATCAAGAAGGGCATCACCATCGACGAGATGGGCGAGCTGAACGAGCTGTTCCTCAACCCCGACCACTTCATCCAGCTCTCCCGGCTGCGCGCCGGCAACAGCAACCTGGTCGATCTCTGAGTGTGCTGAGCAGGGTCCGAGGGAGTGCGGAGCATGCGCATAGCCATGGCCGTCGTACGCCGACAGGATGATCAGCCGACGAGGTGAGTCACAGGCGCCTTCAGCCGGTGCCGCCCGTGCTACCGGCGGGCGCGTCACCCCGCTCGACGGTGCTCTCCGAGATGGCGCGGCCAGCGCCGGTCGCATGAGTGATCTCGACCCTGCGGGGCTGGCTCCGCGGTGACGCGGGGAGGGTCACGTGCAGGACACCGTCGGCGTAGTTGGCGGTGAGGTTCTCCGAGTCCACGCCCTCGCCGAGGGAGAGTTGCCGGGTGAACGACCCCTGGGATCGCTCGGCGACGATGATCTGCTGGCTCTCGCGGTAGCGAGGGGTGCGCTCGGCCTGGATCGTCAAGGCGCCGGAGTCGACGGTCACGTCGATGCTGTCAGGGTCGACGCCGGGCAGATCGGCCTCGATGTGGTAGCTGCCGTCCTCGCCGCGGTAGACGTCCAGCGGCATCGCGAGTGGGGCGCGCGTCCCGCTCGCGGCCATCGACATGAGCCGGTCGAGCTCGCGGGCAGGGTCACGGAAAGGCTCAAACCTGAACACTGACATCGCAGCCTCCTCCTCGTGACCCGTCGGCTCGGGGACCACGTGCCGCTCGGGCGACGCTCTCTCAGGTCATGGTAGTTCTCCCAGGGCTCCGCATGCATGCCCTCCAAGCCCGGATGTCATGAACGGCGAGGCTGCCGGCCGATCGCCCCTCGGCGTCATCCGCACGATCACCGATAAGCACCGAGCGGAGGCGTGGAGTTTGCATCCCTGACGCTCTAGTGGTGTGTCTGGCAAATAGCTTTGCGCTGGCGGCGCCCAGGCGGGCACCTCGCAGCGTTGGAGAAGAAGCCACGATGGAAAAGCATCGAGGCTCCTTCTCCGCCTTGCGATGCACCCACCTGGACACCGCCAGCCCTCACGCCATTTGCCAGACACACCACTAGAGGGCGCGGAGGAGGACTAGGCAGCGGGGGGCCAGGGGGACGGTGGCGGTGGCTTCGACCTCGGTGACGCCGCTGTGGCTGGTGTCGAGGACCACCTCGTACGCCGGCGCCCAGGTGGCGTCGGGGACGCGGACCTCCCGGGGGTCGGCAGTGGCGTTCAGCGCCAGCAGGAACGAGTTGTCCGTCTGAAGGTTGCCCTCGACATCGGTACCACGGAGTGCGTCGCCGGCCAGGAACATCCCGAGCGTGCGAAGGCCGCCGTCATGCCAGTCGGCCTCGGTCATCTCACCACCGTGCGGCGCTATCCAGGACAGGTCCTTGCGGCCGCCCGCCACCACCGGTCGCCCCTCGAAGTAGTGCCACTGCCGCAACGCCGGGTGCTTGGCCCGCAGCGCCAGCAGCTTCTTCGTCAGCTCCAGATGATCCGACCAGCTTGCGGGCAGGGTCCAGTCGAACCAGGAGATCTCGTTGTCCTGGCAGTAGGCGTTGTTGTTGCCGCGCTGGGTCCGGCCGCACTCGTCGCCGGCGGTGATCATCGGCACGCCCGTGGACAGCACCAGCGTGGACATCAGGTTGGCCATCTGCCGCTTCCGCAGCGCGATCACGCGGGGGTTGTCCGTCTCGCCTTCGACACCGCAGTTCCAGGACCGGTTGTCGTCGGTGCCATCGCGGTTGTCCTCGAGGTTCTCCTCGTTGTGCTTGTGGTCGTACGAGACCAGGTCGCGCAGCGTGAAACCGTCGTGTGCGGTGACGAAGTTGATCGACGCGTACGGGTACCGCCCGTCGTCGCCGTACAGGTCGCTGGAGCCGGACAGCCGGTAGGCCAGGTCCTGGACGCCGTAGCTCGAGGTGCGCCAGACGTCGCGCACGCTGTCGCGGAACTTGCCGTTCCACTCCGACCAGGGAGTGCCGAAATTGCCCACCTGGTAGCCGAAGTTGCCCAAGTCCCAGGGCTCGGCGATCAGCTTCACCCGGCCGAGCACAGGATCCGCCGCGACCTCCGCGAGGAAGGGATGCTGGTGGTCCACTTCGTGCCGCTCGTTGCGGATCAGCGTCACGGCCAGGTCGAAGCGGAACCCGTCGACGCCCATCTCCTCGACCCAGTACCGCAGCGAGTCCATCACCAGCCGGCGTACCTGGGGGTGCGAGGTGTCGACGGAATTGCCGGTGCCGGTGACGTCATACATGGTGCCGCCGGAGCTCAGCCGGTAGTAGGCGCGGTTGTCGATCCCGCGGAAGCTCAGCGTGGGTCCGTCGAATCCACCCTCGGCGGTGTGGTTGTAGACGACGTCCAGGATCACCTCGATGCCGGCCGCGTGGAAAGCCGCGACCATCGCCTTGAACTCGGCCACCTGCTCGCCGGTCGAGCCCGACGACGAGTACGGCGCGTGCGGGGCGAAGTAGTTCAGCGTGTTGTAGCCCCAGTAGTTCTTCAGCCCGCGCGCGGCGATGGCCGGCTCGGTGAGGAAATGATGGATCGGCAACAGCTCGACCGAGGTGATGCCCAGCTCGACGAGATAGTTGATCACCGACGGATGGGCCAGGCCGGCGTACGTGCCGCGCTGATGCTCCGGTACGTCGGGGTGCAGCTTGGTGAAGCCCTTCGTGTGGAGCTCGTAGATCGCCGTCTCGGCCCACGGCACGGGCCGGCTGATCGGCGGTGGCGGATCGGAGCCGGCAACTACCACCCCGACCGGCACGTGCCCGGCCGAGTCGTCATCGGATGAGTCGTAGATCAGCGGGCTGGCGAAGTCGAGCTCACCGTCGACGGCGCGCGCGTAGGGATCCAGCACCAGCTTGGACGGGTTGAAGCGCAGCCCGTGGGAGGGGTCGAACGGCCCGTGCACCCGGTAGCCGTAGCGCTGGCCATGGCCGACGCCGGGGACGAAAGCGGCCCAGTACTCACCGGAGTGGCTCAGGTCGGTGTTGGTCTGGCTGCCGTCCTCCGCGATCAGCGCCAGTTCGACCCGCTCCGCGTCCGGTGCCCACAGCGTGAAGGTCGTGCCGTCGGCATGGACGACCGCCCCCAATCCGCTCGCTGGATCTGGAGAGAAGCCGAGCTCGTTCGGGGCGGCGGTAGCTTCGGTCACCGGCACATTGTGCCCATGACGGCTCAAGAGCGGACCGGGGAGGTGTCGAGTTGTTGCTTCACCCGTTGCTAATGTTCATGAGAGTCTTGTTGTGAGCACCCGTGCGCAGTGGTACAAACGTTCGAGGCCGTTAGTAAGTCTCCGGGGCCGCCCTCCCGGGGTAAAAGGCTCACGGCCGAGGCCCGAGGTCAGACTGATGTGATGGCGTGGATCCGGGCCAGACCTCCTCGAAAGGCAGCCATGTCGGAACCTGACCTGTCCGGTCTCACCATCGGACTGATCGGCGCGGGCAACATCGCGCACGTGCACGTCGCGGCCTGGAAGGCGCTGGGTGCCCGCATCCTGGTGCACTCGCTCGAAGGTGCGCCCGAGCTCGCCGAGGCGTACGGGCTGGAGTTGGCCGACAGCCTCGACGGCCTGCTGGAGCACGCGGAGTTCGTCGACATCGTGACCCCGTCGGCCACCCACAAGGAGATCACGCTCGCTGCCATCAAGGCCGGCCGCGACGTGATCTGCGAGAAGCCGCTGAGCCTGACCGCGGCCGATGCGCAGGAGCTGTCCGTGGCGGCTGCGGAGTCCGGGGTGCGGATCTACCCGGCGCACGTGGTCCGGTTCTTCCCGGCGTACGCCGCGGTGTACGAGGCGGTGCTGGCCGATCGGATCGGCAAGGTGGCGGTGGCCCGGTTCTTCCGGGTGGCGAGCTCACCGGCCGGCGCCGGCTGGTACCGCGACATCGCCCGCTCGGGCGGCGTGATCATGGACCTGATGGTGCACGATCTCGACCAGGCCCGTTGGATCTGTGGCGAGGTCAGCAGCGTGTACGCCGTGCAGAGCCCGCCCAGCGTGGACGGGATCAGCCCGGTCAACGTGGCGGCGCACGTCACCCTCACCCACGTCACGGGCGCGATCAGTCACCTCCGTGCGACCTGGGGTGCCACCGGGACGCAGTTCAAGTCCGGCTTCTCGATCGCGGGGGAGAAGGGCGTGCTCGAGTACTCCTCGGCCACGGACACGGGCTTTGACGAGGAACTGCAGGCAACCACTCTCAAGGGCGACTTGATGATCCCCGCCTCGACGCTTTACGAGAGCCCCTATCTGACCCAGTTGCGCGAACTGGCCAAGGCGTTGCGAGGCGGTCCCGAGCCGCGGGTGGTGGCGCAGGACGGCGCCGCTGCCGTCTACCTGGCCGAGGCCGCGCGCGAGTCCATGACCACCGGCCGGGTGATCGACATGACCACCTTCGACCCCCGGCACGCCCAGACAGGAGCAGACGCATGACCGCCCCCCTGAAGGTCGCGCTCGCATCCTTCGCCCACACGCACGCGGGGTCGTACGCGACGCTGCTCGCCAACCTGCCCGGGGTGGAGGTGCTCAGCGCGGACCCCGACGGCGCCAACGCACCCGACGCCGGTCCCCGCGGTGCCGAGCTCGCGGCGCAACTCGGAGTGCCCTACACCGACTCGTACGACGAGTTGTTCGCATGGCAGCCGGATGCCGTCGTCGTGACGAGTGAGAACGCCCTGCACCGGCCCCTCGTGGAGCGAGCCGCGGCGGTCGGCGCGCACGTGCTCTGCGAGAAGCCACTGGCCACGGAGGTCGCTGACGGAGAAGCCATGCTCGCTGCGTGTGAAGCAGCCGGGGTGATCCTGATGACGGCGTACCCGGTCCGGTTCGCGCCGTCGTACGGGAAGTTGAAGGCCTCGGTGGAAGCCGGGCGGCTCGGCGATCTCTTCGCGGTGATCGGGACCAACAACGGCAAGATCCCGTATGCCCAGCGGCAGTGGTTCACCGACGCGAAGCTGGCCGGCGGGGGAGCGCTGGTGGATCACACCGTGCACTGCGCCGACCTGATCGACGGCCTCACTGGTGGTGTCGAGGCCGCGCGCGTCCACGCGGCGGCGAACCGCGTGCTGCACCAGGACAAGGGCGTTTCGGTGGAGACCGGTGGGCTGGTCACCATCACGTACAAGAACGGGCTGTTGGCAACGATCGACTGCTCCTGGAGCATGCCCGACAACGGCCCGACCTGGGGCGGAGTGACGCTGCAGGTCACCGGTACCAACGGCACGGTCGAGATCGCGCCCTTCCTCCCGCACGTGGGTGGCACCGATGCCGGCGGTGAGGTCTTCCTGCCGGTCGGCGGCGATCTGGACGAGATGATGATGGGCGAGTTCCTCAGCTCTGTCAGGGTGAGCGGTCGCGCGGTGCCCGGCGTCAAGCCCGCCGTCGTGCCGCAGCCGGACGGTCAGGTCGGCCTCCGCACTCTGCGTATCGTGGACGCCGCCCGCCGCTCAGCGCTGAGCGGTCAGCCAGTGGATCTCTGACACTCACCAAATCACCACTTGCCCGCCCTGGCGGCCGCCCTGCACGCTCAGGGGCGGCCGCCGGGGCGGGCTCATGCCGGGTTGGTGAGTGAGGGCGGTCCGGGTGATCCGATACGGTGCCCGGGGATGTGACTGGCGGGTAGTCGTAGGCTCTCCCAGTACCCGAGCGACGTGGAGGACTGAGGTATGGGCGAGTTCGTCAATCTGACGGTGGCCGACGGCGTCGGCACGATCCGGCTCGACCGGCCGAAGATGAACGCGCTCAACGTGCAGGTCCAGGAGGAGATCCGCGCCGCCGCGGCCGAGGCCGCCGCCGACGACACGGTCCGCGCGGTGGTCGTCTGGGGCGGCGAGCGCGTCTTCGCCGCCGGCGCTGACGTCAAGGAGATGGCCGACATGTCGTACGCCGACATGGTCAAGCGCTCCGGGCTGCTCCAGTCTTCCTTCTCAGCCGTGGCCGCCATCCCGAAGCCGACAGTGGCAGCGATCAACGGCTACGCACTCGGTGGGGGCTGCGAGCTCGCGCTCTGCGCCGACTACCGGATCGCGGCAGACGACGCCAAGCTTGGCCAGCCGGAGATCCTGCTCGGCGTCATCCCCGGCGCCGGTGGCACCCAGCGGCTTTCCCGGCTGGTCGGCCCGT
>JAWWPC010000175.1:0-4918 GCA_033851055.1 Kribbellaceae bacterium | reverse complement strand
TCCCGCTGAGCGGGGCGAAGAGCTCCACTCTGATGTGGGCTCAGGAGCACGAAGTCGGCGCTGCAGCCCTGCAGCAGCTCCGGAATATCGCTGCGCTGCCGTGGGTCCACGGCGTACGGGTGATGCCGGACGTCCACCTCGGTAAGGGTGCGACAGTCGGCTCAGTCATCGCCATGCGTCAGGCCGTATCGCCGGCGGCTGTCGGGGTCGACATCGGCTGTGGCATGGAGGGCGTGCTGACCTCGCTGACCGCGACGGACCTCCCGGACGATCTGTCCGGGATCCGCTCGCGCATCGAGGCCGCCGTACCGGTGGGGTTTCATGCGCACGAGTCAGCGGTCAGCGTTCGCAAGCTCGGCCTGGATCGTGGGTGGGACCGATTCTGGGGATCGTTCTCGAGCCTGCATGACGGTGTGCAGGAGCGCGAGAAGAAGGCGATGCACCAGATGGGCTCGCTTGGCGGCGGCAACCACTTCATCGAGGTCTGCCTCGACGACGAGGACCGCGTGTGGCTGATGCTGCACTCGGGCAGCCGCAACATCGGCAAGGAACTGGCCGAGCGGCACATGCGGATTGCCAAGGTGATGCCGCACAACGCCGACCTGCCGGACCGCGACCTGGCCGTCTTCCTCACCGGTACGCCGGAGATGGACGCGTACCGGCGCGATCTGACCTGGGCGCAGGAATATGCCTCGCGAAACCGCGCGGTGATGCTCGCCCTGATCATGCAGGCGGTCACCGAGTCGTTCGCGGGGCTGGACGTCACCTTCGAGAAGCCGATCTCGTGCCACCACAACTACGTGGCCGAGGAGACCATCGACGGCGTCGAACTGCTCGTGACCCGCAAGGGCGCGATCCGGGCCGGCCGGGGTGACCTGGGCCTGATCCCGGGTTCGATGGGAACCGGCTCGTACGTGGTCCGGGGCCTTGGTTCGGAGCAGTCGTTCTACTCGGCCTCGCACGGGGCAGGCCGCCGGATGAGCCGGAACGAGGCCAAGCGCCGGTACACGGTCGACGACCTGATCGCCCAGACCGAGGGCGTCGAGTCCCGCAAGGACGCCGGCGTGCTGGACGAACTGCCGGCCGCCTACAAGGACATCGAGTCCGTCATCGCGGCCCAGTCAGACCTCGTGGAGGTCGTCGCACACCTCAAGCAGGTGGTGTGCGTCAAGGGCTGACAAGCACGGGCGCCGTAACGAGGCGCCCCGTCATTGGCGGCCGCCGTGATCAGGGGACACGGCAGCCGCCACCCCTTGGTGAGGTCCGCCTGTGTGGCATGGGCAGCGGTTTGCTAAACCGTCGATCGGCCATGAGCCGGTTCGCGAGTTCGAATCTCGCCCTCACCGCAAGCAGAAGTCCAGAGCCTTATTTACAAGGGACTCTGACCTTTGTGCTGTCCGGGTACCGGCACACCTGCACGCCGATGGCAGCCCGGAGCTCAGGCCAAGGACCACACCCATGACCACAGGCAGCCTCGTCCGACACTAGTTCACCCCACAGGGATCAGACCCAGAACCAGCGGCGATCCGGGATCTCAACGACGGTCTCGCCCGCGGGCACGTGCAGCGCTGCAAGCGCCTCGGGGTCGGTGACGACCCAGCCTTGCACGACCCAACTACCACGGTCGGACTTGTAGAGCGTCGGCGAGTTGTCCGGGATCGACTCCGGATCGCGGCGATGAGCGTGAGTTGCATTCGGCGGCGTCCCCGCCGCGTTGTAGAGGGATGCCGCCTTGTGCTGCACTCAGTGCGGGGTGAGACCGTGAAGGCCAGTGGCGGCGACGGCGGCTTGGATCCGTGGAATTGTCCAAACCAGGGCCCCGGCAAAGTCGTTGATCAGCAGGCGTCGCTCCGACAGGTCGCAAGCCACGTTCAGTTGGTAGCACGACGGGTGCGGGGCGAGGGCCGAGTTCGAAATCTGTATATCGGATTCGATATGTCATATCGATTCCGATATACAGATTTTGGCTTCGGCCCCAGCAGCAGGCCCCCGGGCAGGGTCGTTGATCAGGGAACGACGAGAATGTGGCCTGGGCGTTTGACTGTCGGGTCATCCGCTGGCTCTCATTGGGTGTGCACTATTGCCAGCGATGTGAGGTCGCGGTTCTCATGCAGCCGGAAGGGGACCTCGCGGTCTGTCCGGACCCTTGTCCAAACGACGCGCCCACTAGCTGGAACAGGAACGCATGGAGGATCTCCGAGGAGGACACCGAAGCACTGCTTGTCGAACTGAAACGAGCACGCCGGTAACCTAGATCAGCGCCTACTGACCGGCCTTCTCCTCGTCCAGAATCTGGTAGACGGCGCCCCGCGGCCCGCAGCGACGGCCGAGACCCCGGTCAGGATCAGTGCGGCGGTGCCGGCGAGGGCGATGACGCGGAGCCAGCCGACGGTCGGGTCCATCCACATGAGGAACCGGCGGATCACCACGTCGAACGCGAGAGCGCCGACCCAGGCGACCCAAGCGACCCACCACACCTTGGTGAGGCGGAGCTTCCTGAGCCGGCGCAGGTCGTCGGCGTAGACGGGCGTCTTCCGATCGCTGGCCAGCACCCAGCCGTGGCCGTGGCGATGGTCGGCCTGGCAGAACACCTCGGAGTTGCCCCGGGCCCGCCAGAGCCAGATCACGAAGACCACGGTGGCGGCGACCAAGATGATGACGTTGGGGATCGCGGTCATGTTGGCGATCGTTTCGGCGCGGTTCAGGTCCGCGTCATCGACGTTGAGGCTGCCACCCAGGTACTGGCGCACGACGCCGTAGGTGTTCCAGTCGGACCAAGTCGAAAGCAGGTGGGTGAGCGTCGAGGCGCCGAGCAGACCGATCGCGATCTTGCCGACGGTATTGACTTGCTGAATCTTCTCAGCCGCGTGCGGCTGCCACTCGTCGTTGATCTTGACTGCAGGCAGGACGGTTCGTTGCGGGTGGCTCACGTCTGCGTCCCTCACGTTGCTGGAACTGTCTGTTCGGCGTTTCGATCGAATCCTGCCCCCGCGTGACCGAGCCACATTGATACCACAAAGTAGGTACCCTGTGGAGTCGGCCCTTGCACGCAGAGTATCGACTTAACGAGTTTTTATACGCTCATCACCACCTGTCTGGGCGGTTCTAACATGCGCATTCTCTTTGGCCGTGGCCAGCCTCGGAGTTGATCTTCCGCCACTCCAAGATCAACCCAACCCTTCGAATCTCGCCCTCACCGCCGTGTCGACAGCAGGCCCCGTTGGTCTAGTGGAAGGACGCCCGGTTCTCAGCCGGGAGACCGCCGGTTCGAACCCGGCACGGGGTACGCGATCCATCAGGCGCAATGGACGAAATGGAAGAGTCGCCGCGCTTTCACCGCGGGTCGGATGCGGGTTCGAACCCCGCCTGCGCTGCACCACGACAAACCCTGCAGGAGCGCCACCGTCGGAGAGGTGGGGCGGGCTGCACAACTCGGAAAGGAAGGAGGACCGGTCATGGCCGATCTCAGAACTACTCGTAGGAAGCAAGGGAAGATTCCCGGCGGCAGGACCGGTGCTCCGGTTCAGCAAGGTCACGCGATGCGCCGCGTCCAGTTGGCGTGCGGGCATCTTCAACGCGACCGGATCGCCCGCCCGGGCGATCACGTCTGGTGCGAAGCCGATTGCTCCGACTGGGTCCGCGTCATCTCCGTCCAGGAGTGACCCCTCAACCGGTACGACGGACCGCCCCCGCCGCGGGTGGTCCGACGTACCCGGGGCGGCACCAGGCGGATCGGCCAAGCCCTCTGGTGACGGATGCACGCCTGGCTCTCCGAAGGCCGGGTCCCTGGTTCGACTCCAGGCAGGGGGACAAGTCCTTACGTCCGAAGAACCTTGCGCTATAACCCAACGGACGTAACGAACTCAGACGCGGGGAGGAGGACCTTGTCGGGATTGAGGAGGTTGGTGGGGTCGAAGAGGTGCTTGATGCCGCGATGGAGCTCTAGGCCGACCGGGCCTAGCTCTTGCTCGAGCCATTGGCGCTTGAGCTTGCCGATGCCGTGTTCGCCGGTGATCGTGCCGCCGAGCGCGAGGCCCAACTGCATCACCGCACCGAACGCCTCCAACGCCCGAGCCTCGGCCGCAGCGTCCGCCCGGTCGAAGACCACGGTCGGGTGCATGTTGCCGTCACCTACGTGCCCTGGGCAACAGATCAGCACGTCGTACTTGGCGCTGATCTCGGCGATCCCGTTCAGCAGATCGACCAGTTTGCTGCGCGGCACCGCGACATCGTCCACCAGGGTCACGCCGAGTGGTTCCAACGCCGGATTGACCAGTCGGCGAGCCTCCAGCAGCATCCGGGACTCCTCCGCGTCGGATGCCTCGGCCACCTCGACAGCGCCGTACGACGTACAGATCCGGGCGATCTCGGCGACATCGTCAGCAGCGCGCGGGCCACGGTCGGACTGGGCGATCAGCAGCGCACCGACATCAGCCGGCAGGCCCATGTCGCGGTAATCCTGGATCGCCCGGGCAGTGGGACCGTCCAAGAACTCCAGCAGCGAAGGTCGCAGCCCCGAGGCCATCACCGCGGCGGCTGCCGCAATCCCCTGCTCGGCCGAGAGGAACGTCGCGGCTGCGGTGAGTGCAGCCTCCGGTGCGGGGCGCAGGGCGAGCGTGGCCTCGGTGACGACGCCGAGGGTCCCCTCCGATCCGACGATCAGGTGTGTCAGGTCGTAGCCCGCGACACCCTTGACGGTCCGACGCCCCATCCGGAGAACCTCACCAGAGGCGAGCACCACCTCGAGCCCGCGCACGAAGTCCCCGGTCACGCCGTACTTGACGCAGCACAGGCCGCCCGCGTTGGTGGCGATGTTGCCACCGATCGTCGACATCTCCCACGACGACGGATCCGGCGGATAGAACAGACCCTCAGCCAACACGGCGCGGGAGAGTTCGGAGTTGACCACGCCCGGCTG
>JAWWPC010000173.1:0-6720 GCA_033851055.1 Kribbellaceae bacterium | reverse complement strand
AACTCGGCGAACGTCTGGTTGAACGCCGGCAGGTGACCGTAGCGCTCGGTGTCGGCGAGCGTGCCATCCACGTCGAAGATGACGGCGAGCCGGTCCCCGCCGTCGGACACCACGCTCACCACGCCTTCCCGGCGCTGCCGAAGCGCCCGACGAGGCCGTTGACGAGGTTGATGACGTCGCCGCGGACGTGGCCGAACAGCGACGGCGGATCCCACGAGTCGCGAGCCTCGGCGTCGCGCAGGTACTCGAGATTTCCCTTCATGTACGCGATCTTCAAGGCTGTGGAGATGTTCACCTTCGCGCATCCGCGCGCGATGAGGTCCTGGAACTGGGCGTCGGTCATCCCGCTGCCGCCGTGCAGCGCGATCGGGATGCCGGTGGCTTCGACGATGTCGGTGACCCGCTGGCCGTCCAGCTCGGGCGCGCTCGAGTAGATGCCGTGGGCATTGCCGATCGACGGCGCGAAGACGTCGACACCCGTCGCCTCGATGAAGTTCAGCGACACGTCGAGTGTCTGCCGCTTGGATTCCTCGTCGGAACCGACGTCGTCCTCGACGCCGGTGATCGACTCGATCTCCCCCTCGACGTGTGCGCCGATGGCGTGTGCCTCGCGGACCACCTCGATGGTCTGCCGCTGGTTCTCCTCAACCGGCATCGCGGAGGCGTCGAACAGGACGGAGTTCCAGCCCTTCTTGAGGCAATCAGTGATCACCGAGCGGTCCGGGCAGTGATCCAGATGCAGCGTCACCGGCACCTCGATGCCCGCGGTCATGCTGCGCCACATCGCCATCAATTCGTCCGCGCCGATCGACCGGACGGTCTTGACCGAGGTCTGGATGATCATCGGTGAGCGCTGCTCGACCGCCGCGGCGAGCACCGCCTCGAGCGTCAGGTCGTTGAGAATGTTGATCGCCGGGACGCCGTAACGGTCGGCAAGGGCCCGATCGACGATCTCCTTCAGCGGTACGACAGCCATGGCAACTACCTCCAGCGCGCCGGCTGCTGCGTCAGTTCGCCGGCGAGATCCTCGGCAACTGCGTTGTGCGCCTCGGCGCGGGCGGCCGGCGTCGAACCGGACAAAACAGTCGTGTGCGGACAGTCACCGGCGCCCCCTCCCTCCGGGACGCGCCGAGCAACAATCCTGTAAATTCGTGGTGTCTCCTGTGTAGCACAAGCCAGGCGACGCCCGCGTGGTCCCTTTGGGGACCCGCCTTGCCACGCTCCAGCGTTGGTCACTCGAATGGCACGCGCGGTAGCGGCTCGAGGAGGCCTGACGCAGTAGTGATGGGGCTAAACTTGGACTTCCCTACGGCCCAACGTATGAACGGTGCGCTAGGAGGGACGCGGTGACTACCAGTACCACACGGCCACAGGTCGTTATCGTGGGCAGCGGATTCGGCGGACTGTTTGCTGCGAAGGCGTTGCGGCGGGCTCCTGTCGATGTGACGCTCGTGTCGCGCACGAATCAGCACGTGTTCCAGCCGCTCCTTTATCAAGTGGCCACCGGCATTCTGTCCGATGGCGAGATCGCGCCGGCGACCCGGCAGGTATTGCGCCGGCAGCCCAACACTCGCGTTCTGCTCGGCGAGGTGACCCGTATCGACCTCGCCGAGCGGACTGTCAGCTCCGAGCTGTTCGGGGAGACCACGACTACGCGGTTCGACTACCTGATTGTTGCGGCCGGTGCCACGGAGGACTACTTCGGGAACGATCAGTTCGCCGAATACGCGCCCGGGATGAAGACGATCGAGGACGCTCTGGAGCTGCGCGCGTGCATCTTCGGCGCCTTCGAGCTCGCTGAGGCAGCGACGGACCCCGACGAGGTCGACCGGCTGCTGACCTTCGTCATCATCGGAGCCGGAGCCACCGGAGTGGAGATGGCGGGTCAGATCAGTGAGCTGGCACGGCGCACGCTACCCGGGGACTATCGCAACATCGATCCGCGCGCCGCGCGCATCGTCCTGCTGGACGCAGCGCCCGCAGTCCTACCCAGCTTCGGTACGAAGCTTGGCAGCAAGGCCGCTGGGCATCTGCGCAAGATGGGCGTGGAGGTGCAGCTTGGCGCAAAGGTCGTGGGCGTCGATGAGGCTGGACTGGAGGTGGAGGATTCCGAAGGCCGCCGCCGCATTCCCTCGTTGTGCAAGATCTGGGCCGCAGGTGTCGCAGCCTCGCCCCTCGGTGCTCAGCTGGCCGAGCAATCAGGCGCCGGGCTGGACCGGGCGGGCAGGGTCAAGGTCCAGGAGGACCTCACGCTGCCTGGCCACCCGGAGGTGTTCGTTGTCGGCGACATGATCAGCCTCCAGGGCCTACCTGGAGTAGCGCAGGTCGCCATTCAGGGTGGTCGGTATGCCGCCGACCAGATTGCTCGTGCTTGCACGGGCAAGCCGACCGCCGGCCCGTTCCGATACCACGACAAGGGCAGCCTGGCCGCGGTGTCACGTTCATATGCGGTCGCGAGTATCGGCCGGCTACGCATTGCGGGGTTCTTCGCTTGGCTACTGTGGCTGGCCGTGCACCTGATGTATCTCGTCGGCTTCAAGAACCGCTTCACCACGGTGCTCGACTGGGCGGGGGCTTTCATCGGCACGGGGCGCTCCGATCGAACGGTGATCAGTCAGCAGGTCCTGGCCCGAAACGCCAGATCACGACATGTGCCGCACTGACGAGCACTAGCATCTGTCTTCCTTGAGTGGATCTGCCATGAATCTCGCGTCGAACGTTGTACGCAGCGCCCGCGCTTACCCGGATCGCACCGCGCTGCGTCTCGGGGACGACACCGTCTCGTATGGCACGCTCGACCAGGCCAGCGCTCGCATGGCCGGACTGCTCCACGACCGCGGCGTCAAACCAGGCGACCCAGTCGGGATCATGCTGCCCAACACCCCGGAGTTCGCCATCGCCTACTTCGGCGTAGTCCGGGCCGGCGGCATCGTCGTTCCGATGAACCCCCTGCTCAAGTCCCGGGAGGTCGCCTATTACCTCGGCGACTCAGGTGCCCGGCTGTTGTTCGCCTGGCACGACTTCGCCGACGAGGCGCGGACCGGTGCGCAGCAGGCCGAGGCCGACGCGGTCGTCGTTGATCCCAGCGGATTCGACGGGCTGCTTGCGTCCGGCCCACCGGCCGAGGACATGATCGACCGGCACGAGGACGACACCGCGGTGATCCTCTACACCTCGGGGACGACAGGTCAGCCGAAGGGTGCCGAGCTGACCCACGCCAACCTCACCCGCAACTGCGAAGTCGTGGCCACCGAGCTGCTCCGGCTCACCACCGACGACGTGATGTTCGGAGGGCTGCCACTCTTCCACGCGTTCGGGCAGACCTGCACGCTCAACGCCGCCGTCGCCTCCGGTGCGTGCCTGACCCTGCTGCCTCGCTTCGACGCCGGGCAGGCGCTGCGGATCCTCGCCGCGCACGGGGTCACCGTCTGCGCCGGGGTACCGACGACATTCGGCAGGCTGGTGCAGGCGCCGGACCGGGACGCCTACGACGTCTCCCGGCTGCGGCTGTCCATCTGCGGCGGCGCGGCGATGCCGGTCCAGGTGCTGCGCGCCTTCGAGGCCGCGTTCGCCTGTGTCGTGCTCGAAGGGTACGGGCTGTCGGAGACCTCGCCGGTCGCCTCGTTCAGCCGCCTGGATGCCGAGCGCAAACCCGGCTCGATCGGCACCCCGATCCCGGGCGTCCAGATGCGGGTGGTCGACGACAACGGCAACGAGGTACCGCACGGCGGAACCGGCGAGATCGTGATCCGCGGCCCCAACGTGATGAAGCGGTACTGGCAGCGCCCCGAGGCCACCGCCGCCGCGATCCGGGACGGTTGGTTCCACACCGGCGACCTCGGCCGTGTCGACGAGGACGGATACTTCTGGATCGTCGGCCGGGAGAAGGATGTCATCATTCGCGGCGGGTACAACGTGTACCCACGCGAGGTCGAAGCCGTGCTGTACGAGCATCCGGCGGTGGCCGATGCCGCGGTCATCGGCCTGCCCAGTGCTGATCTCGGTGAGGAGGTCGGCGCGGCGGTCGTTCTCAAGCGGAACGCCTCCGCCACGGCCGAGGAACTGCGTGATTACGTCAAGTGTCGTGTCGCCGCGTACAAGTATCCGCGGAAGGTTTGGATCGTGGACGCGCTGCCGACAGGGCCCACTGGCAAGATCCTCAAGCGGGAGGTGGTCCCGCCGCCGTCAGGAGGGGCTCCGGAGAACCGGTGAGCCGAGGTACCGAACAGCGAGCAGCGCCACCTCCAGGTCGGGGCGCCGTTCATGCAGCGACCTGCCCATGGCGTCCTCGGCTTTCCGGATGCGGTACTGCACGGTGTTCTTGTGCAGGACTTGGCGGCCGGCGGTGGCGGTGTAACTGCAGCCGGTGGCAAGGAAGATCTGCAAGGTCTCCCGGAGTCTCGCGCACTGCTCGTCGTCGACCGCCAGGGCGCCGAGCACGTTCCGTACCCAGGCACGTATGCCGTCGATGTCCGTGCACATCAAAGCGATCGGGGCAACCTCGGCATACGCGGTGACTCGAGCGCCCGGACTCGCGGCCATGGCCAGCTCCTGTGCGCGAAGAGCCTGGCGATGCGTGCGACGGAAACCTTCTACGCCGGGTTCCACGTCTCCCACGGCCGCCCTCGCGGTGGGGTCGCGGTCCTCGATCAAGCTCGACAGCACGTCCCAGGGAACCTCGCGGTGCGAGCCGAAGGGCAGCCAGGCCCAGGACAAAGACTCGTCCCGGGCGGTGAACAGCGGCTTGGTACAACAGTTGAGTTCTTTCGCGACCCCGCTGATGAGTCGGTCGAGCCGGGCGAGTCCTTCACCGCCGTGGGTCCGCTCGGGCAGCCAGAGAACCATCCCTACGTGATGCTGACGCAACCGGTAGCCGAGGGCTGATTCCGCCAAGTCGGCGTCCACCTGCTTCTCGGCGAGGATCCTTCGAACGTGTCCGGCGCGCACGGCGGCTTGGCTCAGCAGCCAACGGTCCCGTTCTAGCTGGTAGACCTCGATGACTCGTTCGCTGACCCGGTCGATGTATCCGAAACTCACCTCCACCATGCGCCGCGCGGTCGCCGTGGCGACATCCTCACCGGGTCCTTGACGGTGGAGCTCGTCAAGGCACCACCGCAAGAAACGGCAATGGCCGATCCGGTATGCCCTGATGAGCGCGCTGATGGGAACATTGCGCTGAGCCAGCCGTCGCGCATAATCCAACGCCGACGCCGGCCCCTCAACATTCTCCAGTGGCATGTCATTCTCAAGAACATGCAGCATTGTCGCAATGTTTTCCTCGACACTCGCCTTCAAAAGGTTGAGGATTACATTGTCGCCTCTCAGCTGCGGGATCTCGGCAATCAGAAGCTCCCACACATCTCGGCTGACTTCCGAGATGTGTTCCGCGACGTTCATCGCCACGACCGACACGTGCTTCGTGACGACGAGGCTGCCCGCAGCCATCTCATCACCTTACAGCTGTGGTGCCGACCGGTGCCATCCGGCACTAGCGGTCAGGCCTTCCCGCACCGCACGCCTTTTGTGCCCTGGTGGTCACCGCGAGTGCATTGGGTCGAGGGCACGAGTTCCTTCGGAAAGTTCGTGTTCTGCGCCCGATGGCTGCTTTTCCGCTTTCTCCTAGCTTTGAGTTGAGGGGGCTACAGAGGGGAATCCGAAAAGGAGTGCCGGACGGATGAACGCGATACGCCAGGACTCGATGTCGCCCATCGACATCACTACGGTCGGCCCCGGGAACGGGCACCCGGTCGTCCAGCCCCCCGTGCTGGGCGGGCCGGAGCACACGGACTACTACCTGCTGAACGACCTGCTGGACGACGAGCAGCAGGCCCTCCGCCGGAAGGTACGGGACTTCATGGACCAGGAGGTCATCCCGGTCATCAACCCGTATTGGGAGCGGGCGGAGTTCCCCTTCGAGCTGGTGCCCAAGCTCGCGCAGTTGGGCATCAGCGGTTTCCAGATCCAGGGCTACGGCTGCCCAGGGATGAGCAATGTGACCACCGGCATCGTCATCCTGGAGCTGGCGCGCGGTGATCTGAGCATGTCCACCTTCGCCGGAGTGCACTCGGCACTGGCCATGACGTCGATCGCGCTGCTGGGGTCGGAGGAGCAGAAGCAACGCTTCCTGCCGCAGATGGCCAGCCTGGAGAAGATCGGCTGCTTCGGTCTGACCGAGCCCGCCCACGGCACGGACGTGGTCAAGCTGGAGACGACCGCGCACAGGGACGGCGACTCGTACGTGCTCAACGGCCATAAGCGGTGGATCGGCAACGCGACCTTCGCCGACTATTCGATCATCTGGGCCCGCGGTGACGACGGGCACGTCGGCGGTTACGTCGTCGAGAAGGGCACCCCCGGGTTCGACGCCCAGGTCATCACCGGCAAGACGGCGCTGCGCTGCGTGCAGAACGCGCAGATCTCCCTCACCGACGTCCGGGTGCCCGCCGAGAACCGGCTGGCGAACGTCAACACCTTCCGGGACACCGAGAAAGTGCTGATGGCCTCGCGCTTCTGCGTGTCCTGGGAGGCGATCGGCGCCGCCATCGCGGGCTACGAGACCGCGCTGGCCTACGCCAAGCAGCGCAAGCAGTTCGGGGTACCGCTGGCGTCCTTCCAGCTCATCCAGTACCGGCTGGCGCGGATGCTGGCGGACATCACCGACATGGTGTGCATGCAGTACCGGCTCAGCCAGCTCATGGACGAAGGCAAGTATTCGATGCC
>JAWWPC010000120.1:0-14088 GCA_033851055.1 Kribbellaceae bacterium | reverse complement strand
CGCAGTACGGACCCGGGCCGAGCTACGGCCAGCCGCCGAGCTACCCGCCGCCGCAGTACCCCAACCAGCAGCCCCTGTACGAACAACCCGTGTACCAACAACCCCAGTACCAGCCGCTGACCGGTTGGGACAACCCGTCGCCGGATGGGGGACCGGGCGCGCAGGCCTATACGCCGGCGTACCAGGATCCGCTGGCAGGACCTTTGCCCGTGGTGAGTGGATCGGTGGGGCTGCAGCACGAGGAACGAGGCGGTTCCGGCGGATTCCTCCGGCGGATCGGCCGGCTCGCCGCGGAGGCGGCGTACATCGCGGGTGCCTCCGGGCGAATGCAGCGCGACGTCGAGAACATCGCGATCATCCGGCGGCCGATCGGCATCGGCCGGATGATCGGCATCATCGGCCCCATTCCGCAGAGCGGTACCTCGACCGTCGCGGCTCTGCTGGCGGACACCCTGGCCTCGCAGCGGACCGACATCGTGCTGGCCGTGGACGCGTTCCCACGCGAGGGCAAGCTGACTCACCGGCTCGAGCAGGGCATCGTGGCCACGCCGGATTCGCGGATTCAGCTCGCCCGCGCGGAGCCGACCGCGGACGCCATCAGCGATGTGCTTGCCGCGCGTAACGTGGGGGGCGCGAACCAGATCCCCCTGTCGCTCGTCGACTGCCCAGCAGGCCTGTTCGAGGAAGCCACCGGGTATGTCGCGGGAGCGGCCCACGCGGTCGCGCTGGTCGTCCCGTCGGCGCGCGACGACGCCCTGACCAGCATCAACCAGCTTGATCAGCTGACTACGGACGGTCAGCACATGCTGGTGGACAAGGGCCTCGTCATCATCGCCGAGAACCAGCCGGACGACCCGGACGCGGTGCGATGGTTGCAGTCCGCCGTCTCCGACCGGGGCCTCGGCTACGTCGTCCTCCCGTACGACGACCACCTTGCGCGCGCCTGGCCGCTCCGGCCGGAGCAACTCGAGCCGGCCACCCGCCGGGCGGTGCTCGAACTGGCCGCGCGCCTAGTGGAGCGCGCGACCCGCTAACGCACCACCGCCGTGCGGACGGTTCGGGCGAAATCTTTCACGGACCGGGTGAACCGAACCTCCGATTCCGTCGTTCATCAGGTATGTGCCGCGATTTGGATGGGTCGGGTACAAAGCAAAGAAGCAGAGCGTTCAACTACTTTTGGCCAACAGCCCCCTGGAGGACCAGCTCATGAGCGACGACAACTCGGCCGAACTCAGCCGCGCGATCGATACCCCGCGGGACCGCCGGACAGTGCTCCGCGGTGCCGCGGTGGCAGGTCTCGCAGGGGTGAGCGTGCCGCTGCTCGCTGCATGTGGCAACAACGGCGACTCCGCCGGCTCGACTCCGTCCGGCGGCGCCTCCAGCTCGTCGGCGCCGACGTCCGCCCCGACCAGTGCGCCCAGCTCGTCCAGCGGCGGCGGAGGAGCCGTGCTCGGGACCGCCGCCGACGTACCGGTCGGTGGCGGCAAGGTATTCACCGACGCCAAGATCGTCGTGACGCAGCCGACGGCAGGGCAGTTCAAGGGATTCTCGGCGGTCTGCACTCACGCCGGTTGCATCGTCAACCAGGTCATGGACAAGACCATCGACTGCCCCTGCCACGGCAGCAAGTACAACTTCACCACCGGCGCGGTGGAGGCCGGACCGGCCCCAGCCCCGCTGCCACCTGTCGCGGTGACCGTGAGGGGCGGGAACATCGTCGGCCCGGCCTCCTGAGACGGGTTGGATCAGTCGGTCGTCGGGCCGACGTAGAGCAGCTTGTTCGGGGAACCGATGCCTGGGCTGCTGACCTTGCCCGCAGTCGACGCAGTGGTCAGGGCAGCAGCGACATCGGCCGGTGTCGCGTCCGGATGCTCGCACAGGTATAGCGCGGCGGCACCTGTCACGTGCGGCGTGGCCATCGACGTACCGCTGAGCGTGGCCTTCGCGTCCGGGCCGGTGATACCGACGGACTCGACATTCACGCCTGGCGCGAACACGTCTACACACCTGCCGTAGTTGGAGAATGCCGCCTTGGCATCGGTGTTGTCGGTCGCGCCGACGGTGATCGCCGTGAGCACCCGGGCCGGAGAAACGGTGCAGGCGTCCGAGCTTTCGTTGCCTGCTGCCACCGAGTAGGTGACGCCGGAGTTGATTGATGCCCTCACCGCCGCGTCCATCACCGGGTCAGCAGCGCTGCGGAGGCTCATGTTCGCGACCGCCGGCTTCTTGGCGTGGGCTGTGACCCATTCGATGCCCGCGACAACGCTCTCGGTCGTACCCGTACCAGCGCAGTTCAGCACCCGGACGCCGAACACCTTGGCGCGCTTGGCGACACCGTACTTCGCACCCGCGATGGTGCCGGCGACATGGCTGCCGTGGCCATGGCAGTCGACGCCTTTCTTGCCGTCACCGATCGTGTCGGTGCCGACCGAGGCGCGACCCTGGAAGTCTTTGTGAGCGGCATAGATGCCTGTATCGATCACGTAGACGCTGACGTTGTCCCCGGTGATCGGCTCGTCGTACACCTGGTCCAACGGCAGGTCACGCTGGTCTAAACGGTCCAGACCCCACGGAGGGTTGTCCTGGCTGATGGTGACCTTCTGGTTCTGCTCGACGAACGCGACCCGGCTGTCGCGGGCCAGCTTGTTCGCCTGGTCCGCGGTCATGCTGGCCGAGAATCCCTTGACGGAGCTGAAGTTGTGCCGCACCTTCACGGCGTACGACGTGGCCACGCTCTGAGTGGTGGCCGTGGTGGCCACGGTCGAGGCAGTCGACTGGCCACCGGACAGCACAACGACGTAGCTGCCGGGGATCGCGGTCGGGCTGCCTGCGGCGCGGATGGAGACATCTTTGGCCGGGCTCAGTGCTGCCCCAGCAGCGTGGCTCCCGGGTGCGGTGGCGACCAGGCCGGTGATCGCGAGCGCAGCCGCCGCGGATGCACCGATCGCGGCCCTTGAACGGCGCGGTGTGGTGGATGGGGACACGGCGGAACTCCCTCGCGTCAGCGCAAAGCCGGGTTGCCTCACGCTAATTCCTGCACGTCAACCCTGGCTGACACGTTACGCATTCTGCGCATCCCAAGGCTAGGGTCAGATGCGTAACCCTGGGACTCCCCAACGCGACCTTCGCGCGGCCGCAAGGTTGTCGGATCCGCGGCATAGGGTGGGGATCGTGGCTGATCCGTCCTCGTACCGCCCGGCTCCGGGCTCCATTCCCGATTCGCCAGGGGTCTACCGGTTCAGTGATGCCGGCGGGCGGGTGATCTACGTCGGCAAGGCGAAGAACCTGCGCGCCCGGTTGTCGTCGTACTTCCAGGATCTGGTGAACCTGCACCCCCGGACCCAGTCGATGGTCACCACCGCTGCCAAGGTCGACTGGACCGTGGTGGCGAACGAGGTGGAGTCGCTGCAGCTGGAGTACTCCTGGATCAAGGAGTACGACCCGCGCTTCAACGTGAAGTATCGCGACGACAAGTCGTACCCGTGGCTCGCTATCACGGTGAACGAGGAGTACCCGCGGGTGATGGTCGGGCGCGGCCCGAAGAAGAAGGGCGTCCGCTATTTCGGCCCGTACAGCCACGCCTGGGCGATCCGGGAGACGGTTGACCTGCTGCTCCGGGTCTTCCCGATGCGGTCCTGCAGCAAGGGCGTGTTCAACCGGCACCGGCAGATCGGCCGGCCCTGCCTGCTCGGCTATATCGGCAAGTGCGCCGCGCCCTGCATCGGCCGGGTCAGCCAGGAGGAGCACCGCAAGATCGTCGAAGACTTCTCCGCCTTCCTGTCCGGCCAGACCGCGACGTACGTACGCCGGCTGGAGAAGGAGATGCGCGTTGCCGCGGCCGAGCTGGAGTATGAGAAGGCAGCCAAGATCCGCGACGACCTGAGCGCCCTCGACAAGGCCCTGGCGAAGAACGCGGTGGTGCTCGGCGACGGCACCGACACGGACGTGATCGCGCTGTCGGAGGACCCGCTCGAGGTCGCGGTGCAGATCTTCTACGTCCGCGGCGGCCGGATCCGCGGCCAGCGCGGCTGGATCGCCGACAAGGCTGATGGCACGGCGACCACCGGCGACCTGGTCGAGCGGTTCATCCAGCAGACCTATGCGGGGGAGTCCGGCGACACGATCCCGCGGGAGATCCTGGTACCGACCCTGCCTGAGGACGAGGAGGCGCTGGTCGAGTGGCTCTCGGCTCTGCGGGGCTCGCGGGTCGCTATCAGGGTGCCGCAGCGTGGCGACAAGAAGTCACTGATGGAGACGGTCGCGCGGAACGCGCTGCAGACACTGACCATGCACAAGACCAAGCGGGCCAGCGATCTGACCACCCGCAACCTCGCCCTGGAGGAGATCCAGGCCGCGCTGGATCTGCCCGAGGCGCCGCTCCGGCTGGAGTGTTACGACGTGTCGAACCTGCAGGGCACCGAGGTGGTCGCCTCGATGGTGGTGTTCGAGGACGGCCTACCGCGCAAGAGCGAGTACCGGCGCTTCGTGATCAAGGGTGTCGACGGTCAGAACGACGTCGCCTCGATCGCGGAGGTGTTGACCCGGCGATTCAAGCGGCTGTTGGACGAGCGCATCAGCACTCCCGATGGCAAGGACGAGGACCCCACGGCGAACCTGATCGATCCGGAGACCGGCCGGGCCCGCAAGTTCGCGTACACACCGGGCCTGGTGGTGGTGGACGGTGGCCCGCCACAGGTCGCGGCCGCCCGGCAGGCGATGGATGAGCTCGGCCTCGGCGACATCCCGGTCTGCGGTCTGGCCAAGCGACTGGAGGAGGTCTGGCTGCCGGACGACGAGGATCCCGTCATCTTCTCCCGTACGTCGGAGGGGCTGTACCTGCTGCAGCGCCTGCGGGACGAGGCGCACCGGTTCGCCATCACCCACCACCGCAGCCGACGTTCGAAGTCGATGGTGGAGAGTGTGCTCGACGACGTACCGGGACTGGGAGAGGTACGGCGCAAGACGCTGCTGCGGCACTTCGGCTCGCTGAAGAAACTCCGCCAGGCAACGGTCGACGAAGTGGCCGGGCTGCCCGGGTTCGGGCGTCGTACCGCCGAGTCGGTGGTCGCGGCGGTGAACTCTGCGGCAATTAAGGCCGACACTGGTCGCGCACCGACGGTCAACACCGCTACAGGCGAGATACTGGACGACGAGCTGAGCGGGGAGAACTGAGGAGAGATGGACCAGTCGGGCGGCAACCTCATCATCGTGTCCGGCATGTCCGGCGCGGGACGCAGCGCGGTCGCGGACGTACTGGAGGACCTGGGCTGGTTCGTGGTCGACAACCTGCCGCCGATGTTCCTCACCACCATCGTCGAGCAGGTGGTCGGGACCGGTGCCTCGCCACGGCTGGCGATCGTGGTCGATGTCCGGACCGGGATGTTCTTCGACGAGCTCGGCTCGGCGCTGCTCGATCTGCGGACCAAGGGCTACCGGCCGCTGACCCTGTTCCTGGAGGCCTCCGACGATGTCATCGTGCGTCGGCAGGAGAGCGTCCGCCGGCCGCATCCGCTGCAGGGCGAGGGCCGGCTGCTGACCGGGATCCAGCGCGAGCGCGAGCTGCTCGGCGACATCCGGGCCGGCGCGGACCTGGTGATCGACACCTCGAACCTGAACATCCACCAGCTCGCGGCGAAGATCGTGAACGCCTTCGGCGACGAGGAGAACGCGGAGCTGCGGGCCACCGTGGTCTCGTTCGGTTTCAAGTACGGCATCCCGGTGGACGCTGACGTGGTGGCGGACATGCGCTTCGTGCCGAACCCCTACTGGCAGCCCGACCTGCGCCCGATGACCGGCCAGGACAAACCTGTGTCAGACTTCGTCCTCGGTAACCCGCTGGCCCAGCAGTTCCTGAAGAACTACGTGGACGTGCTGGACACCCTGCGGATCGGTTATCTGAACGAGGGCAAGCGGTTCGTCACGGTCGCGATCGGCTGCACCGGTGGGAAGCACCGGAGCGTCGCGATGGCCGAGGAGATCGCGAGGCAGCTGCGTGAGAAGGGTTCACCCACGTTGGTGGTGCACAGGGATCTGGGGCGGGAGTGACCGCGTAGTGTCACGGGCGCCACGAGTCGTCGCACTGGGGGGCGGGCATGGCCTGGCAGCTTCGCTGTCCGCCCTGCGCCAGATCACGGACCAGCTGACGGCCGTGGTCACCGTCGCGGACAACGGCGGTTCGTCCGGCCGGCTGCGGCGCGAGCTCGGTGTCCTGCCGCCGGGTGACCTGCGGATGGCGCTGGCCGCGCTGTGCCGCGACGACGAATGGGGCCGGACCTGGGCCGATGTGCTGCAGCATCGCTTCCGCAGCGATGGCGAACTGCATGACCACGCGGTCGGCAACCTGCTGATCGTCGCGTTGTGGGAGCTGCTTGGTGAGGCTGTCGACGGCCTCGACTGGGTGGCCCGGCTGCTCGGCGCGCAAGGCCGGGTGCTCCCGATGTCGGCTGTCCCGCTGGACATCACCGCGCGCGTGATCGGCCTGGATCCGTTGCATCCCGAGGTGATCACCGAGATCCGTGGTCAGGCCGAGGTGGCAACCACAGAAGGCCATGTCGTCGACGTCGCACTGGATCCGGCCGATCCACCGGCTTGTCCCGAGGCCCTGGTCGCCATCGCGGAGGCCGACTGGGTGGTGGTAGGCCCGGGCTCGTGGTTCACCTCGGTGATCCCGAACCTGCTGGTGCCGGCTCTCGCCCGCGGCCTGCAGGAAACGAACGCGCGCCGACTGGTGACGCTCAACCTGGGTGAGCAGAAGGGCGAGACCGACGGCTTCTCCCCGGAGACGCACCTCGAGGTGCTGGCCGCGCACGCCCCCGAGCTGCGGATCGACGTCGTACTTGCCGACTCGGGGCATGTGCCGGACCCGGCATCGTTACGCCGTACTGCGGAGTCGCTCGGCGCGGACCTGGTGATCGCCGACATCGCCGACGACCACCAGCATCTTCAGCACGATCCCGCCAAGCTCGCCAAGGTTTACTGCGAGATCTTCGAGCAGTAGCCCTTACTTCGGGAAGATCGGTTTCCGGTCGGCGTTGTACCCCTCCGCGGGGTTGTAGACATTCGAGTCGAATCGCGCGACCTCCCGGCCTGTCGCGTCGTAGAAGACGGCCCAGATCGGCTTGTCGCGAACGTCGAGGTACCCCAGATCCGCGTACCAGAGCAGGAATCCGTTGCTGACCCTCGCCGCCGCGGGCACAGGCTGGTCGCCGATCTGGAAGGTCACCCGGGCGACGTTCTTCGGCACGACTCCCTCCGCGCCATCGCGATCGGTCCACACTGCGAAGTCCTTCTGCAGGTTCAGGTCCTCGCGCAGGTACCTGTCGTAGGGGGCGCCGGAGCCCTGGTTGTCCTGGCAGACCGCCCAGCGCTTGTGGTCGGGAGACACCAGGATCGCCCGCAGCCAGCTGCCCTCAGCCTGGTTGACGGCCACCTTCCACCCGGTGATCGATCCCGTGCCACCACCTGCTTTGTGACTGCCTTGCTGCCACTGGTTGTCCAGGACCTTGCAGCGGTTGATGATCTGCGCGTCGGTGAGCTTGCTGGCCGGTGGCTGCAGAGGCAGGAGCTCCCCGGTCTTCGCGTCGATCGTGACGGTGGTTTCCGGGGTGCCGGCCGGCTGGACGCCACCGGTCTTGTTCCCGCCCGCCCAGGTGGTTACCCCGATGATGACCGCTCCGGCTGTGACCACGCTGGCCGCGACCATGCTCGCCCGGCGGAGTCGCACGCCGCGCCGGCCGCGGCGTACCACGTCATCGATGGAGTGGTAAATCGGCTGGGCCGAGTCGTCCGCAGCCTCGGCCAGCAGGTCTTCGATCTCGGTTGTCATGACAAGACCTCTTCCCGGTCGTCGGTGGCCTCTTCCAGATCTGGACGGTTCAGCAGTTCACGCAGGGTGGCGAGGCCGCGGGAGCTCTGGCTCTTGACGGCGCCGACGCTGATGCCGAGCACGGTCGCGGTCTCCTCGAGACTGAGGTCCGTGTAGTGCCGCAGGACCACGCACGCCCGCTGCCGCGGCGGTAGCTCTGCCAGCGCCTGGATCACCAGCAGGCGGTTGTCGATCGTGCCGACCGTGTCCGCGAGGGGTCGCTCGACAGGCTCGTCGACGACGTGTTCGCGGCGCCACGGCCGCTTGGCCTGGTCGAGTACGACCGACACGACGGCCTTGTGGGCATAGGCGTTCAGGCCTGCCTGGTGGTCCAGCCGACCCCACACCTTGTACACCCGGACCAAAGCGTCCTGGGCCGCGTCCTCGGCCCGGTGCCAGTCGCCGCACATCAGATACGCCGTACGACGTAGCCGGCGTACTGCTGCGGTCGCGAACTCGGTGAAGTCCACCTCGTCCCGTCTTCGCATGCGCCGCTCCTCTCGATTGTCGGTGGAGGAACGACGCCGGCCGGGCGAAAGGTTGCCACGGGCCATAACGGGGGACTGGCCGGGAAAGAGTTGGCCGGCACGAGGGTCTTTGACAACGGTGGGAGGATTCTTACATGGCGATGACAGCACAGGTGAAATCCGAGCTGACCAGCATTCAGGTCACCAAGCCCTGTTGCCGCAAGGCCGAAGTCTCGTCCGTCCTGCGGTTCGCGGGCGGGTTGCACATCGTGTCGGGGCGCATCGTCGTCGAGGCCGAGCTGGACAGCGGCGCGGCGGCCCGGCGGCTGCGCAAGGACATCGCGGAGATCTTCGGCCACCCGTCGGACGTCGTGGTGATCTCCCCGTCCGGCATCCGCAAGCAGACCAAGTACGTCGTCCGCGTCGTCCGTGACGGGGACGCCCTGGCGCGGCAAACAGGCCTCGTGGACAACCGCGGCCGACCCGTCCGGGGCCTACCGCCGACGGTTGTGTCGGGTGCCTCCTGCGACGCCGTGGCGGCCTGGCGTGGCGCCTTCCTGGCGCACGGGTCGCTGACCGAGCCGGGTCGCTCGTCCTCGCTCGAGGTGACCTGCCCGGGCCCGGAGGCCGCGCTGGCGCTCGTCGGCGCTGCCCGGCGACTGGGGATCGGGTCCAAGGCACGTGAGGTCCGCAATGTCGACCGTGTGGTGATCCGCGACGGCGATGCGATCGGCGCACTGCTGACCCGGCTGGGTGCGCACGAGTCGGTGCTCGCGTGGGAGGAGCGGCGGATGCGTCGCGAGGTCCGCGCGACGGCGAACCGGCTGGCCAACTTCGACGACGCGAACCTGCGGCGTTCCGCCCGCGCGGCCGTGGCAGCCGGTGCGCGGGTCGAGCGGGCGCTGGAGATCCTCGGCGACGACGTGCCGGATCACCTGCAGGTGGCGGGAAAGCTGCGGCTGGAGCACAAGCAGGCCAGCCTCGAGGAGCTCGGCCAGCTGCACGAGCCCGCCCTGACCAAGGACGCGGTGGCTGGCCGAATCCGGCGCCTGCTGGCGATGGCCGACAAGCGCGCGGCCGATCTCGGCATCGCCAACACGGAGGCCAACCTGACCCCGGACATGCTCGACCCGGCGTGATCCCCCTGGCGCGGTAGGCGCCTCAGCGTCGTACCTGATGACACTCAGCGGGCGTGGTTGCCCCGTTGCTGTGTTTCGATGGCGGATCCGGGGGCCCGTCACGACGAGAATCCGAGGACAAGTGGGCACTGCGGACGAAGAAGCCAAAGCACGGCTGGAGATCGAGCGAGCTGCCATGAATCGGCAGGCTGAGGCGATCAAGGCCGCTGAAGGCGCGAAGAAGGCCGCCGAAGCTGCGGACAACCAGAACGAGATGGTCGCGGTTGAGCCGCAGACGGCCGGGCAGGGCTGGCCGGACACCGAGGTTCAGACACAGCCCGGGACGTTGTCGCAGGTAGCTGGCGTGCTCCGCGGCGAGGCCGGTGACCTGGCTCTCGCCAGGCGGCTGCTCGCCGAACGCCCGCCGGGAACCGGCGTGTCGGCGAACCGGGCCGGCGTACAGACCGATGGCGCCAAGGCAAAGACCTCGGGCGTCCGCGTCGCGAGACCTGCCTTCGAGCGCTGAGGTGCCCCTCCAGCACTGAATCGCCTTGTACAGAACGACGATCGGCGGCTCTGGAGAAGTGTTCTCCGGAGCCGCCGCCATGTCCGGCTGGTCTGGTGACAAGTCACGGCGGGGGAGCGGTGGTCTGATGTGGACGGGACCACTGGGCCGAGTGGGCTGTTGGGCTACTGTTTCGGGTGGTAGCAGTACTGCTGGGAGCCACTTTTTTTGAGGAGACGTAGTCCCGTGACCGTTCGCGTAGGTATCAACGGCTTCGGCCGGATCGGCCGTAACTTCTTCCGCGCCGTACAGGCGTCCGGTGCCGACATCGAGGTCGTCGCCGTCAATGACTTGACCGACAACCAGACCCTGGCCCACCTGCTGAAGTACGACTCGATCCTGGGCCGGTTCCCGGGCGACGTGTCCGCGACCGACGACGACATCACCGTCGGCGACCACAGCTTCAAGGCGTTCGCCGAACGTGACCCCGCGAACCTCAAGTGGTCTGATGTGGGCGCCGACGTGGTGATCGAGTCCACCGGCTTCTTCACCGACGCCACCAAGGCCAAGACGCACGCTGACAACGGCGCCAAGAAGGTCATCATCTCCGCCCCGGCGAAGAACGAGGACTTCACCGTCGTGATGGGCGTGAACCACGAGCTGTACGACGCGGACAAGCACACGGTGATCTCGAACGCGTCCTGCACCACCAACTGTCTGGCCCCGATGGCGAAGGCCATCCACGACGCGTTCACGATCGAGAAGGGTCTGATGACCACGATCCACGCGTACACCCAGGACCAGAACCTGCAGGACGGCCCACACAAGGACCTACGCCGGGCCCGTGCCGCGGCACTGAACATCGTGCCGACCTCGACCGGCGCCGCGAAGGCGATCGGCCTGGTGCTGCCGGAGCTGAAGGGCAAGCTGGACGGCTTCGCGCTCCGCGTCCCGGTGCCGACCGGCTCGGCCACCGACCTCACCGTCACGGTCGGTCGCGAGACCTCGGTCGAAGAGGTCAACGCCGCCGTCAAGGCCGCTGCCGAGGGCGCCCTGAAGGGCTACCTGCGCTACACCGAGGACGAGATCGTCTCCACCGATATCGTCACCGACCCGGCGTCCTGCATCTTCGACTCCGGTCTCACCAAGGTGATCGGCAACCAGGTCAAGGTGATCGGCTGGTACGACAACGAGTGGGGTTACTCGAACCGCCTGGTCGACCTGGTCAACTACGTCGGCGCCTCCCTCTGACGTCCCACCCTCGACGTTGCGTCCGATGAACCTTGCGCTAGCCCAAGGTTCTTCGGACGTTGGCGATTTCGCGAAGGAAAGCTGAACTGTGAAGACGATCGAAGATCTCGGCGACCTCGCGGGGCGCAGGGTGCTGGTCCGCTCCGACCTGAACGTGCCTGTCAACAAATCAGGCGATGGCGACAGCGTGATTGGCGACGACGGGCGCATCCGCGCCAGCCTGCCGACCCTGGTGAAGCTGGCCAAGGCCGGCGCCAAGGTGATCGTGGCCGCGCACCTCGGCCGCCCCAAGGGCAAGCCGAACCCGGAGTTCACCCTCGCCCCGGTCGCGAAGCGGCTCGGCGAGCTGCTGCAGCCCGAGGGCATCAAAGTGCACTTCGCCTCCGACGTGACCGGCGACAGCGCCCAGGAGGCCGTGCAAGAGCTCGACGAGGGCGAGGTGCTGCTGCTCGAGAACGTCCGGTTCGACCCGCGCGAGGAGAGCAAGGACGACGCCGAGCGCGAGTCGCTGGCTGAGGAGCTGGCCGGTCTGGCGGACGTCTTCGTCAGCGACGGCTTCGGTGTGGTACACCGCAAGCAGGCCAGCGTGTACAACGTGGCCCGCAAGCTCCCGCACGCAGCCGGAGACCTTGTCCTGGCCGAGGTGAACGTGCTGAAGAAGCTCACCGAGAACCCGCAGCGCCCGTACGTCGTCGTACTGGGTGGCGCGAAGGTCTCCGACAAGCTCGCGGTGATCGAGAACCTGCTGGCCAAGGCTGACAAGCTGCTGATCGGCGGCGGCATGGTCTTCACCTTCCTCAAGGCCCAGGGCCACGAGGTCGGCAAGAGCCTGCTCGAGGAAGACCAGCTGGACACGGTGAAGGGTTACCTCGAGACCGCCAAGGCCAAAGGTGTCGAGATCGTCCTGCCCACCGACATCGTGGTGGCGCCGGAGTTCAAGGCCGACGCGCCGGCCACTGTGGTACCGGCGGACGCGATCCCGGCCGACCAGCTCGGCCTGGACATCGGCCCGGAATCGGCCAAGAAGTTCGCTGCCGAGATCGCCGGTGCCAAGACGGTGTTCTGGAACGGGCCGATGGGTGTCTTCGAGCTGGAGGCCTTCGCGGCCGGCACGAAGGCCGTCGCCCAGGCATTGACCGAAGTGGACGGGCTCAGCGTGGTCGGTGGTGGCGACTCGGCCGCCGCAGTTCGCCAGCTCGGCTTCACCGACGACCAGTTCGGGCACATCTCCACCGGCGGTGGCGCTTCGCTGGAATATCTTGAGGGCAAGGAACTGCCCGGACTTGCTGTGCTGGAAGAGGACTGACCTGTGGCTGACAAGAGCAGTGCCCGTAGGGTTTTGATGGCGGGCAACTGGAAGATGAACATCAACCATGTCGAGGCGGTGCACCTGCTGCAGAAGCTGTCGTGGACGCTGCAGGACAAGAAGCACGACTTCGAGCGGGTCGAGGTCGCCGTACTGCCACCGTTCACCGACCTCCGCAGCGTACAGACGCTCGTCGACGGCGACCGGATGAAGATCGTGTACGGCGCGCAGGACGTGTCCGAGCACGACGAGGGCGCCTACACCGGCGAGATCTCCGCGAACATGCTGGCGAAGTTGGGCTGTACCTACGTGCTCGCCGGTCACTCGGAGCGTCGGCAGTACCACCACGAGGATGACGCCCTGGTCAATGCGAAGGCCGCCAAGGCGCTGTCCAAAGGACTGGTCCCGATCGTGTGTGTGGGGGAGGGCCTCGAGGTCCGCAAGGAGGGTCGCCATGTCGAGCACACGCTCGCCCAGGTCGACGCCGCGCTGGCCGGGCTGAAGCAGGACGACGTCCGCAAGGTGGTCATCGCCTACGAGCCGGTCTGGGCGATCGGCACCGGCGAGGTCGCTACTCCTGAGGACGCGCAGGAGGTCTGCGCGGCGATCCGGGGGCGCATCGAGGAGACGGTTTCACCCGCAGTGGCCGACTCACTACGGATTCTGTACGGGGGGTCGGTGAAGATGAGCAGCGCAGGTGGCATCATGTCCCAGCCGGATGTAGACGGCTGCCTGGTGGGCGGAGCTAGCCTCAAGGTGGACGAGTTCGCCGGCATCTGCCGTTACCTGGACCTTCAGTTAGGCTACTCCTCGTGATTCTCGCTTTTTCGATCGTTGTGATCATCTGCAGCCTGATCCTCACGCTGCTCGTGCTGCTGCACAAGGGCCGCGGTGGCGGCCTGTCGGACCTGTTCGGCGGCGGCGTCTCGTCCAGCCTCGGCGGCTCGTCCGTGGCCGAGCGGAACCTGGACCGGATCACGATCGGTATCGGCCTGATCTGGTTCGCGGCCATCGTCGCGCTCGGCCTGCTGTACAAGCTCGGCTGAGAGGGGAGACGTTCCGTGGCTGGTAGTGGCAGCGCAATCCGTGGTAGCCGAGTCGGTGCCGGACCGATGGGCGAGGCCGTGCGCGGGGACACCGCGCCCCGGCAGCGCGTCGTGTTCTTCTGTGCCAATGGGCATGAGACCGCGACGATGTTCGCCGTCGAGGCAGCCGTCCCGGAGGCCTGGGACTGTCCACGCTGCGGTCTGCCGACCAGTACAGACTCGAACAACCCGCCGCCTCCGACGAAGATCGAGCCGTACAAGACGCACCTGGCCTACGTGAAGGAGCGTCGCAGCGAAGAAGAGGCGGCCGAGATCCTGGCCGAGGCGCTGCAGAAGTTGCGCGCCCGCCGCGCCCGCGGCGAAGTCATCTTCTAGCCCCCGGACATCCAGGCCACCACAACGGAGTTCAGGTGCGTGGGGCGCGGATGGTGTGGGGGATCTCGAGCGCCGCGGCCTCGTCGATCAGCCAGAGCGTGCGGTTCAGTCCCTTCGGGGCCGAGGCCGGGATCTGCAGTTCTCCTGCGCCGGACA
>JAWWPC010000102.1:0-13541 GCA_033851055.1 Kribbellaceae bacterium | reverse complement strand
TCCGCGCCCCGGCGCCTCAACCTGCGTAGCAGCAACGGCAGCATCACCGTCAACGGCGCGCAGCAGCGCTAGACGAAGGCCTCGGAGATTGTCAGCGAAAGGCTGCGCAGAAGGTGGTCGCCTTCGCGGTGATCTCGGCCCACTGGCCGGCCACCACGTCGGCGGGGGACACCACGTCGGTCCCGGCACTGACAGCCAGCGCACCGGCGTCCAGGAACT
This sequence comes from Kribbellaceae bacterium, assembly GCA_033851055.1. Taxonomy (GTDB): domain Bacteria; phylum Actinomycetota; class Actinomycetes; order Propionibacteriales; family Kribbellaceae; genus Kribbella. The sequence continues at coordinate 13,322 of JAWWPC010000102.1, read as the reverse complement.
GACGAGCGTTGCCGGCGTTCACGCCGCCGGAGGGGACCAGCGGTACGCCGGGGAACGGCCCACCGAGGTCCTTCAGGTACTTGGGCCCCAACTGGTGGGCCGGGAAGATCTTCACCGCGTCCGACCCGAGCGCCACCGCGGTCATCACCTCGGACGGCGTGAACGCACCCAGCACGACCGGAATGCCGGCATCGTGCGCGGTGGCCACGATCGCCGCCGCCTCAGGTCCCTGGCCGGGTGTGACCAGGAACTGGGCGCCGGCGTCAACGGCTGCCTTGGCCTGCTCAGCGGTCTGCACGGTGCCCGCGCCGACGACAGCGCCCGTATCCGCCGCGGTGGAGGCCGCACGCTCCAGGTGCCGCGGCAGGTCGGGAGTGGTGAACGTCAGCTCGATCACATGGATGCCGCCGGCAACCAAGGCGGAGCACAGGTCACGGGCATCGTCGATCGACGGCGCCCGCACGACGCTGAGCACGCGGTCGGCGCGCAGCAGGTCCAGGGTGGTCATCGGGGGTTCCTCTCGGTACGTCGGATGGCGCGGCCGGGGAGCGCGTCGGTGCGGCGGCCGTTCTCGATCACGGGGATGCCGCCGACGATGACCCAGGGGATGCCTTCGGCCTGTTGGCGCGGGTTGTCGAAGGTGGCGGTGTCGCGCACGCCGTCCGGGTCGAACAACACCAGATCGGCATGGAAACCCTCTCGGACCAGGCCCCGGTCAGTCAGCCGGAGCCGTCGGGCGGGCCGCCCGGTCAGGTGGTGGATGCAGTCGGCCAGTTCGAGAACGCCCAGCTCACGGACGTAGTGCGCCAGGTAGCGCGGGAAGGTGCCCCAGGCGCGCGGATGCGGTTTGCCGCCGACCAGGATGGCGTCTGATCCACCGGTGTGGGTCCGGTGTTGCATGATTGCCTGCACATTCTCCTCGTGGCCGACATGATGCAGGATCGTGGTCGCCAGGTTGTCCCGGATCAGCAGGTCGAAGAACACCTCGGCCGGCGCCTTCTCAAGGCCGGCCGCGATCGCAGCGATCGTGTTTCCGACTGCGCCGCTCAGTGTCGGGTTCTTCACGCCGCCGATCTCGATGGTGTTCCAGTCGGTCACGCAGCCGTGGCAACCGTCGCTGCCGACCTGCTCCAATTCATGCGTGATGCGGGCGCGATCGTCCGGGTCGGCCAGTCGGGCCAGCAGCGCGTCTGGGCCGCCCTCGGCGGTCCAACTCGGCAGGATCGCGGCCAGAGTGGTTGCCCCAGGCAAGTATGGATAGGTGTCGGTGGTGATGTCGACGCCGTCCCTCAGACCTTGGTCGAGCATCGCCAGCAGGTCGCCGCTGCGGCCGCGGTTCGGCTCGAAGTTCATCACGGCGTGGGTGAGGTGCAACGCGCAGCCGGTCTGCCGGGCCACCTGGATCATCTCGGCGTACGCCTCCAGCGCACCCTTGCCATAGGACCGCTGGTGCGGGCTGTAGTACCCGCCGTACGACGCGACCACCCGGCACAGCTCGACTAGTTCGTCGGTGTCGGCGAACATACCCGGCGTGTAGGTGAGGCCGCTGCTCATCCCCGCTGCGCCTTCCTCCAGGCCCTGGGCGAGCAGCCTCTTCATCTCTTCGAGCTCGGCGGGCGTCGCCGGCCGGTTGGAGGTGCCGACCACCATCATCCGCAAGGTGCCCTGCGGTACCAGGTATGCCGCGTTGCAGGCGATCCCGCGGTCCAGCCGGTCGAGATAGCCGGCGACTGTGTCCCAGGAGAAGTCGAAGTCGTCGGGTTCACCGTTCCAGCCGGCGATCTGACGGCGTACCGCGGTCCGGGTGGTGCCGTCGATGGGGGCGAACGACAGACCGTCCTGGCCGAGTACCTCGAGCGTGACGCCCTGGCTGACCTTGGCAGTGTGGTCCGGGTTGGCCAGGATCTGCAGGTCGGAATGGGCATGCATGTCGATGAAGCCAGGCGACAGCACCAACCCGGCCGCGTCGATCGTCCGGCCGGCCTCCCGCGGCAGGTTGTTGCCGATGGCCACGATGCGGCCGCCGTCGACCGCCACGTCGGCGCGTACGGCCGGGGCGCCGGTGCCGTCCAGGACGGTCGCGCCGGTGATCAGTAGATCGGTCATTTCGAACCCCTCAGAAGAAGGTGCGGATCAGGTCGACCACGACCGGGTCGTCGGCATCCGGGTCGTCGATGACCGGAATCAGGCCCCATTTGTCGAAGGCTGTACAGGGGTGCGACAGCCCGACCCGCAGCTCGTCGCCGATCACCACCGGCGCCGCTCCCGCCGGGTCGAAGGACAGGAACCCGTGTTGGTCGTTCAGCTTGGTCACCGTCATTCCATCGACGACGCTGGCCGGGTCCCCGGCTGTGCGCGGCCGGAGCAGTTGCGGCTCCGGCATGCCTTCGTCGAAAGGAACATCCCGCTTGCCGGCGTCGAAGATTGCCAGCCCGGGCTCCGGCTGTGAGGTGATCCGGATCCAGCCGTGCATGGCCGGGATCAGCCGGTCGCCGCCGGTCCGCGGAGTCGAGCCGAGCGGGGACACGGACCGGTAATACCCGTCGTCATGCGCGATGTACGCACCGGACCTCAGCACCACCCTCGCGCCGTTCTTGCTGAGGGGGCCGAGAACCTCTGCCACCTGCTCGAAGTACGCGCTGCCTCCGGCGCTCACCACCGGCACCACGTCAGCGTCGTACAGGCTGTCCTCCCGCAGTCGCGTGTGGACAGCGGCCAGATCGCGCAGGTAGACCCGGACATGGTCGAGGCCGGCCTGATCCGCACCATGTGCGATGGCTCCCTCGTATCCGGACACTCCGGCGAGCCGCAAGGTTGGTGCCGCTGCGATCGCCCGCGCAACGGCCAACGCCGTCTCCGCGTCTCTCGCGCCGGTCCGGCCACCCAGGCCGCCAACTTCCACCAGTACGTCGAGTTGGCGCGCGCCGGCATTGACGTACTGGGCGCGGGCGGCCTCGATCAGCTCGACCGTGCGGACGGAATCGGCCCAGACGGAGACCTCGAAGTTCTCGTCCGCTGCGAGTTCGTCCGCGATCCACCGCAACTGGAGCGGGGAGATGACCGTGTTGGCCACCATCACCCGGCTGACCCCGAAGGCTCGCGCGACCGAGAGCTGGAAGACGTTCGCGAGGGTGATGGCCCAGGATCCGGCCTCGAGCTGGGTCGCCCACAGCGCAGGGGCCATCGTCGTCTTGCCGTGCGGAGCGAGGTCGACGCCGTGGTCGGCGCACCAGCGGGCCATCGTCGCGACGTTGTGCTTCAGGCCGGGGGCGGACAAGGTGAGGAGCGGCGTCGGCAACCCGGACAACCGCGGCTTGTCGGCCAGGACCTCGGCGACGGTCCGGCCCCAGAAGGCCGGCGGGAGTGCCTTGTCCTGCCAGCTGACTCGCTGATCCGCGAGAGCTGCCAAAGCGACGGCATCGAACGAGGCTGGCATGGGACTCCTCTAGGTTGCGTCTACTGCAACAATCGTTGCGCAATCTGACCCCACGGTTGTAGCATCGCGCCAGAACTCCGTCAACGAAATGTGGCCGAAAGGACTCGCCCGATGGACGACCTGGTGCCGCGCGCGGTCTGCCTTGGCGAGGCGATGATCATGCTCGCCGGCGAGTCAGGTGCGCCGTTGGAGGATGTCGAGACCTTCCGCCGCTCGGTCGGTGGCGCGGAGTGCAATGTGGCCGGCGGGCTGGCTGCTTTGGGAATCCCGACGGGCTGGATCTCCAGGCTCGGCACGGACGGGTTCGGCCGGCATGTCCTGCGGGACCTGGCCGCGCGCGGGGTCGACGTCGGGGGAGTGGAGAACGACCCGACGCGGCCGACAGGGCTCTACGTCAAGCACACGATCAGCGGCCGGACCCGGATGCACTACTACCGCTCTGGCTCCGCTGCTGCGGCGATGGACGACGACTTCCTGGATCGTCCGGCTGTGCGGAGCCGCCTGGTCGGTGCCGAGCTGGTGCACACCACCGGTATCACCGCAGCCATCTCGACCTCGGCTGCCGGCATGCTGGATCGGCTGGCCGGGTTGCGGGACACCCTCGGCTTCACGCTGAGCGTCGACCTCAACTGGCGCCCGGTGTTGTGGCGGGATGCCGATACTGCTCCGCTATGGCGTCTGCTCCGAGCTGCCGATGTCGTACTGATCGGTGCTGACGAGGCGATGCTGTTCGCCGGTACCAGCGACCCGGACCAGTTGCGGGAGTTGCTGGGCCCGAGGTCGACGCTGGTACTCAAGTCGGATGCACAAGTGGCACTCGCGTTGGCGCCGGACGGGCGTCGTACTGAGGTTCCGGCGCTTAAGGTCGACGTGGTGGAGCCGGTGGGCGCTGGGGACGCCTTTGCAGCCGGGTATCTCGCCGGCCTGCTCCACGGGTTGCCGATGGAGCAGCGGATCCGGCTCGGCCATCTCAGTGCTGCGACTGTACTAGCGGTACCGGACGACCACGCCACGCCTCCTGACCTAGCGATCCGGCAGGCCTTGTTGACGTGCTCGGATGACGACTGGGCCGGCACGCAAGTTGGCCCGACCGGCATCAGCTCCCCCGCGTTGGTAGGAGGCGGGGTATGAGTCAGAGCCTGGCGCGAGCGCTGCAGATCCTGGTCAGCCTCGGCGAGGGTGACCGCTCGCTGGTCCAGCTCGCAACCGAGCTGGACGTGCACAAGACGACAGTGCTGCGGCTGCTGCGGACGATGGAGACCGAGCGGTTCGTCCGGCACGACGAGGCCCACAGGTACCGGCTCGGCTCGCGAATGTTCGCTCTGGCCGACACCGCGCGGGAGCAAGACGCCGTACGGGAGGTTGCCGCACCGCACCTGCGGCAGCTGAACCAGCGGACCGGACAGACCGTGCATTTGGCGGCGTACGAGAACGGCCAGGTCATCTACATCGACAAGCTCGACAGTGTGCAGTCGGTCCGGATGTACTCCCAGATCGGCGTCCCGGCGGCTCTGCATTGCACTGCGGTCGGCAAGGCGCTGCTGGCAGCTCAGCCCAAGCGGCAGCGAGAGGCCCTGCTGGGTGGGATCGATTACCACGCGTTTACCGCCAACACGATCACCGGGCCGGATGCGCTGCGCGACGAGCTGGATCGCGTCCGGGCTCAGGGCTGGGCGCAAGACAGGGCCGAGCACGAGTCCTTCATAAACTGCATCGGCGCACCGATCACCGAAGGCAACGGCCGGGTGGTGGGTGCCGTCTCCATCTCAGCTCCGGATGTCCTGCTCAGCTACGAACAGGTACTGGAACTGCTGCCCGATCTGCTGGCCACCACGGCAGCTATCGGCGCCGACTACAACAAGTAACTATCGAGAGGTTCTGCCGAATGTCCGACAAGACCGTTGTGTCCACGACCGACGCCCCCGCGCCGATGCCCGTCTTCTCCCAGGGCGTCCGCAAGGGCAACATCCTGCAGGTGTCCGGCCAGGGCCCGGTCGAGCCGGGGACCAACGAGTTCGTTGCCGAAGGCGACGTGAAGGGTCAGACGACTCGCGTCCTGCAGAACATCGAGGCCATCCTGACCGCGGGCGGCGCGACCTTCGACGACGTGGTGATGCTCCGCGTCTACCTGACCACCCGCGACGACTTCGCCGCCATGAACGAGGCGTACGCCGAGTTCGTCGGTCCGCGAACCCCCAGCGGCGTCCTCCCGTCCCGCACCACTGTCTTCACTGGTCTCCCGCTCGAGAAGATGCTCGTCGAGATCGACGCCCTCGCCGTCCTGGACTGAGTCGCGCGGCAGTCGGCAGCACTCGCAGTAGGAGCAGAGGGCCGAGTCATCGGGTCTACCGTCCCGTGGCCCGGCGCTAACGTAGCGCTATGGCGTTGGCAGTGTGTCTGCTGTTCGACGGCCCGGCCGAGCGGCGGCTACGCGCTCTATGGGCCCGGTTGGAGGACCTCGGGGTGCCGGCGCTCGGCTCGCACACACACCAGCGGCACGTTCCACACTTGTCGTACGCGGTGCTACGGGAATGGAATCTGGACCTGGCGCGCGCAGCCATCGAGGCATTACCTGACAGCGGGCCGATCGACCTCTACTTCGACGCGCTCGGTACGTTCCGCCGGGGGCGCGTCTGGCTGATACCGGCAACTACCAGTGTTCTGGCCGTCAGGCAGGAACGGGTGGTGAATGCAATACGTGGCACCGGTATGGAGCTGCATCGCAATTACGCCCCCGGATTCTGGACTCCACACTGCACGCTTGCGCCACGGGTGGGGCTGAGTGCTCTACCGCTGGTAGCGGCGGCCGTGTACGACGTTCTCCCCTTACACGCCCGGGCGGACCATGCCGCGCTGGTTGACAGCGGCAACGGCACCGTTCACCGGCTGAAGAACGTGCCGTAGCACTGAGCGGTAGAGCGCCCGGACCGGGCCGGCGTAAGCTGACAACATCCCGGGAATCGACGACATCCCACTCCTGAGGTGCCAGCCACACCGGCGTGATCCCAAGGTCCTCGATGAGCGAATCTTCGAACGAGCGGATAGCGGAAACACCAACGAAGCAGGCGCCGTCTGACGCTGCGGTCCAGAAGCAGAACGCTTCCCACGATTACGTCCGAACCGAGGGCGAGATCGACGTCGACGACGCGCTGGGCTCCGCGGACGATCCCCTCTAGCCAGACCCCCGGGTGATGCCGCCAGGCGCGCGCACCAACGGCTCGTCGTTGACTGTGCGGATGTCGGGCCCGCGGTCCCACCACAGTTCGCCGTCCACGGTCAGGTACGGATACCAGCCGCGGATCTCGCCGCCGGCGTACAAGGCTTGCGCCACTTCGTGCAGGTAGGTGGCGAGGTCGGGCCAGCCGTCAGAGAAGTCGCCGGAGCCATCGTGATACGCCATGCCCAGCCGGCCATGGGTCGGACCCGGACGCAGGTCGATCACCTGGGCGTCACCGTCGCCCTCGGCCCATGGAACCCAGAGTGGGTTCCACCAGGGCTCGGCCTGCAGTGGGTGGACGGTGAATCCGTCGACGTCAGGCGCGATTTCCATGCACATCCGCCAGTGCTCAGCGATCCGCAAGCTGCTGGACGGGGGTTGCTCGGGCAGCAGATTGGACCACTCGCGTAGTCCGTCGTGGCAGCGCAGCGACTCCACCAGTTCGGCCGGGAACTCCACACCGATCACCCGTTGTGCCGACCTGAGATCGAGGTCGGCCGCCGGCGGAGCCAGGAACGCCAGGCTCAGCGGCGCATGCACCGCGAGCCAGTTGTCGATCCGTTCCCACGACCGCGCGACCGGCGGAATCGCAAGCTCGTTCATCCCCGCGACCTTTCCAGGGCTCGGGGTCAGCCTGGCGACCTTGGAGAGGATTCCCGCATAGTGGGATGGTGTTTCCACAGTTCGGGATCCCGAAGATAAGCTGCAGCGGCTCGTCAGTCGGCTGATCTCGTCACCGGAGGACCTCTGCATGTCAGGTGATCCAGCGGTTCCGCGCCGTGCCGCGGTCCAGTCGATCGACCGGGCGGTGGCGATCCTGCGCTGCTTCGACATCCGGCGGCCGGACCTGGGAATCAGTGAGCTGGCCAGGGCGACCGGCCTCTCCACCAGCACCGTGCATCGGCTGCTGCTGGCCATGCAGGCGAACGGGTTGGTTCGCCAGACCGCCGACCGCCGATACGCCCTCGGCCCGCTCGTCGCACAGTTGGCTCGGAGCGGCGGCATCCCGGACACCTTGCGCGACGCCGCCATGCCGGTACTGCAGGCACTCCGTGACGACACCGAGGAGACCGCCGCGGTTCATGAGCTGCTGCCGTCCGGGGAGCGCATCGTGGTCGACCAGGTCGAGAGCCGCCACCAGTTGCGCCGCACCTACACCGAGTTCGGCATCCCGGTGCCGTTGCCTCAGGGGGCGCCCGGCAAGGTGCTGCTCGCGTTCGCGCCATGGGAGCAGCAGGTCGCGGTGCTGGCCACCCCACTCGAGCAGGTCCTGCCGCAGACCATCACCGATCCCGAGGTGCTGGCGGCGCAACTGGCCGAGGCCCGCGCCCGAGGTTTCGCCAGTTCGATGTCCGAGCGCACACCGGGCATCCGCAGTGTGGCCGCGGCGGTCTTCGACTTCTCCGGCCAGCCCGTGGGCTGCCTCAGCATCTCCGGTCCGGAGTTGCGGATGTCGCCGGAACGGATGGACCTGCTCGGCGACCGGGTCGTGCAGGCCGCGTGGTCGGTTTCCGAACTGCGCGGCGCCACCGTGGCAGAACGCGACCGCTGCACCATGCGCGCCTCCGCGCCGGTTCCCGTACCAGCCCGTGTGCCGGTTTCTGTGCCGCCTTCTGGGCCGGTTCCTGTGCCGGTTCCTGTGCCGGTTTCCAAGCAGGACCGGTAGGAAGGCGATGCAGAAGCCGGTCAGTCTCTGGTCGATCGGACCTTCGGTCTACCTGCCTGCCTTGCTGTACGGCATCGGCCAAGGGGCGATCGCGCCCGTCATCGCACTTTCAGCGCGTGACCTCGGAGCCTCGATCGCAAGCGCCAGCCTGGTCGTCGCCGCGGCCGGTCTGGGCCAGGTGATCGGCGACATCCCGGCCGGTGCGCTCACCACCCGCGTCGGGGAACGCCGCGCGATGCTGTTCGCGACCGGACTCGTCTCCGTCGCACTGGTCGCCGCCCTGACCGTTCCGACAGTCTGGGGCCTGGCCCTCGCAATCGGGGCGACCGGTCTCGCCGCGTCTGTCTGGGGCCTCGCCCGGCAGGCCTACCTCAGCGAGGCCGTGCCGGTGCAGTTGCGAGCCCGCGCTCTGTCCACACTTGGCGGCGTACAGCGCATCGGCGCGTTCATCGGCCCGTTCCTCGGTGCCGGGGCGATGCGCTTCCTCGGAACCGACGGCGCTTACTGGATCCACCTGGTCGCCGCCATACTGGCCGGCGCCGTACTGCTGAGCCTGCCCGACGTCGAGTCCGTACGACGGACCAGGGCCAGCCGGCCGGTGGTTGTTCAGTCGACGCGGGCGGTGATCCGCGAGCACCTGCCGGTGTTGCGCACCTTGGGTACGGGAGCGCTCCTGGTCGGAGCGGTACGGGCCTCGCGGCAGGTGGTGATCCCGCTCTGGGCCCAGCACATCGGGCTGGATCCGCAGACCACCAGCATCGTGTTCGGCATATCTGGCGCCGTCGACATGTTGCTCTTCTATCCAGCAGGCTCGGTGATGGACCGCTTCGGTCGCAAATGGGTGGCGGTGCCGTCGATGTTCGTGCTCGGCCTCGCCCACCTGCTGCTGCCCCTAACCCACAGCGTGGCCTCGCTGACCGCGGTCGCCATGGTCATGGGTATCGGCAACGGACTCGGCGCGGGCGTGATCATGACGCTCGGTGCGGACGCATCACCGCCGGTCGGCCGGGCCCAGTTCCTAGGCGCCTTCCGCCTCTTCGCCGACACAGGCAACGGCGCCGGTCCGTTCCTCATCGCCGCAGTCACAGCCTTCAGCGGCCTAGGCCCAGCCGTCCTCGTGATGGGCCTGGCCGGCTGGGCCGCTGCCACGGCTATGAACCGCTGGATCCCACCCCACCCAGTCGCAGACCCCTGACGCACATCACTGCCGACCTCGGTCCGCTGCGATGACCCGATTCCCCGTACGTTCACCCGCCGCCGGGCTTCCTCAGCCGTCAGCAGCCGGGACTTGGGAGGGTTGGCGCCGCGGCCTGCGGGTTTGGGGAGTCTGACTGGCCAACTCGGGAGTGTAATCCTCCCCAGTTGGCACTCGGGGCGACTTCCAGACGCGCCGCAGGTGTAGAGCTCGACGGCCGATTGGGCGGACGTCCAGCCCATCACAGTCTGGTCGACTTCCCCATCGGCACGCTCAACCCGACCCGCGACCGCTACTTGTGATGGCCCGGACGACCGCCCGACGCCGACCGCTCCCTGGCCAAGCCAGACGTAGCCGTTAGCCGGCCCGCGAAACAGATCCCGCTGGAAGCCCGGCCCGGTCGAAGCGTTGGAGAAGGCTGGGCTTGCGCTGGTGCTGGAGGCATAGCTGCGTTAAACGCTGCTCGAAGGCATCGGAGTGACGCCTTCGTTCGGCCAAGTCGCGCAGGTCCTGCAGGAGTTGCACGGCGGTGTCGTACTCCCTCGGTTTCTTGGTATCGATGAGCGTGCTCACCCGGTGCCAGACGTCATCCTCCTGCGGCGCCAGGGACTCCAGGTATTTCTCCCGAGCGATCGCCGCCTGCTGCTGGCGGCGGGCGGCTTGCTCCGCGCGTGCTTGTTCGGCGTGCAACTCTCGCGCCTCGCGTCGGGCAGCCGCGGTGGCCAGCAACTGCCCTACAGTGCGCTCCCCCACACTGGACCTGGTCGAGCCTGTGTCGTGGAAGCGGCGCAGCAACTGTGCCCGCAGATGCCGGTCATCGTCGCGGACGACGCTGAGTAGGAGGGCATTCTTCTCGGCGGTCGGGATGCTCTCGATCCAGGCGGTCAGATCGGTGTCCGAACTGAGCTGGCCGGGTGATTGATCGCTGGCTGTAGCGGCAACGGCAATCAAGTCTTTGTCGATACGGAGGAAGTCAGCGAGGCTTTGTAGTGGTCCGGTGAGTGTGCCCAGCCCAGGCGGCACCGGTGGTTCGATCTCGTCGTCGTCGAGTTCGGTCTGAGCGGAGAGCAGCCAGGCAAGGTAGAGGGCTCGCAGGTCGCCGGCCGCCAGTTCTGCCCGGGCGGGGATGATCGACGACAGCCAGCCCTCGCAGCCTTGCTCCCAGTCGCCCGCGTCGTCCTCGGATGTCATACACAGAATGACTTGGTCGCCACCCAGCCGAGCGGACACGGCATCCCCGACGAGGTACTGCTGCGCGGTGTCCAGGGTGAGCAGTCTCGCCGGAACGCGGATCATTACCTCGCGGGTTCCCCAATTCGCGAGGTAGAGAAACGCATCGAAGTACCGCTCCATCAAGACCAGCGGATCCCCACGGAAGTTGCCCCAGTGATACTCGTTGACGAAGCTTGTCCGGGTGATGACCGCTCGCGTCGACAGTGAGCGGAGCTCGTCGAGCTGGCGATCATCTAACGGGCGGTCGGTGGCCACGAACTCGTAGTACTGGTATTCACTCATTGGTCTGCTCTCGGTGTTGTCTGCTGGACAGGGGCGGGCCAGGTTCATCTACACCAGTGGCGGTATGCGTCGATCCACTCCGCACCGGGTGGTGGAGGCGTCGGCAGCGGCAAGTCGAGGATCGCAATGACCTGTCGCGCCACGCCCCGACGACAGAGGGCAACGATCCTGCCTTCAATGGTCAGGTCGATGCGCTCAACGGTCACGTCGATGCCCAGGACCACCGTCTTGAAGGGAACCTCGAGGTTCTCCTCGATCATCGTGAAGAAGCCCGTGACCTGCTCATCCTCGTTGTAGCAATCGACAGTGGCTTGCTCGATCAGGGCCGCACGCTGCGCATCGCTCTTCGATCCCATCCGCGGGACGATATCGAATCGCTAGGACAACCACGATCTCGTTCGCTCATCTCTACTGGTCTGTCAGTACGCCGACGATGAGCGGGGCGAGTGCTGGGGAATCGCGAGCCAGTTTGCGCAACTGTCTTTGGCTGAGCCCGCGCGTGATCGCCTGCTCCAGTGCCTGGTGCACAAGGGCAGGGTCGCTGGACGCCGCAATGTCCTGGAAGGTGCGGGCGATCGTGGTCACCGGGACGCCGTCATACGTTTCGCGCTGCAAATCTGACAACGGAACACGGTGGACGATGACGCCGGACTGTTTGCCTCCAAACGCGTGGGGGACCGTGACGTGGATGGAGACCGGCGTGGCGTCCGAGAGGCCATGCACAGCGAGGGCTGTCTCGTGACTTGCTGCGCTGTCCTGTCCAACCCAGAGGCATGCGGCGGTGACATCTTCGAAAGCATGAGCTGGAAAGTCGCGCAGCCGGTAGATGCCATGACGCACCCGCTCGATATCGCCCTGCCGGGCGCGTCCGGATAGGGCGCGATGTGACACGCCGACTTCTACGGCCCGCCTGGTTGCGACCGGGGAGCGGAGGCCGGGCGAGGCCTCGACGTGATTTGGTGGGGGCGGGGCGGGCGGCTACTCTGTTAGCTGCCGAAGACCGCTGGTCGTTGCTCCATCCGGAGTGACTGAAGGACCCACTGCATCGTGGGCGGCCCGCGTAGGTGTCAAGTCAGTGGAATGTTCACGCCCTTGCGCCTGCGCAGGGGCGTTTCTGTTTGTTCGGGATCCTGGCCGGTGTGGCAAAGAAGCCCAACCCTGTCGGCGACAGGGCGGAAGGAGACCCATGGCGAGGCCGGACAAGGCAGCCGCCGTCGCAGAGCTCACTGAGAACTTCAGGAGCTCCAACGGCGCCGTGCTGACCGAGTACCGCGGACTCACTGTGGCGCAGTTGCGGCAGTTGCGCACTACGCTCGGTGACGACGTGAACTACGCCGTGGTGAAGAACACGCTGACCAAGATCGCGGCCAAGGATGCCGGGGTGGAGTCGTTCGAGGCTCTGCTCCAGGGTCCGTCGGCCATCGCCTTCATCAAGGGCGACCCGGTGGTCGCGGCCAAGGGGCTGCGTGACTTCGCCAAGGCCAATCCCCTTCTCGTCATCAAGGGTGGTGTGCTGGAAGGCAAGGCACTCGACTCTGACGAGATCAACAAGCTCGCTGACCTGGAGTCGCGTGAGGTTCTCCTCTCGAAGCTCGCAGGTGCGATGAAGGCGGCTCCGCAGCAAGCGGTGTCGCTGTTCGCTGCTCCGCTGTCGCAGGCCGCGCGCCTGTTCGCGGCGCTGCAGGACAAGCTGCCGGCCGACGCAACTGCCCCCGTGGCGGACGAGGCGCCGGCTGCGGAGGCCGTGCAGGACACGACGACCGACGCACCTGCCGAGGCGAGCACCGAGGAGACCGCGTCAGCTGACAGCTGACCAGTCCTCACGTAAGACCCATTCAGTAATCACCCAGCAAGACACTTACGGAAGGACCGCCAAAATGGCGAAGCTCAGCACCGAAGAGCTGCTCGACCAGTTCAAGGAACTCACCCTGCTCGAGCTCTCTGAGTTCGTGAAGGCCTTCGAGGAGGAGTTCGGCGTGACCGCCGCTGCTCCCGTTGCCGTCGCCGCTGCCCCGGGCGCCCCGGGTGCCCCGGTCGAAGAGGTCGCGGAGCAGGACGAGTTCGACGTCATCCTCGAGTCGACCGGCGACAAGAAGATCCAGGTCATCAAGGAGGTGCGCGGCCTCACCAGCCTCGGCCTGAAGGAGGCCAAGGACCTCGTCGAGAGCGCGCCGAAGGCCATCCTGGAGAAGGTCGACAAGGCTGCCGCGGAGAAGGCCAAGGAGGCCCTCGAGGGCGCCGGGGCCACCGTCACCCTCAAGTGACCCGCGCGGGTCAGTAGCCCGCAGCTCCA
>JAWWPC010000093.1:0-34792 GCA_033851055.1 Kribbellaceae bacterium | reverse complement strand
GTGCAGGATGCCGGCCAATTTCAACGTCTTGCCCTCGACCGCGACCAGCCTGATCGGGATCGGCGCGGTGGCCCCCTCCGTCCGCCCGCCTGCCGGCGGTGTGGTGCGTTGCCGGGCTCAGGCCCCCAGCGGTACCCAGTCACACCGGTGCGCCGCCCACCCCTCAGCATCGTGAGCACGACCTTGCCGACCCCCTGGGCCGAGCGTAGCCAGCGACAGCACCACGGCGACGATGCCGTAGATCAGCAAACGAGATCTGGAAGTTCAGCGACTCCAGCGCGTGCCGCCGGACGAACTCTGAGCGGTACCGGAAGAGCAGCCAGATCACCAGCGGGCAAAGGAAACCCATCGCGAACCAGGTCGCCACGAATGTGCCGATGTGCGCCGCGATCGCCCATGTGCGCTCGTCTGTCGGGTTCAGCGGCGGTTGGCCGGCACCGGTCCTGGCGTGCTCATAAGGCAGTCAGGCACGAAAGCGCCATGGAGTCCGCAGCCCGACGGCACCGGATCAACCGATCCGCGGCCCGGCGGTTTTGCAGGAATCGCCGCTCGGCGACGTTGGCGTCGGCCCGATCAACGGCGACACGCCGGGGAACAAGGGACCGATGATGGGGGTCGGGGTCAGCCGAGGGCGGTGCGGCGGCGCTGTAGGAAGCGGTGCTCTGCGGCGTTGGCGGTGAGGCCGATCGCCTCGTCGTACGCGGCGATCGCCTCGAACCGCCGTCCGAGCCGCGCCAGTACGTCGGCCCGCGTGGCCGGCAGGTAGGCATAGGACTTCAGCGCCGGATCGTTGCACAGGGCATCGAGTTCCCCCAGTACGACGTCCAGGTCCGCGCCCGGCACCAGGCTGTGAGCAGCAGCCCGGTTCAGTGCCACGATGGGCGAGGGCCAGCTGAGCAGCATGGCGTCGTACATCCGCATCACCTGATGCCAGTCGGTCTCCTGCCAGGACAGCGCGGTCACGTGGAGTCCGGCGATCGCCGCCTGCAGCGCGAACCGGCCGTGGCCTCGTTGCAGAGCGGCCGTCGCGCGGGACACCCCCTCGGCCAGCAGCCGCCCATCCCACCGCGACCGGTCCTGGTCCGCGAGCAGCACGATCTCGCCGTCCTCGCTGACCCGCGCATCACCGCGCGCCTCGGTCATCAGCAGCAACCCGAGCAATGCCTGCGGCTCAGGCTCGGCCGGCATCAACCGGACCAGTAGCCGCGCCAGTTCGATTGCCCGCCCGGTCAGGTCAGCTCGCGTCAGCTCCGGCCCGGCTGCCACATGCCCAGCCGTGTAGGCCAGCTGAACCACCGTCAGTACGACGTCCAGCCGCGCGGGCAGCTCATCGTCGGACGGGATCCGGTACGGGATGCCCGCGGCGGCGATCTTCTTCTTCGCCCGGGTGATCCGGGCCGCCGCCGTCGTCTCGCTGATCAACATCCCGGCCGCCACCTCACGAGTGGTCAGACCACAGATCAGGCGCAAGGTCAGGGCCACCTGGGAGTCGCGGGCGAGCGCCGGGTGGCAGCACGTGAACACCAGCCGGAGCGGATCGGCCGGCTGGTCGCCGTCCGCTTCCTCCCCGGCTGGGTCCTCCACCAGCAACGGCAGCTTGCGCCGCAAGGTGGTCTCGCGGCGCAACCGGTCCAGCGCGAACCGGCGGGCGACCGTGGTCAGCCAGCCCGCCGGATTCGCCGGGACCCCGTCCGCCCAGGTCTGCAGAGCCCGGACGAACGCGTCCTGGGTGCAGTCCTCGGCCAGATCGAGGTCCCGGGTCAACCGGACGGTCGAGGCGAGCACCGTGGACCAGTGGGCCCGGTGCGCCTCGTCGACCAGGCGCGCTACGTCACGCGCCTCGTTCACTCCCGGGTCACACCGACGGGGTCTCGGTCGAGGTGTCCATCACCGGACGGACCTCGATGTTGCCGGAGGGACAGATCTTCGCCAGCTCGAGCGCCTGCTCCCGGTCCTTACAATCGACCAGGTAGAAGCCGCCGAGCGCCTCCTTGGTCTCGATGAACGGGCCATCGGTGACGAGTGGCCCGGCGTCGCCCTGCTTCACGGTGCTGGCGGTGGAGGACGGCAGCAATGCGGCACCGCCGAGGATGCTGGCCCCGGCCGCCGCGACCGCTTCGGCGAAGGCGGTGTGCAACTTCATCTGGCGCTGCCACTCCTCCGTCGTGACCTGGTCGTACCAGTCCTCGGAGTCGAACAGCAGGAACATGTACTGCGCCATATCTCTGGCTCCCTTGGTCTTGGTGTTTACTGACATCTTGCTGACGAACGGTAGGGGAGGGAATCGACAACGCCGATCGAGAACTACGCTGGGCGATACATTTCACGCCCAGTGCCCGGCAGGAGGCTCTGTGGAACACCTGGATGTGCTGATCGTCGGTTCCGGCCTTTCCGGTATCGGGGCCGCCTACCGGCTCCAGACCCAGAGCCCCGGCCGCACGTACGCCGTACTGGAGGCCCGGGAGAACATCGGCGGCACCTGGGATCTCTTTCGCTATCCGGGCATCAGGTCCGACTCGGATATGTTCACCCTCGGCTTCCCTTTCCACCCGTGGAAGGACCCGAAGGCGATCGCCGACGGACCGGCCATTCTCAGCTACCTACGCGAAACCGCGACCACTTACGGGATCGACCGGCGGATCCGCTTCCGCCAACGCGTCGTACGCGCGTCGTGGTCGTCGGCAGAAGCGCTCTGGACCGTCGAGACCGAGAGCGACACCTACACCTGTTCTTTCCTGTACGTGTGCAGCGGTTACTACAGTTACGAGTCCGGGCACACGGTGGAGTTCGCCGGGCTGGACGAGTTCCGCGGCCGCGTCGTGCACCCGCAGCAGTGGCCGCAGGACCTCGACTACAGCGGCAAGCGGGTAGTGGTGATCGGCAGTGGCGCTACGGCGGTGACGCTGGTGCCGGCAATGGCAGGCGAGGCCGCGCACGTGACCATGCTGCAGCGCTCCCCCAGCTATATCGCCTCCCGGCCCGCCAAGGACGCCGTGTCGGACCGGCTGCGCGCGATCCTGCCCGGCAAGGTGGCGCACCGGATCATCCGTGGCAAGAACGTCGCGTTCAGCACGCTGGCCTACCAGGCGTTCCGGCGGTGGCCCGACCTGGCCACCCGGCTGCTCAGCAGCGGGGTCGCGAAGCAACTGCCCGCCTCGATCCCGCTCGATCCACACTTCAAGCCGAGCTACAAGCCGTGGGACCAGCGGCTGTGCCTAGTGCCTGACGCCGACCTGTTCGAGGTGTTGCGGGACGGTACGGCGAGCATCGTCACGGACCAGGTGGAGACCTTCACGCCGGACGGGATCCGACTGGCCTCCGGTGCGGACCTGCCGGCCGATCTGGTGGTGACCGCGACCGGGCTGAAGATGGTGGCGCTCGGCAACATCGAACTGACCGTCGACGGCAGCCGGGTCGACCCGCACGACACCTTTGTGTACAAGGGCATGATGCTAAGTGGCGTCCCGAACCTGGCCTGGTGCATCGGCTACACCAACAACTCGTGGACGCTGCGGTCCGACCTCACCTCGCAGTATGTCTGCAGGTTGCTGAACCACCTGGACCGCCTCGGCCTGAGCATCTGCGTGCCGCGGGCAGACGCCTCCGCCTCCGCGGCCACCGCCCGGCCAGTCGTGGATCTCTCGTCGGGCTACGTCCAGCGCGCAGCGGGCATCCTGCCCCGCCAGGGCTCCAGCGGTCCCTGGCGGTTGCGGCAGAACTACCCACGCGACCTGGTGGCCCTGCGGTTCGGGCGGGTCGACGACGGCGTCATGCGGTTCGAGCAGTCATCACGGGGACCAGCCGCGCGCGGCGCCTAGGACACCAGCACAGGGCGGACCTCGATCTTCGTGCCCGGACAGATCCGGGCCAATGCCAGGGCCTGGTCGAGATCCTTGCACTCGATCAGGTAGAAACCGCCGAGCGCCTCTATGGTTTCGACGAATGGACCATCGGTGATCAGCGGCTCACCCTCACCAGATTTGTCGACGGTGGTCGCTGTCGCGGCCCGCTCCAGCCCTTCACCGCTCAGCACCTGGGCGCCGGCCGCCTCGACCGCGGCGGAGAAGTCCCGGTGCGACTGGATCACCCGGTGCCACTCCTCTTCGCCGGCCGTGTCCATCCAGTCCTCTGACTCGAACAGCAGGAACATGTACTGCGCCATCGCCGGCTCCCTTCGTCGCGCTGGACTGACACCTTCCTGACGAACGGGCCGGTGCCGGATCGACAGCGCTCAGGTAGCGCTCAGGTACAGACAAGCTTCGGCCGGCGCTGACACAGGCACGGGTTCGCGCCGGGACAGACTCAGGCGGGAACGGCCTTCAGGCGGGAACCGGATCAGGGGGCGGGGACTGGCCTAGGCGGGAACTGGCTCGGGCGGGGGCGGGCCGACGTAGCGGGCGGCTGGACGGATGATCTTGGCGTCGGCGGCTTGTTCGAGGATGTTCGCCGACCAGCCAACGACTCGGCTCACGGTGAAGGTGGGGGTGAACATCGCCCGCGGCAGGCCGCACATCTCCATCACGACACCCGCGTAGAACTCGACGTTGGCGTAGAGGTTGCGGCCGGGCTTGAGTTCCGCGAGCACCTCGACGATCCGCTGCTCGACCGTGGTGGCGAAGTCGACCAGCTCGCCGCCCATTCCGCGGGCGATGTCGCGCAGCATCAACGAGCGCGGGTCCTCGGTGCTGTAGACGGCATGCCCGAACCCCATGATCCGATCGCCCGCGGACACTTTGGCACGCACCCAGGCGTCGATGTTGTCCGGCGTACCGATCTCGTCGAGGCTGGCCAGGGCGCGGTCGGGAGCGCCACCGTGCAGCGGTCCGGAGAAGGCGCCGATCGCGGCGGCGACCGCCGAGACCATATCCGCGCCAGTGGAGGCGACCACTCGCGCGGTGAAGGTGGACGCATTGAAGCCGTGGTCGACAGTGGAAATCAGGTAATGCTCGATCGCGCTCGCCTTGACGGCATCGGGCTCCTGACCGGTGACCAGGTAGAGCCAGTTCGCCGCAGCGCCGAGATCGGCCCGGGGTTCGAGCGGCTCCTGGCCCTGACGGAGTCGGTATAGCGCCGCGAGGATTGTCGGAGTGACGGCGCAAACCAGCATCGCGTCTGCCTTGCGGCAGGCCGGGTCTGCGTCCCACAGCGGCGACAGATTGCGCGCCGCTCCGAGGAGCGAGAGTGCAGTCCGCAGGCCTGCCAACGGATTGAACACCTCGCCAGCCAGGGCGATGGCCGGCAGCACCGCCTTCACCTCGGACGGCAGCACTCGCAGCGGGGCGATCTCGGCGACAAAACGCGCACGCTCGGCGTCGCTCGGAAGGTGTCCCTCCAGGACGAGGAACCAGACGTCTTCCATCGTCTTCGACCTGGCCAGCTCGATCGCCGAGTACTGCCGATAGTGGTAGAAGCCCTCTTGGCCGCGGACGTCGCCGAGCTCGGTCGTGGTCACCACCACGTTGCGCAGCCCCGGCGGAACTTCGATCGGACCTTCCACAGTGATTGACATGGTCTTAGCGTTGATTCGCGATCAAGTATTGTCAATGTTGATCCAATCAACATGAACCGGACGGGGAGCGGTACATGGCGAGATCGAGTGACGAGAATTACCTGACTACGGCCGAGGTCGCCGAGCGGCTGGGAGTCAAGGCGGAGACGATCTACGCCTACGTCAGCCGAGGTCTGCTGACGAGCGTGCGTGCTCGCGGCAGTCGGGGCAGTCTCTTCGCCGCCGGCCAGGTCGAGCGGCTCGCCGAACGCAGCGTCGAGCACGCCGGAGTGGTGGAGAAGATCCAGACCGAGGTGAGTTTGCTGACGGACGATGAGTTGTACTACCGGGGCAAGTTGGTCGGCGAACTCGCTGCCACCCGGACGGTCGAGTCGGTTGCACAATTGCTGTGGACCGGCGAGTTGAGCGACCAGCCCCCGTTCCCGGCGTCTGCGGAACTGGTGGATTTGGCCAGATCGGCGATCGCGATCGCGCCGGCTTCGGCCCGGCTGACCGATCAGCTCCGCATTGCCGTGGCCGTGCTCGGTGCCGCTGATCCGCTGCGCTTCGACCTGGCGGCGGAGTCGGTCGTCCGTGCTGCCGGCCAGTTGATCGGTGTGCTCGTTACCGCCCTTCCCAACCTCGACGGATCGACCGTCTCTGTCGACACGGCCGGCTCGGCGGAGGGAACGCTCGGCGCGCGAATCTGGCCGAAGATGTCCGCGCAGCCGCCGCGGCCTGAACTCCTGGATGCCACGCTCATCCTCCTGGCCGACCATGGGCTGGCCGTTTCCACCGTGGCCGCCCGGGTCGCCGCGAGCGCCCGCGCGAATCTCTACGCGGTTGTCTCGGCCGGCCTTGGTGCACTCGATGGCCACTACCACGGCGCTGCCAGCACCCTTGCCTACCGGTTCCTCGCCGAGGCACTCAAGGATCCGGTCGGCGCACTCTCCGACCGGCTACGCGCCGGCGATCGGATTCCCGGCTTCGGCCACCGGGTGTACCAGCGGCGGGATCCCCGCGCCGAAATGCTGTTCGCCCTGCTCCGGGGCGAGCCGGTGATGCAGGCCGTCGATGCGATCACCGCAGAGCTCGCGGGACGGCAGTTCCCGAATGTCGACCTTGCGGTGGCGGCGCTGATGCATGCCCACGACCTGCGGCCGGATGCGGGCGAGGCGTTGTTCGCGCTCGCCCGCACCATCGGCTGGACCGCCCACGCGTTGGAGGAGTATGCCGAACCTGGCCTGAGGTTCCGCGCCCTCGGCGTCTACACGGGCGAATCCCCTGGCCCACTAGTCGTCTAGCGGACTCTCAGCCTCAGCAGAGAGGCCGCGCCCGGTGGAAGATTCACCGGTACGCCGCTGGCGCTCTGAGCGGCGTACTGCTTGGAAAACGGCCTGGAACACCTCGACGCCATAGACCTTGTCGTTCCTATGTCAGAGGGGCACGCCGACGTGGTCGGCGAGGAGTCCGACCTGGTCGACGTACGCACGGCGGCGGCCCTCGACCAGTTGGCGGATCAGGTCGCGGGCGTAGCCCTGCCTGCGCAGCCACTCGGGCGAGCTCTGCCTGACGGTGAGCAGGGTTTCTACCGCGTCAGCGGGCTTCCGGACAGCGAGCTGCGCCGAGGCGACGTCCAGCCGGTGCCGGTCCAGGTTGTTGGTGGTCGTGATCTCCGAGGGCGGTACACGGGCGGACAGGTCGAGAGCCCGCTCAGGCTCCCCGGCCAGCACTGCGTTCTCGACGTCCTTGTATGCGACGGTGGCGGCGCTAAAACCCCGTACGCCGAGCGGCAGTTGCTGCTGAATGCGCGCGACCTGGCCGGGGGCTTCGCCCAGCCTGGCGGCGGCTGCGTGGGCCTGGAGCATGTACTGCTCGGAGTCGTCGTTGCGGGCGTCGCGGATCGCAGCGGCCGATGCGCGCATCATGAGCCACCCCCAAGTCGCGAGCTTCGGTGATGCCGGGTCGGACATGCGCGGCTCGACCAGTTCCGCGGTGCTCAGCGCGAGCT
This sequence comes from Kribbellaceae bacterium, assembly GCA_033851055.1. Lineage (GTDB taxonomy): Bacteria > Actinomycetota > Actinomycetes > Propionibacteriales > Kribbellaceae > Kribbella. Next base: position 27,293 of record JAWWPC010000093.1, on the reverse strand, counting down.
GCTCGACCTCGGGGAGACGGCGTTGCAGCAGCAGCGTCCAGCACTGGACCATCACCGTGCCCGCGGCCAGCACCTCATCTGAGAGCGTCCGGGCGAGCTCCATAGCCTTGTACAGGGCGTGGTTGGCCAGGTCGAGGCGTCGGATCTGGGTGAGGATCTGCGCGGCGTACAGGTAGGCGTGGGCGAGCGCGTCAAGCCGGGCCGGGTCGGCTTCGGCGAGCGCGCGGGCCTCGTTCAGCAGGACCGGGACGGCGGCTAGTGCCGCGTCGTACTCGCCCTCGTCGTACAGGCGTTCGGCGTATCGCAGGGTGTCCCGCCAGACCTCCGGGGTCGGCGGTCGGCCTGGGTCCGGCAGGCGGGCCAGAGGCGGTGTCAGGACCTGGCGGATGGCGAGCAAGGCATCCGGCTCGGTCTCGCCGACCACCGAAGCACCGGTTGCCGGAACGAGCAGGTCGGAGGTTCGTATGCCCAGCGCGGCGGCGAGCCTATGCAGGGTGGCCATCCGCCCGCCGCGGGAGCCGCGCTCGATGGCCTTGACAGCCGACACCGAGAGTCCAGCGGCCTCAGCTAGCTGCTCCTGCGTCATGCCCCGGCGGTAGCGGTAACGAGCGACGGTCTCACCGGTCGTCGGTGGGTTGTCGGTGGCCATGCGTGGCGTAAACCTCCTGGAAAACTTGTCACCATCCACGGTACGCGCTCACAACTGCCCGGAGCACGCAACGTAGCCGTTCCGCCACCCGCGGGTGAAAGGGACACGTTTCGTACCTTTCAGTTGCGGCGCCGTCCGGCCAGGATCGCCACATGACGACCGCGGGGAATGAAGTCTGCGACGCCGGAGAGAGCCGTCCTCAGCATGACAGCCGGGGCAGGCCGATACTGCACGCGGCGGGTGAGCCGTGTGACGGCGTACATCCGCTAACAGTTCTGCCCTGCACACGGACCCACCACAAGGGGCATCACCGGGCCGCGGACGGTGTCGAGTGGCTGGACGACTGATGTCCACCCCGTAGACGGCGGGGTGGGCGCGTCGATCCCTGCATCCGCGTCCGCCCTGCTTACCAACCCGTGGAGGGGTCGAAGGATCTCCCCGGTGCCGCGCCCACGCCTGCCATCGGCGGGGAGGGATGTTTGGAAGGGCTAGGCGGTTGCCTTTGGCAACAGATGGCTGAGAGACGAACGTCCGCCACCACGTGGGCGACGTCGGGCCGCAGACCCGCCTCGATCAAGGCACGCGTAGCCGCGCTGTCAATACTTCAAACGAACAAACTCTCGAGGCCGACGGTTCGCCAGAACTGAGTGTTCAGTTCTGGCGAACCGTCGCGGACTTAGATCCGGCGGAGGTCGAACTCGTCGGAGGTACCGCCTGCCAGCTCGACGTCGATCCGCCCGCTCAGGACGTAGCCGCCGTACGGCGTGAGGGCGACGGTGGTCGGGCCCGCGACCGGCCAGGCCTGGCTGCTGACCACACTGGCCGATCGGTAGCCGTCTGCACTGCGCAGCACGGTGACCTCCTCAACACCGTTCGCGCCGAGCTTGTTGGTGACGGCGACCAGCTTGCCGTCCCGCGTCAGGGCCACGCCGTCGCCGCCCACCAGCAGTTTGGCCTTCACCTCATCGATGCGAGGTGTGCCGTGCAGCGAGATCCGCAGCAGCTTGCCTGTGTCGTACCGGACCGCCAGCAGGTAGCCGGCCGGATCCCAGACGACGCCGTTCAGGCCGATGGAGTCGCTCTGGAACCGGGCATCCCGGATTAGCACCGACGCCTTACCGCTCGGGGTGATCCGGTAGATCGCATCGGAGGCTGGATCGGTCACATACGCATTGCCCTGCCGGTCGATGGCCAGGTCGTTCGCGCCGTGCTTGCCGCCCTGCGGATTGAGCGCCTTGGTGTTGAGGTCGACCCGGTGCTGCAGCCGGCCGGTCCTCAGGTCGTAGATGCCGACTCCGGACTGCACGTACGCCGTCGCCGGCGACGAGCGCTCGCCTGCGCCGATGTCGGCGTATGTGACAAGGAAACGTCCCCGCGCGGCATCGACATGCAGGCCGAAAGTCGAGACCATCTGCGGGTCGGAGACCAGCCTGCGTACCGCGCCGGTTCGGTCGACGACCGAGACGGTTCCTTGCCCCATAGAGCCGACCAGGAACGCCTGACGCGTCGGATCCCAGGCGACGCCCTCGGGGTAGCGGTCAGGGGTGTGACCGCTGATGATCCGAGGCCAGTCGCTCTTCAACTGCTTGTACGTCGCGGGTTGCGACGCGTGTTGCTGTGATGACGGGACCAGCGTGGTGGCGTGAGCCGGGACCGCCACACCTACTGCCAGCAGAGCGACGGCTGTCGCTGTGCGTCGGAACATGGTGCCCTCCCAAAGTGGATTCGAGCACTGAGACTAATCAGAGCTCTGATGGCTGTCAATGCACATATAACAGACGGGGTTCGTATCATCGAGACCATGCGGATGTCATTCGAGGAGCGGCTGGGCAGCCATCTCAAGCGGGTCGAGCAGGAGCTCGGCGTAGCCAAGCTGGCCGCGGTGAAACCCGCCGGCCTGACCGTTCCGCAGTACGCGGCGCTGTTCGTGCTGGACGAGCAGCCGGGGATCTCCGCCGCCGAGCTGGCCCGCCGTTGCCTGGTCACGCCGCAAACGATGACGACGATCCTGCGCAACCTCGAAGCGGCTGCCTTGGTCGAGCGCACCCCACATCCGCTGCACCGGCACGTGATCGAGACCCGCCCGACCCCGGCCGGCTGCAAGGCGCTAGATCAGGCCGACAAGCGAGCCACAGCCGTCGAACGCCGCCTCGCCGCCGCCTTCACCGAGGACGAACTGACCACCCTCCGCTCCCTCCTGGCCCGCTGCTCCGAAGTCCTCACCGCCGAAGTCACCACCTAACCCCGATCACCGGTCCGTAGTTCCCCGGTGTGTCGCCATTCATCGGTCCCAGGTGACCTCCGACTCAGGACCCTGGTTGCGATTCAGCGGCCCGAGAGGTTCTCCACGCCGAGCAGGAGGGCCGAGTGGTCGAGGTCGCCTAGGCCGCGGGCCCGGGCGGACGCCATCAGCTGGGCGACCAGCGCGCCCAGCGGGATCACCACGCCGGCGTCGCGGGCGGAGTCGGTGACGATGCCCAGGTCCTTGTGACGCAGGTCGATGCGGAAGCCGGGGGTGAACTCGTGTCGGATCATGCTGGCGGCCTTGCGGTCCAGGATCCGGCTGCCGGCCAGACCACCGGCGAGTACCTGGACGGCTGGTTCGAGGTCTACCGAGTGGGCGTCGAGGAAGGTCAGGGCTTCGGCGACGAGTTCGATGGTACCGGCCACGATCAGCTGATTCGCCGCCTTCACGGTCTGACCCGAGCCGGCCGGTCCAACATGGACGACGGTTGAGCCGAGCGTCTCCAGGACAGGACGCGCGGCCTCGAAGTCCTCGGCCGCACCGCCGACCATGATCGAGAGCACTCCCTCGATCGCGCCTTGCTCGCCGCCGCTGACGGGTGCATCCAGTGCCCGTGCGCCGACCTCGGCCGCAGCAGCGGCTACGGCCCGGGCGGTGGCTGGGGCGATGCTGCGATAACGTCGGCATCCCGCACTGCGTCGGCGATCGACCCGGCCAGCGTCCCGGCGAACTTCCGGGGGCTGCGGTTATAGGCGTGCACGTCGTACCCGGCGGTGACGAGGTTGGTTGCCATCGGCAATCCCATGATGCCGAGTCCGACGAAGGCGATGCGGGTCACTGGAAACTCCTGATCAGACGATGGTGGCGGTCTGGACGTCGACCGAGCGGATCACGCGTTCGGCGCGCTCGGCAAGGGCGCGCAGATCACCGCCCGGCAGCAGGGCCTCCCGGGTCAGGTCGCGGCTGATCCCGACCAGAGCCGCGCCCGCGGCGAGGTAGGCGCCGGCCTCGTCGATGCGGACCATGCCGGTCGGCATCAGCGGGATGTCCGGCAGCGGGCCGACCAACTCGGCGATGTAGTCGACGCCTCCGACCGGACCGACCGGAGACACCTTCACGGCCTGTACGCCGAGGTTCCAGGCGGCGACGATCTCGTTCGGCGTGAGCGCGCCGGGGACGAACGGCACATCGCGCCCCCGAGCAGCCTCGACCAGCGCCGGATCCGTGACCTGGCTGACCAGGAACGACGCACCCGAGTCGATCGCCTGGTGAACCTGTTCGAGGGTGCGAACCGTGCCGGCGCCGACCAGCAGTCCAGGCAGTTCCGACCGCGCCCGGCTGATCGCCTCGAACGCCCCAGCGGTGGTCAGGGTGAATTCGACCGCGCCGAAGCCGGCCTCCGCCAGCACAGCCGACACCTCCAGGAACCGATCGGCGCCGGCTGCACGGAGGACCGCGACCACCGGCCGATCCGACAACCTGTCACTCAGCTGGATCATCGCAACTCCTCAAGGATGGAAGGGTTTCGTTCGACCTGGCTAACGAGACGGCGGTGCTCGCCGGCCAACGCGAGTTCCGTACCCTGCTGGGCAACGCCGGGATCCTCCACGAGTGGCACGAGGAGCCCAGCGGCCACTTCGTCCGGCCCGCTCTGCTCAGCGCGGACATCGACGGCATCATCGAGCGCCTGCGCAAGGCGTAGTCAACCCCTACCCGGGTGGCGGCGGCATCCGCGACGGTTCGTGCATTCTGCCGAACCGTCGCGGAAGGGTCAGTACAGAGCGGTCATGAGGCGTTGGCGAGCCTTGGCCACGCGGTCGTCGTCGGGACCTACCACATCAAAGAGCTCGAGGAGGTGCAGGCGGACCCTGTTGCGCTCGTCGTCCTTCGTCGCCTGAACCGTGCGGATCAGCCGGTCGAACGCGTCGTCGACGTGTCCGCCAACCAGGTCGACGTCGGCGACCAATATCTGGGCCTCGATGTCAGTCGGGTCTTCCGCTGCCCGGGTCCGGACCTCCGCCGGTACGTCGCGAGTGCGCTGCACCAGCTGGACCCGGGCCAGTCCGGCCTTCGCCTCCGTGTCGCCAGGGTTCTGCTTCAGCAGTTCCTCGTACGCCGCTATCGCGCCCTCCAGGTCACCCGCGCCAACAGCCTCGTCCGCAACTGCGTACCGCGGGTCCGGCTCGGGCTCGGTGGCGGCTTCTGTCGCTGCCGGTCCCACCGGTTCAGTACGCCCGGTGATGCCGTTGGCCACCGCGACCGTCAGCATCTGGTCGATGTACTGGCGGGCCTCGGCCTCACCGACGGCACCCTGGAACAGCGGAACAACCTGGCCGCGCAGCACCGCGATCACCAGGGGCACGGTCTGTACGCCGACCGCCTGGGCCAGCTGCGGGTTCGCGTCGATGTCGATCCGGGCCAGCAGGAACTTGCCGTCGTACTCGGTCGAGAGCCGCTCGAGTGCCGGGCTGAGCTGGTTCGACGCGCCCGAGCGCGGCGACCAGAACTCGACCACCACCGGCACCTGGAGGGACCGCTCGATCACATCGGCCTGGAACGTCGGCTCGGTGACGTTCAGCACGAACGGTCCGCCGGCGGATCCGGCCCCGGCAGCGGCTGGCGAGGTCGCATTCGGCGCGGCCGGCTTGCGCAAGGACGACAGGTCGATCGCCCCTGGTCGGGAGAAGTTCGGCTGACTCATCTCTGTCCTCGCATTGCTGCCGCGAACCCGGTGCGTCGCTCACTACGTACGTTCATGGGTCCATCCTCTCCGACCGGTCCGGACGGTGTGGAGCGCGGGTCGCCAGCAACAGTCTGGCCAGCCCACTTCGGGTGCCGGCAACCGCGATCCGGGCACCGGGCAGAAGGTCTTGATCGAACGCCGGGGTCCAGTCCCAGACGGCCCCGTCGCCGAGGGCCAGTACCCGTAGACCGCCGCCCTCATCCAACTCGCCGAGCCGTTTGCCGACCGCGACCGAGTCCGCCTCGACTGTCACCTCGGTGAGCAGCAGGACCCGCCGTCCGGCCGGAACTGTTGTCTGCCGGCGCCGGTTGGCGACCGCGGCGGCGATCGCCGGCGCCACCAGCATGGACACCGACCTACTGTGCCCCAGCCCCAGTTGGCGCTCGACGCGCTGAGCCAGGTCGTGGTCGAACATCCGCATCGTGATCCGGGCGTCCGAGTTCAGTTCGCGGACCACCATCGCGCACTCGAGGTTGGTGATGTCGCCATCGGTGATCGCCAGTACCGACTGGCAGCGCTGTACGCCGGCCGATCGCAGCGTCTCCTCGTTGCTGCTGTCCCCGATGATCACCGGGATCCGCAACCGATGAGCAGTCTGTACGCCGGGCGCGTCGTCGTCCTGCTCGACCCCGACCACCGCGACGCCCCGCTCGGCCAGAATCTCCAGCACGCGGGCGCCGACCGTGCCCAGCCCGCAGACCACGACATGGTTGCGGGGACGGCCGCGGACGCTGCCGAGCACCCTGGACAGCCGGGCACCGATCAGCGTGTCGACGATCACCGCGGTGAGCAGCGCGACCAGCACGATGCCGGTCAGTTGGACCGCGACGGTCGCCACCTTCGCCCACGGCGCCGCATTCGAGAACGTGTTGTCGTCGATCCCGGCCGACGTCACCGCCCCCATCGCCAGGTAGAGCGCGCGCAACCACGAGACATGCGCGATCCAGTGAGTCAACGCCGTACCGATCAGGACCAGGCCGGCCATCACCGCGACGATCACCCGGACCCGGCGGTCCAGTATGTCCCGCGTGGCCATCAGCCAGCCTGCCCGGTGAACGTTCTTGGTTCGCCAGACAGGGCGCAACCCGGTACCGAGCACGATGTCGCCGTTCGGGTCGTCGCTGCCGTTCGGCAGCAACTTGGGCGTCGCCGAGGAGGTGGTGTCGGCCAGCACGGTGAGGTGCGGAGTCCGGATCAATTCGGCAGGTCCGGCAACCATTTGGCGGCCACCGAGCTTCAGCCAGGTGAGCTCGTCGTCCTCCAGGGCGTCCGAGACGAAGGCGGGTGCGGCCAGCGACGGCCCCGAGATCACGACGCAGTCCCCCAGCAGGCTGTGCAACTGCTTGCCGAGTCGCGGATTGACCATCTGTACGACGATGCGCAGGTCGTGGTCCATGTCCCGCGCGGTCAGAGCAGTGTGGACGTTGTGGACGTCGTCGGCGTCCAGCAGCACCAGGGCGCGCGCGGAGGAAGCCTTTCCATCGGTGTCGATCCCGGCCCGCCGCAGTACGGACTCGCTCACCACCCGGACGCCAATCACCTGAGCTCCGAGCTCGGCGATCCGCTCGTAGTGCCGGGAGGCGGGGTTGACGATCGCCGTCACCTGCTCGCCCGAACTCACCAGCTCCGTGACCACTCGCAGCATCGTTCGGTCCGACCCGCAGACCACGACGCCACGACTGTCCGGGGGCTGTTGCCGGGTCGCTCTACTCCAGCGGCGACCCGCCGGGGGTGACTGCTTGAGCTCTTCAGAAGCGGGCGGGCTCTCGATACTCGCCCCACTCGTCCCGAAGAACGTTACAGATCTCCCCCATCGTGACCTCCGCACGCGCCGCCTCCAGCATGGGTCCGATCAGATTGCCGGTCCCTCTGGATGCCTCGACCAGCGCGGTCAGCCTACGACGCACCAGGTCCTCGTCGCGTTGGTTCTTGCGCGTCGCGAGCGTCCGGCACTGCTCGATCTCGACCTCGTGGCTGACCCGCAGGATCTCCAACTCGCCGGACACCGTGTCGGTCAGCGTGTTCACCCCGACGATCTTCTTCTCGCCCTTCTCCAACTTCTGCTGGTACTCGAAGGCCGCGTCGGCGATCTCGGCCATGAACCAGCCGTCCTCGATCCCGCGCAGGATGCCCGACGTCATCGGTCCGATCTCGTGGGTGGATTCGCGTTCGCCCATCTGCTTGATCCGCGCGAAGATCTCCTCGGCCTCGGCCTCGATCTTGTCGGTCAGCGCCTCGACGTACCAGGAACCGCCGAGCGGGTCGGCCACGTTGGTGACGCCGATCTCCTCCATCAGCACCGACTGGGTCCGCAGCGCGATCTCCGCCGACTCCTCGGTCGGCAGCGCCAGCGTCTCGTCGAGCGCGTTGGTGTGCAGCGAGTTGGTGCCCCCGAGGATCGCCGCCAGCGCCTCGACCGCCGTCCGTACGACGTTGTTGTACGGCTGCTGCGCGGTCAGCGACACCCCGGCCGTCTGGGTGTGGAATCGCAGCGACTGTGCCCTGTCCGTCTTCGCGCCGTACGCGTCCCGCAGCCAACGGGCCCAGATCCGCCGGCCGGCCCGGAACTTGGCGATCTCCTCGAAGAAGTCCAGGTGGCTGTCGAAGAAGAAGGACAACCCCGGCGCGAACGTCTCGATGTCGAGCCCGCGCGACAGCCCGAGTTCGACGTACCCGAAACCGTCCGCGAGCGTGTAGGCGAGCTCCTGCGCAGCCGTCGACCCGGCCTCGCGGATGTGGTAGCCGGAGACGGACAGCGGCTTGTACGCCGGGATGTTGGCGGCGCAGTACTCCATCAGATCACCGATCAGGCGAAGGTGCGGTTCCGGCGGGAACAGCCACTCCTTCTGCGCGATGTACTCCTTGAAGATGTCCGTCTGCAGCGTGCCGTTGAGCTTGGTGATGTCTGCACCCTGCCGCTCGGCCGCGACCAGGTACATCACGAACGCCGGCACCGCTGGCCCGGAGATCGTCATCGAGGTGGTGACGTCCTGCAGCGGGATGTCCTTGAACAGCCGGTCCATGTCGGTCGCGGAGTCGATCGCGACGCCGCAGTGCCCGACCTCACCGAGCGACTTCGCGTCGTCGGAATCGCGTCCCATCAGCGTCGGCATGTCGAACGCGACGGACAGCCCGCCACCCCCGGAGTTGAGAATCATCTTGTAGCGCTCGTTGGTCTGCTCGGCATTGCCGAACCCGGCGAACTGCCGGATCGTCCAGGTCCGCCCGCGATACCCGGTCGAGTAGAGCCCCCGCGTGAACGGGAACTCCCCCGGCCAGCCGATCCGCTCCATCCGCGGGTCGTCGAACCCCTCGGGCGGCCCGTACACCGGCTCGACCTCGGTCCCCGACAAGGTGGTGAAGTCCGCCTCCCGCCGCCGCGAAGCGTCGTACCGCTGCTGCCACCGGCTCCTGCCGTCAGCAATCCGCCCAGCATCCATCAGCCGACCTCCACTAGACCTGTTCCCCCGGACCCCACCCAAACTACTAGGACGTCCTACTAAATACCACCCGGGCCTGTGAGACTCCACGAGCCCGATAGCGGCTTGTGGCACCGAAACAGCGTTCGGCCGGCTATCCACAGGTGTTCGGCTGGCTATCCACAGGTTTGAAGAGACAGCCGGTACGGCGGTGTGGGTGCGGCATGTTCTGTGGTGTGAATACGAAGCTGGCTGCTACAGCCGCCCGCAGGGGTGGATGGTTCGACCGACGCGACGCGATCGAAGCCGGGTACTCCGACGTGGAGATCCGGGCGCGGGTCCGGGAGGGGCGATGGGCCCGTCTGTGTCGCGGCGCTTACGCGGCTCTTGATCCTGAGGAGGGTGATTTGCCTTCCTGGGAGCGTGCGATCCGGCGGCATGTCCGGACGGCGAAGGCGGTCTACCATCGGCTGGGTGGCCGCGCGGTGCTCAGCCATCAGTCCGCGTTGCTGGTCCATGGCGTGGAGATCTCCGACGTCGATCTGAGCTGCGTCCACGTCACTCGATTGTCCGGCTGCGGCAGGCATGGCGAGTCGGTCCGCCAGCATGCGAGTCGACCGCCGGTCACCGATCCGGTCGAGGTCGACGGTGTGCACCTGACGCCGGCTGCTCGATCGGTGGTGGAGTCCATTCGTTACACGTCTTACGCCATCGCGGTGTCGGTCGTGGACCGGGCGCTTCGGCAAGGAGTCGCCACGGCCGCACAACTCTCCGAGGCGCTGAGCCTGTTCGCCGGACGCACGGGCATACGTACCGCCACGCGAGCCGTGGAGTTCGGCGACGGACTGGCCGAATCGGTGGGAGAGTCGCGTCTGCGTGTCCTGCTGGCGGATCTCGGCTTGCCGGCACCGGTACTGCAAGCGGAGATCCGGGATGCGACCGGCTCATTCGTGGCGCGGGTCGATTTCCTGCTCGCACGGTGGGGAGTGATCATCGAGTTCGACGGCGCCGGGAAGTACCGCGGCGAGGATGGAAGTCGAGCCGTGGTCGCCGAGAAGTGGCGGGAGGACCGGCTGCGGGATCTCGGCTACGAAGTGGTGCGGGTGTCGTGGGCGGACCTGGACGATCCGGTCATGGTGATCCGCCGGATCCCGGCTGGCTATCGAACGCTCCCAGCGCCGAGCCGCCAGATGACCTGCCGGCGTTGGCGCCGTCGCTGTGTGTCCGGGCGGACCCGGGCCTACCGCCGCGCGGTGGCGGGCCGAGCTCGATCGCAGATTGTCGCACTTAGTGGCGGGCGCCAGCGCGGGCCACAGCGACGGCCGGACGCGCCAGGCGTGTCGACCTCGGGGTTGGCGTCCCGTCGGCCGGCCGATCCGGTTGCTGGGACCGGCGCCGATCTGCCACGTTCTGCACGGAATGGCGCCCGGTATCGATAGCCTCTCGCACATGGCCAGGAAGAAACCGCTCTCGTTCGACCCGATCGACGAGGCATCCCGTCAGTGGGGCCGGCGCTGGGGTGCGGTGGAACAGATGCGGGCCGTCACGTCGCTGATGCGCGCCCAGCAGATCGTGATCGGTGAGCTGGACGAGATCTTGCGGGTCCACGGGCTGACATTCGCCCGGTTCGAGGCGCTGGTGCTGCTGACGTTCTCGCGCCGGGGATCACTGCCGCTGGGCAAGATGGGTGAGCGCCTGCAGGTGCATCCGACCTCGGTGACGTCGATCGTCCGCCGGCTGGAGGCGGCCGGACTGGTGACCCGGACACCCCATCCGGACGACGGGCGCGCGATCCTCTGCGAGATCACCCCGGCCGGCCGCGAACTGGTGGAACGAGCCACCGCCGACCTGGTAGCCGCCGACTTCGCCCTCCGCGGCCTGACCGAAGAGCAGCTCCGCATGCTCTGGTCCGTTCTCCAACCCCTCCGCCACACCGCCGGCGACTTCACCTGACCCCGCCTCGGCCCATTCGGCTGAGCGACCCCCGCTGGGACCAGGCTGGCACCCGGTCGGGGCGTCGCGCGGCTGGTGGTGGCCGGGGGAACTGTCGGCGACGGCTGGCAGGATCGGCGCATGTCGATGTCGCCTGAACGTGCCGCCTTCTTTCTCAGTTGCCTACAGGCAGATTCCGCCCGGCTCGCCGAGGTGGGCCGGATGGGGCTTGCCGCCGACGTTCCGTCCTGTCCGGGCTGGACCGTCGAGTCGGTGTTGCGCCACACGGCCCAGGTCTACCTGCACAAGGTCGAGATCATTCGCCTCGGCGCCCCGCCGAAACCGTGGCCGCCGGACCTGGCCGATCGCGATGCCATCGACCTGTATGACGAGGCGCGGGCGAAGGTGGTGACCGCGCTCGAGCTGGCGGGTCCCGACGTGCCGACCTGGACGTTCTCGCCGGAGGACCACAGCACCGCGTTCTGGTTCCGGCGAATGGCGCAGGAGACGGCCGTGCACCGGGTGGACGCGGAGCTGGCCCACGATGTGCTGACGCCGATCGACCGCGACCTGGCGCTGGACGGCATCGACGAGGTGCTCGGGTTGATGCTGGGCGGTCCCTGGTGGGAGGAGGGCGACACGGCGTACCCGGTCGACGCCACCGTCCGGGTGACCGCGGGCGGTCGCTCGTGGAGCACGCGGCTGGACGCGACGACCGCGACGGTGACGGATAGCGCCGGCGGAGAGGTAGCAGCGGAGATCTTCGGCGAGCCGGACACGGTGCTTCTCTGGCTCTGGGGACGCCAGGCAACCGAGGCGATCCAGACCGCGGGTGATGACGCTGCCGTCACAGCCTTCCGCGGCCGCCTGGCGGAATGCACGACCTGACCTGGGTGGCGGCCGACCTGGTTGGAACGCCCTGATCTGGTTGATCAGTCGGGGTCGTGGTGGTCGGAGTCGGTCCAGTTCCCGCGCTCGCTGTTGAAGATCGACTTCGCCGGCGTGCTTCGCGGATGACTCGCGTGCGGGGCCGGGGCGGTCGAGGCGGTGACTTCCCTGGCGGAGTCCATCCCGACCGGCCCGGTACCGTCGTCGTCGGAATCCTCGTCGCCCGCCACCACATCGACGCTGGCCTGCGCGCGCAGTCCGGTCCGCTGGATGACGCGCTGGATTGTCAGGTCGCGCTCATCGGGCCGGCTGACGTACTTGATCTCGCGGAAGCCCTGGTCCTGGGCCGCCGACTCGAAGATGAAGTGGCCGTAGCCGAACATCCGGCCGATGATCGGCTTGGCCAAGGTGATGTCCAGGATTCGCATGATCGGCGTGGTCGCGACCGTCTGTGAGAAGACGCCCCGGATCCGCATCACCCGCATGTTGGTGATGACGAACCGGTCCCGGTGCTCGGTCAGGAACCGCCAGAACGCGTGCCCGAGCAGGACCAGCACGACCACCAGCAACAGGCCGGCGAAGTTGAGGGACATCCAGAGCATGACCACCAGCAGCGCGGTGGCCAGCACGACCTCCAGCATCGGTACGAAGAACACCACCCAGTGGTGACGCACCTCGTCGATCACGACCTCGCCCTCGTCCGCGATCAGATGGCGTCTGACCTTGGGATCGAAAACCCTGAAGAGGCCTATTCCGGCCATCTATGCTCCCCTTTTCGCGCCGCTGTCGGCCACCCGGGCAGGTCGCAGCCAGGCGTCCCGCACGAACAGCCGTAACGGGACACCCGGGCGAAGCATCAGTTGAACAGAGCGGACAGGAAGGTGATCACGCTCCCGAACGCTCTACCAACAGCCGAGCCCGCACCTCCCACAGCAGTCGCAGCATTTTCGGGCTGGGTGAACAGGTAGAACGCCGCAAATGCGATGACCAGCCAGATCAGCAGCTTCTTCGGCATGTGGCCACTCCTCGTTCGTAACCAACTCGGTCGACTGTGTTCTATCACGGATAGTCACCATTGTCACTGACTGAACACAGCCCACCGCACAATGCTCACCAGCTTCTAGACATATTCTGTAACGGATACGGCGGCATGGCAGCGACCGGCGCGCCGAGCGACGAGAAGATCACAGGCATTCCGACGAGCCACAGGTGTCAAGCCGCACTCGAACGGCTGCCGTCGAGGTTCCGAGTATGCCCCTCAAAGGGCCGCGATCAGCTCATTCGCCGCAGCGTACGGATCCGTGTCGCCGTCGGCCACCTTAGCGGCCAGCACGTCGAGCCTGGCGTCGCCGTGCAGATGCGCGAACCGCGACCGCAGAGCCGTCATCGCGATCGCCTCGATCTCGTCCCGGGCCCGGCTGCGGCGGCGTTCGACCAGCACCCCGTTGCCCTTCATCCAGCTCAGCCGGTCGTCGATCGCGGCAACCACCTCGTCGACCCCCTCGTTGCGGCTGGCAACGGTTTTGAGGATCGGCGGGGCCCAGGCGTCTGGCGCCCGCTCGGCCAGCGCCAGCATCGCCCGGAGGTCGCGGGTGACGTTCTGCACGCCGTCCCGATCCGCCTTGTTCACAACATAGATGTCGCCGACCTCGAGGATCCCCGCCTTGGCCGCCTGGATGCCGTCACCCATCCCCGGAGCGAGCAGCACCAGGGTCGTGTCGGCCATCCCCGCGATCTCTACCTCGGACTGTCCGACCCCGACGGTCTCAACCAGGACGACGTCGAAACCGGCCGCGTCGAGCACCCGAAGCGCCTGCGGCGTCGACCACGCCAGGCCGCCCAGGTGACCGCGCGACGCCATCGACCGGATGAACACCCCGGCATCCGTCGCGTGGTCCTGCATCCGCACCCGGTCACCCAACAGCGCGCCGCCCGAGAACGGCGATGACGGGTCGACCGCGAGCACCCCGACCCGCTTCCCCATCGCCCGGTACGCCGACACCAGGGCCGAGGTCGAGGTGGACTTGCCGACGCCGGGCGAACCGGTGATGCCGACGATGTGCGCCCGGCCGGCGTGCGGCGCGAGCGCGGCCATCACCTCCCGCAGCAACGGCGACTCGTCCTCGACCAGGGAAATCAGCCGGGCAACGGAACGGGCGTCTCCGCCTCGGGCTCGCTCGACCAACTCGGAGATCGGTGCGGTCCGGCGGGGCATCAGCTCGACGGCCGCGTCAGCTCGTGGGTACGCGGACTATCAACGCGTCGCCCTGGCCACCGCCACCGCACAAGGCGGCCGCGCCGATCCCGCCGCCGCGACGCTGCAACTCGAGCGCCAGGTGCAGTACGAGCCGGGCGCCGGACATGCCGATCGGGTGGCCGAGGGCGATGGCGCCGCCGTTCACGTTCACCTTGTCCAGGTCGATCTTCAGCTCGCGGGAGCTGGCGATGCCGACCGCGGCGAAGGCCTCGTTGATCTCGACCAGGTCCAGCGAACCCGGCTCGATGCCCTCCTTGGAGCAGACCTTGGCGATCGCATTGGCCGGCTGACTCTGCAGCGACGAGTCCGGGCCGGCGACCGAGCCGTGCGCGCCGATCTCGGCCAGCCAGGTCAGGCCCAGCTCCTCGGCCTTGGCCTTGCTCATCACCACGACCGCACAACCGCCGTCGGAGATCTGCGAGGCCGAGCCGGCCGTGATGGTGCCGTCCTTGCCGAAGGCCGGTCGCAGCTTGGCCAGCGTTTCCACCGAGGTGTCGGCGCGGACACCCTCGTCGGCGTCGATCACCAGCGGGTCGCCCTTGCGCTGTGGCACCTCGACCGGGACCACCTCGTCGGCGAACACCCCGTTCTTCCAGCTTTCCGCGGCCAGTTGGTGCGACCGCGCGCTGAACTCGTCCTGCTCCTCGCGGGTCAGCCTCAGCCCCTCGGCGTTGGCCTGGTCGGTCAGCGCCCCCATCGCCTGGTCGGTGAACGCGTCCCACAGCCCGTCGTACGCCATCGAGTCGACCAGCGTGGTGTCGCCGTACTTGAAGCCCTCGCGAGACTTCGGCAGCAGGTGCGGCGCGTTGGTCATCGACTCCATCCCGCCCGCGACCACGACGTCGTACTCACCGGCGCGGATCAGCTGGTCGGCGAGCGCGATCGCGTTCAGGCCGGACAGGCACACCTTGTTGATGGTGATAGCGGGCACGGTCATCGGGATGCCACCCTTGGTGGCTGCCTGGCGGGCGGTGATCTGGCCGCCGCCGGCCTGCAGCACTTGGCCCATGATCACGTACTCGACCTGGTCCGGCGAGACGCCGGCCTTCTCCAGGGCACCCTTTATCGCGAAGCCGCCGAGCTCTGCCCCGGTGAAGCCCTTCAGGCCACCGAGCAGCCGGCCGATCGGCGTCCGCGCGCCGGCCACGATGACGGTTTGGTCCCGGGTGCTACGAGTTGGGTCAGACATGTCGCCACAATACCTGCGATGGCACTGGTACGGGCCTGTCGAACAAGTCACACGGCTGCGCCGCTGAGCTGTTGCGCCAGACACGTTTGATGGCTTCGTGCTGAGTACTGCGCCAGTCTGGCCGTATGCGAACAGAGCCGTCCACGTTGACCGATGCACTCTTCGAGGCCATCGACCACGTCGGGATCGCGGTTGCCGACCTCGACGCCGCAATGCGGTACTACGGGGAGATGTTCGGCATGACGGTCGCGCACGAGGAGATCAACGAGGAGCAGGGCGTACGCGAGGCGATGCTCGCGGTCGGCGCCTCGGGTTCTTCGATCCAACTGCTGGCGCCGTTGTCGGACGACTCGCCGATCGCCAAGTTCATCGGCCGGCGCGGTCCGGGCGTCCAGCAGATCGCCTACCGGGTGCGCGACCTGGACGCGGTCACGGCAACCCTGCGCGCTCGCGGCGCCGAACTCCTGTACGACCAACCCAAGCGCGGTACGGCGAACTCCCGGGTCAACTTCATCCACCCGAGGTCGGCCGGCGGTGTCCTGGTGGAACTGGTCGAACCCGCCCCGTGACGAGCGGCTCCTCACGATTCTTACCGGCGGGTTCAGGGCTATTGTGTTTGAGTGCTGATCGACAGCGCGACCGAACCTCTCCGCGGCGGCCCCGCCGGTTTCGATCATCGAGCCTTTGTTTACGCCGATGATCAAGAGTTCGTGCACCGCGCGACACCATTCATCCGCGCCGGCGTCACCGCCGGCGAGGTAGTGCTGGTCGCCGTCCCGCAGCCTCGGATCGCCTTGCTGCGCGAGGACCTCGGCCGCTACTCCGACCAGGTCACCTTCGTCGACATGGCTGAGGTGGGCGGCAACCCGGCCCGCATCATCCCGCTGTGGCAGAGCCTGCTGGACGAGAACCCCAACCGCCCGGTCCGCGGCCTCAGCGAGGCTGCCTATGCCGGCCGGAGCTCCGCGGAGATCGAGGAGGTGAAGCTCCACGAAGCGCTACTCAACGTCGCCTTCGAGCACTCCGGTCCGTTCCGGATGCATTGCCCGTACGGCGCCTCGATCCTCTCCCCCGACCTCAGCATCACCGAGAACCACCCGGTGGTCCTACCCTCCAAACCAGGTCGACATCTGCCGGCCGACCCTGGACCTGGTTGGGCCGAGGTGGCCGAGAAGGTCTTCCGTACGCCGCTGTGCGGCGTACCGGAGACGGCGGAACGGCGGACCTTCGGGCCGGCTGAACTGTCGGAGCTGCGGGCCTGGGGTGACGCCTGGGCGCGGTCATGCGGGTTGTCGGAGGACCGCAACGATGACCTGGCATTGGCGTTGCACGAGATCTGCACCAACACCATCCGGTTCGGCGGCGGGCACGGGACGATCTCCCGCTGGCAGGACCGCAACAGCCTGATCTGCGAGGTTACCGACACCGGATATATCAGCGACCTGCTGGTCGGCCGGGTTCTCGCCGCGGTCACCCACGAGAGCGGTCGCGGCATCTGGCTTGCCAACCAGGTCTGCGACCTGGTCCAGATCCGGTCCTCCGGCGGGCACACGCAGGTCCGGCTGCAGATGGATCTGGGATAAGACCACTGGCCACAGTGGCCTCATGGCGTGACGGTCGTCTCAACCCCTGCTGAAACCTGCTGCGAAGTACGTCACAGAGCACCGCCAAGGCGCATACTCGTCGGTAGATTCCGCTCACACGGCCCATCCCGGACAAGGGCGTCCGACCCCAGCGCAGCGCAGTCCCTGGAGGAATGACGTGAAGCAGATCCTCGACGCGATCCTCGCCGGTGACACCCCTGCAGAGGAGTTCGGCCGGCTCGAAGTACCGGAGCACTATCGTGGCATCACCGTGCACGCCGACGACGTGACGATGTTCGAGGGGCTGGGGACCAGGGAGAAGGACCCGCGCAAGAGCCTGCATGTGGACGACGTCCCGACCCCCGAACTCGGCCCTGGTGAGGCGTTGATCGCGGTGATGGCCAGCGCGATCAACTACAACACTGTCTGGACGTCGATCTTCGAGCCGGTGTCGACCTTCACGTTCCTACAGCGGTACGGGAAGCTCTCGCCGCTGACCGTACGGCACGATCTGCCGTACCACGTGGTCGGCTCCGACCTGGCCGGCGTCGTACTGCGAACCGGGCCGGGCGTGAATGCGTGGAAGCCGGGCGACGAGGTGGTCGCGCATTGCCTGTCCGTCGAACTGGAGAGCCCGGACGGCCACAACGACACGATGATGGACCCCGAGCAGCGGATCTGGGGCTTCGAGACCAACTTCGGCGGCCTGGCCGAGATCGCGCTGGTGAAGTCGAACCAACTGATGCCCAAGGCGCCCCACCTGACCTGGGAAGAAGCAGCCAGCCCGGGCCTGGTGAACTCCACGGCGTACCGGCAATTGGTCTCGTCCAACGGCGCCGACATGAAGCAGGGCGACGTCGTGCTGATCTGGGGCGCGTCCGGCGGCCTTGGCTCCTATGCCACCCAATTCGCACTGAACGGCGGCGCCATCCCGATCTGCGTGGTGTCGTCGCCGGAGAAGGCCGAGCTCTGCCGGGCGATGGGCGCTTCGTTGATCATCGATCGTTCTTCCGGCACCGGCGAGGGCTATCGATTCTGGCGCGACGAGCACACCCAGGACCCCAAGGAGTGGAAGCGCCTCGGCGCCAAGATCCGGGAGCTGACCGGCGGCGACGACCCGGACATCGTCTTCGAGCACCCTGGCCGGGAGACGTTCGGCGCCTCCACGTACGTCGCCCGCCGCGGCGGCACGATCGTCACCTGCGCATCGACGTCGGGCTACCTGCACGAGTACGACAACCGCTACCTGTGGATGAACCTGAAGCGCATCATCGGCTCGCACTTCGCGAACTACCGAGAGGCGTGGGAGGCGAACCGGCTGATTGCCAGGGGCATGATCCACCCGACGCTGAGCAAGGTCTACCGGCTGGAGGACACCGGCCAGGCGGCGTACGACATGCACCGCAATCTGCACCAGGGCAAGGTCGGCGTGCTCACCCTTGCCCCCTCGGAGGGCCTCGGGGTCCGCGACCTCGAGCTCCGCGACCGCCATCTGACCGAGATCAACCGCTTCCGCGACCGCTGACCCGGATCTGTTTCACCCACCAAAGCGGGTTTGCGTCCCGCAACCACGCAGTCTTCAAGCCGGGTGCCACCGAGCTCCCCCGCCACCCTGATGAATGCGTCGGGTCCGAGTGAAAACCGGGATCGTGAGGTGGATGGCGAGGGTGCGCCCCGGCAACCTTTAGGGTGGGGTGTTTCCAATCGAGCCGTTTGAAGGGTTCCTGTGATGGCTGACGAGTCGAGCCTCCCGTTCTTCGACCGCACGGCGACCGCTGCCGGGGGCTTCCCGGTCGGTCGGCGAGGGTACGACAAGACCGCTGTGGACGATTACGTCCGCAGCCTGGAAGCCCAGCTGGCCGATGCGCGGGCCCGGGCCGACGAGCTGCAGGCGAACTCCGCGCCGATGCTGCGTCAGCTCGAGGAGGCCAAGCACCAACTCGAGGCCAGTGCGAACCCGTCGTACGCCGGCCTGGGCGACCGCGCCGCGCAGATTCTCCGGCTGGCGCAGGACCAGGCGTCCGAGGCCCTCGATGAGGCCAAGCGCGAGTCTGATGATCTGAAGGCCGCCGCGGCCAAGGAGGTTGCTGCCGCCAGGGCGACCGGTGAGCGCGAGGCGCAGGACATCCGTTCGGTGGCGCTGAACGAATCCGACAGCCTCCGTCGTACCGCCGAGGGGGACGCGGCCGAGATCAGGCGGACCTCGGAGGCCGAGGCCGGCGAGGTACTGGCCGCCGCCCGGCGGAAGGCCGAACAACTTCAGCTCACCGCCGAGTCGCAGGCCAGCACGCTGAAGAACGGCGCGCTGCACGAGGCGGAGAAGATCCGCACCGCGATCCAGCGTGAGTCCGCGGCACTGCGGGCCCGGCTGGCTGACGAGCGCGAGCAGCAGGCCAAAGAACTGGCCGACAAGCACTCCAAGATCGCCGCCGACACCGAGAACCTGACCGCCCAGATGCGCGAGGCCGCCGAGCAGTCCGAGCGCCGGGTGGCCGAGGCGACCGCGCAGGCGGCCAAGATCCGGGCCCAGGCGGAGGAGTCCGCCGAGCGCACCCTGACCCGGGCCCGCCGCGAGGCCGAGCAGCTGCTCACCTCCGCGCGTACCCGGTCCGAGGCGGAGCTGGCGAACTCGGCCGACGAGGCCGAGCGGTCCCGCACCGTCATCGCCCGCGAGACCGAGCGGCTGGCCAAGCGCCGCGACGGGATCCTGTCCCAGATCGCCGGGCTGAACGACATCGCCACCAACATCGCCCGGCAGGCCGCCGAGCTCGACTCGGCCACCACGCAGGTGATCGGCACTCCTAAGGGCGAGATGTGACGCCAGCCGGCGGCGAAAACTCCACCACGACGTCCCCAGAGATCACCAAGGCAGCGGCAGCCGCCGAGGACGCTGAGGAGTCCGCAGAGGAGGCCGACGAGTCAGCCGACCGAGCCCACGTGGACCGGGAGCAGGTGGATGACATCGTCGGCGAGTTGCTGATCGAGGAGCGGCACCCGTCCGAGGGCATGGGCCTGCCCGGCCCGCCGCTGCACCGGGCGAACCCTTTCGTGTTCGGCTTCTTCGCCGCGCTGGGCGTACTGGTCGCCTGGGGATTGTGGAACGCGCTCGGCCAGGCCAAGTCGGTGCTGATCCTGCTGATCGTGTCGATGTTCATCGCGGTCGGGCTGAACCCGCTGGTCGAGTGGTTCATGCGCCGCGGGCTGAAGCGTGGCCTCGCCGTCGGCGTGGTGTTCCTGCTGGTCCTGCTGGCCTTCGCCGGCGTGGGCTTCGCGGTCGTGCCGGTCGTCACCGAGCAGATCGACAACTTGATCAAGAACGCACCCGACTGGCTCGACCTGCTGACCAAGTCACGGACCCTGAGGGATCTGGACAACAAGTACCACTACATCGAGAAGGCCACTGCATACATCCAGGACCCGGCCCTGGCCCAGCGCGCGTTCGGCGGCATCCTCGGCGTCGGCAAGGTGGTCGCGAACGCTTTGTTCTCGGCGTTCACCATCTTGATCCTCACGCTGTATTTCCTGGCCTCGCTACCGGCCGTGAAACGCGCCGCCTACAGCCTGGTGCCGGCCAGCCGGCGTCCCCGGGTCTCGATTCTCGGCGACGAGGTACTGGGCCGGGTCGGCGGCTACGTCAGCGGTCAGTTCACAGTGGCCATCACCGCCGGGTTCTGCTCCTTCGTCTTCCTGGAGATCGTGGGGCTGCGGGACTACGCCGTCGCGTTGGCGATCGTGGTGGTCGTCTGCGACTTCATCCCGATGGTCGGCGGCCTGATCGGCTGCGTGGTCATCACCTTGGTCGGTCTCACCGACGGAGTATGGACCGGCGTGGCCTGTCTCGCGTACGGCGTGATCTACCAGCAGGTGGAAAACTACGTGGTAGCGCCGCGGATCATGAGGCGGGCGGTGGACATCCCCGGCGCTGTCACGGTGATCGCCGCCCTGCTGGGTGGCGCGCTGCTCGGTGTCGTGGGTGCGCTGCTCGCGATCCCAGCCGCAGCGGCGGCCCTGCTGATCATCCGTGAGGTGTGGATGCGCAAAGCCGACGCATCCTGATCCAAAGCCGCCAGGACCCCTTCACCACGATGGCGGGAACCCCGCTACGGCTGCCGGCTCCGATCTCCCGCCTCGACTGCCCGCCTCGACCGTCGGCTCGGACTTCCCGCTCCGACCGCCCGGCGTTCCACCTGCGGGACACCTGTTTCGGCAGGGCTGTCGCCGGCGTCAAACGATAGACCTCTCACCTTGGAGATCACCGTTGCCTGCATTGACCACCCCACAGACCGAGCCGTCGACCCACTTCAGTGCCCAGGATCGCGAACTGTCGGGTGACCCGTATCGCGGAAAGCTCCTGCTCTCGAGCGACCCCCGACGCGGTGACGAGGCGGCCACGGTCACGGGCGAGTTGCGTCTCGCGCCGCACGAAGGCGTCGTCCTAGCCGCGCAGTGAGCTCCGCTTCCCAGCGCGAGTCGCACTGGGCGGCCATCGTGCTGCTGGCCGCCAGCACCTTCATCTTTGTCACCGGCGAACTGCTGCCCGTAGGGCTGCTCTCGGCGATGAGCCGCGACCTCGAGGTGTCCGTCGGCGCGATCGGATTGCTGGTCACCGCATACGCCGGAATCGTCGTGGCGGGAGCCGTGCCGCTTACCGCGCTGAGCTCACGCGCCCCGCGCAAAGGGCTGCTGTTGGCCCTGCTAGCCGTGCAAGTGACCGGCAGCGCGGTCGCGGCACTCGCTCCAAGCTATGCGGTCCTGCTGGGCGCCCGCGTCCTAGGCGCCCTTGCTCATGGCGTCTTCTGGTCGATCATCGCGGCGTTGGCGGCGCGGCTGGCCGGCGCAGGTGCCGGCCGCGCGACCGCGGCCGTCTTCACCGGCAACAGCATCGCCGTGGTGCTCGGCGTCCCAGCCGCCACGCTGATCGGCCAGCGGGCCGGCTGGCGCACGAGCTTTGCCGCCCTCGCGTTGATCGGCGCCCTCCTGTTCGTTGCTACCGCCCGCGTCGTGCCGCGGCTGGCCGCCGAAGGACGCAACAACCTGCGCGCCCTTCCGGCTGTCCTGGCTAGCCGACCGCTGCGCGCCGCAGTCGCCATCACAGGACTGCTGGTCACCGCGCAGTTCACCGTCTACACCTACATCACGCCGCTGCTCGAGCGCACCACAGGCTTGTCCGCCTCGCTCATCAGCCCGCTGCTGCTCGTCTTCGGGGTTACGGGCCTCATCGGGAACCTCATCGCCGGGCGCCTCGCTGATCGCAACAGCCGACGCGCCGTCAACGCCGTCGCACTCGGAATGCTCGCGGTGCTGGCGACGCTGTCCGTCGTCGCCGAGCACCCCGTCGTCACCGTGGCGCTGCTCGCGCTCTGGGGACTGCCCGCTGCGGCGATGTCCGTCGTGCTGCAAACCCGCGTCCTCGACGTGGCAGGAGCCTCGCCCGACGCCGCGAGCGCCGTCTATGTCGCGATCTACAACCTCGGCATCGGCGGCGGCGCGCTCCTTGGAGCGCAACTCATCCCGCATACCGGACCCGCCGGACTCCCCCTCGTCGGCGCGACGTTCGCCGCCCTTGCACTCGTCACCGGCCTCAGCACCACCGCAGCCGCCGCGCCGGCGGCGCTTGTCGCGGCCGATCCACCATCGTGACCGGTCTCAAGTGCAGGAAGCGACCCGCATGGTTAGTCGTCGGGTCGCACTGGTGACCGGTGCCGACCACTTAGGTGCCGACATCGCCCGCCAGGTCCGCGCAATCGCCGAGCTCCAGCGAACGCAGGCAACTGACGGCTTAGTCATCGACCGAGGCGCCATCGTGTATCTCGCTGAGCGTCCCTGACGTCCGAAGAACTCTTGCGCTATGACGCACAGGCATAAAGCCGACGCCCTGCCCGGTTCAGGCGAGGAAGGGAGTGACGGCGGCGAGGAAGTCGTCGAGGCGCTCGGCGTGGACCCAGTGGCCGGCTTCCGGGATCTCCGCGAACTTCGTCAGGGGGAAGTACCGGAGGATCGTGTCGTGGTGTTCCGGCCGCACGTAGTCGGACTTGCCGCCGTACACGAAAAGCGTCGGGCCGTCGTACGAGCCGGTCACGTCGTCGGGCCAACCGGAGATGGTGGGCAGGGCCGCCTCGATCACGGGCAGGTTCGGGCGCCACCGCGCGCCGGTGTCGTCGAGGATCAGGTTCTGCAGCAGGAAGGCCCGGGTCCCGGCTTCCGGAACGGCGTCGACCAACTGCTTCTCCACATCCGCGCGGCGCTGGACCGATGTCAGATCAGCCGCGCGCATCGCCTGGGCGTACGCGACGAACGCCGGCGGATAGGCGACCGGAGCGGCGTCGACCACCACGAGCCGGTCCACTACCTCGGGGTGCTGCAGCGCGGTCAGCATCGCCGTCTTGCCGCCCATCGAATGCCCGATCAGGGCGACCGGCCCGAGTCCGAGGTCGGTGATGGTCTCGTACACATCCCCGGCCAGCTCCGGGTAGCTCATCGTCTCGGTGTGCGGCGAGGTGCCGTGGTTGCGCAGGTCGGCGGCGACTACCCGGTGCTCGGAGGCGAGGCGGCGAGCGGCAGTCATCCAGTTGCGGCTGGACCCGAACAGGCCATGCAGCACGACCACCGGCGACCCGGTCTCGCCGTAGGACGTCGTCGCGAGCTTCATCGACACCTTCTTTCGCAGCAGTGGTTCAGCGCCGGCGTTGCCAGCAGGCGGTGTGCCAGTGGCGGCGTTCGTCCAGGGATTGTCCGCCGCCCAGGGCCGAGAGCAGGCTCGGGTTCTCGGGCCAGACCACCACGTGCGGCGTGGCCGGCAGGATCTGCTGGTCGCAGCCGGGGCAGCGGTACACCTTGCTGGACGCGGAAGCGCTGACCCGGCGCACAATCCACTCGCCATCCGCGCGCGTCTCCCGGACTTGGTGCCCACCCGTCAGCGGCCGGCCACTGACCGGTCGCGTGTGCTTCGAGGGCTTCTTCCGGGGCGACATAGCGCCACCGAGCCTATCCGTCGCCTGGTTGCGTGCCGCTCACAGCCCACGTGATCGGTCCCGGGCGATACCGACCGTGGTCGAAGTCGCCCGGGGCGGCCGCTCCGGGAGGCTAGACCCTGACCGGGATGTGTTCCTCGCGGAGTTCGCGGCCGACTTCATGCATGTGCTCGAGGCCCTGTAGGTAGGAGTCGATCAAGCCGGTGCTCAGGTACGGCATGCCGATCCGCTCGCAGTAGGACTGCACGATCGGCTGGGCGTAGCGCAGGTTCGCTCGCGGCATGCTCGGGAACAGGTGGTGCTCGATCTGGTAGTTCAGGCCGCCCATCATCCAGTCGACCACCAGGCCGCCGTCGACGTTGCGGGAGGTCAGCACCTGCTTTTCCAGGTGGCCCCAGCGGGTGTCGCAGTCCGGCATCTCCATGCCCTTGTGGTTCGGCGCGAACACGCTGCCGAGGTGCAGGCCGAAGATCGCGTGGTGCAGCGCGGCGAACGCGATCGCCTTGCCCGGCGACATGATCATCAGCAGCGCGGTGCTGTAGATCACCAGGTGGGCGGCAATCAGGCCGAGCTCGATGGTGGCCTCACGGCGCGGCCGACCGATCAGGTACTTGATGCTCGACACCTTGAGGTTCAGGCCCTCGAGGGTGAGCAGGGGGAAGAAGATCTCCGCCTGGTAGCGGGTCAGCCAGCCGAACAGCCCGGCGCGACCCTCGGCCTGCTCCATCGTCCAGACCAGTACGCCGGCGCCGACGTCGGGGTCCTTGTCGGTGTGGTTCGGGTTGGCATGGTGCCGGTTGTGCTTGTCGTTCCACCAGCCGTAGCTCATCCCGAGCAGCAGGTTGCCGTGGATCAGGCCGATCAGGTCGTGTACTTTGCGCGAACAGCTGATTTGCTGGTGGCCCGCGTCGTGGCCGAAGAACGAGGCCCGGGTGGTGACCAGGGCCAGCGGGATGGCGAGCAGCAGTTGCAGCCAGGAGTTGCCGAGCAGGATGATGCCGGCCCAGGTCGCGCCCATCAGCAGTAGGTTCAGGCCGATGGCGATCACATAGGAGGCCGTCCGCCGCTCCAGTAGACCCGCATCCTTGACCTCGCGAAGTAACGGAGCGAAGTCGCTGCCTTTAGTACGCGCGGTCGAGCGTGTATCAGCGAACGGGGTTGGCTGTGCCATCTAGTCCTCGTTTCCGAAAGCGGTGGAGGCCTAGGCGTACAGCCGCGGCCAGCGTACGGCATTCAGCTTGACGACCCTAGGACACGAAAACATGAGTGCTAGTACCCGAGGGGTTGGGGTGCAGGAGCCCGGCCGGAAGTGGACCTAACACCACTGAGCGAGAGCTGACGCTCAGTCATGATGGTTCTGCCGGGCCAACAGGTCACTGGCCCAGTGGAAGGGGAGAACAGAATGTCCATCGCGCAGGCCAGGCCAACCCCGCAGCGGATCCCGCGGATCGCACAGCCTTTCGTCGGGCTGGCACTCGCTGTTCTGGCGGAGCTCGGGATCGCCTTCTTCGTCCTCAACGTGGTGTCGGTCCCGCTGATCGCGGTCTGGGTGGGCATCCCGATGCTGCTCGTCTTCGTCCCCTGTGTGCGGTGGTTCGCCAACCTGCACCGGACGCTGCTCGGCAGCCTCACCGGCGTACAGATCCAGCGTCCCTACCGCACGCCGCCGATGCCCGGCATGCTGATGCGCTTGCGCACGATCCTGACCGACCCGGCCACCTGGCGAGACATCGCCTGGCTGCTCGTCAATGCCGTGATCGGGTTCACGCTCATGCTGCTGTCGACCGTGCTGTTCCTGTCGTCGATCTTCTACCTGATCTACCCGTTCCTGTTCGCGGTGACCCCGACCGGGGTGTTCGAGCAGCCGCTCGGGTTCATGACCATCGACACCTTCGGCGAGACCTTCCTACTGTGGCCGGTCGCCATGATCTTCTTCATGCTCTGGAGCTCATTCGGCGGTCCGCTGCAGAAGGCCGACGCCCACCTGGCCAAGTCGCTGCTGGGCCCGACCGAAAGTGCGCAACTGGCGATCCGGGTCCGCGAGCTGGCCGAGTCCCGCGCCGAGACCGTCGACACCCAGGCGGCCGAGCTGCGCCGGATCGAGCGGGATCTGCACGACGGTGCGCAGGCCCGGCTGGCCGCGCTGAGCATGAACCTCGGTATGGCCGAGGAGATGGTCAACCGCGACCCGACCCAGGCTGCCGCATTGCTCACCGAGGCTCGCGAATCCGCCGGTCAGGCGTTGTCCGAACTGCGCGACCTGGTCCGCGGCATCCACCCGCCGGTGCTGGCCGACCGAGGGCTCGAGGGCGCGGTCAGGGCGCTTGCGCTGAGCTGCCCGTTCAAGGTGGACGTGACGATCGACCTGCCGGGCCGGCCGCCCGCGCCGGTCGAGTCGGCGGCGTACTTCGCAGTCGCCGAGGCGCTCGCCAACATCCTCAAGCATTCGGCGGCGGCGACGGCCTGGATCCAGATCACCCACGAGCAGGAGCGGCTGCACATCCTCGTCGGGGATGACGGCGTCGGCGGTGCCACAGTGCGACCCGGAGGCGGTCTGTACGGAATCGAACGGCGGCTGGCCGCCTTCGACGGTACGTTGACCGTGGCCAGCCCGACCGGCGGGCCGACCACCGTCATCATGGAGTTGCCTTGCGAGTCGTCATCGCTGAAGATCACGCCCTCCTCCGGGACGGCCTGATCCGGCTGCTGGAAGCCCACGACTTCGAAGTTCTGGAAGCCGTCGACAACGGGCCGCGACTGGTTCCGGCGCTCGTGGAGCACCGGCCGGACGTGGCCGTCGTCGACGTACGGCTGCCCCCTACCTTCACCGACGAGGGCCTGAAGGCGGCGATCGAGGCCCGCAGCAAGGTGCCCGGCCTGCCGATCCTCGTGCTTTCCCAGTACGTCGAGCAGCTGTATGCCCGGGAACTGCTCACCGGCGGCGGAGGCGCGGTCGGCTACCTGCTCAAGGACCGGGTCTCGAACGTGGCGGACTTCCTCGACTCGGTCCGCCGGGTCGCCGGGGGCGGTACCGCGATGGACCCGGACGTGATCGGCCAACTCCTTGCCCGCAACACCCGCAACGAGCCGATCAGCCGGCTGACACCTCGCGAGTCCGAGGTCCTCGGCCTGATGGCGGAAGGTCGTTCCAACGCCGCCATCGCCGCCGCTCTCTTCGTCACGGACAAGGCGGTCAGCAAGCACACCAACAACATCTTCGCCAAGCTCGACCTGCCGCCGTCCGAGGACGACAACCGTCGGGTGATGGCAGTACTTACGTACTTGTCCTCTCGCTAGTGGTGTGTCTGGCAAATAGCTTGAGTGCTGGCGGTGTCCAGGTGGGTGCATCGCAAGGCGGAGAAGGAGCCTCGATGCTTTTCCATCGTGGCTTCTTCTCCAACGCTGCGAGGTGCCCGC
>JAWWPC010000088.1:0-39222 GCA_033851055.1 Kribbellaceae bacterium | reverse complement strand
CCCGCCCGCTGTGGAGCGTTGCCGATGGCATCGACATCGGTGATCGGGTGCCGGCCCGAATCGATCAGGTCCCAGACGTCCTGGTCGCTCCGCAGGTCGCGCAGCTCGCCGAACACCTCGCGGCCGAACCAGCACGGATGATTCCGGCCGTCCTCGTACCGGCTGACCCCGATCGGCGTTGACGGACCGCCGACCTCGGCCACCAGCGACCACACTGTGGCGGGGGTGACACCGGGCTGGTCGCCGAGCAGGAGCACGATGCCGTCGGTACGCCGGTCGACCACGTCGAGGGCAGGCACGATCGACGAGCTGCCGGTGTCGGCATGCGGTGTCTCGACCACCCGGACGCCGTCCAGGTCGACTCGTTCATGCACCTGCTCCGAGGCGCCGCCGAGCGTGACGATCAGCTGGTCGAACCCGCAGTCGCGCGCGGCTTCGAGGCTCGCACCGAGCAACGTGCCGCCGTGGTAGGACAGCAACTGCGTGGGGACGCCCAACCGCGGCGAACTCTCTGCGGCCACCACCAGCCCCGTGACGAACATGGTGGCCTCAGCTCTCGACCTGAACCGAATCAGTCATACCGGGCTCCTTAGTAGATGCCCTGATCAACCGATCACATCGCGAGCCGGTCCCCGTGTCAACTGCGAACAAATGCGGTCAACAGGCGCGACGCTAGTGTCCCGAACCCGAAATCCGCGGGGTTTTCAGGACACTAGGATGACGTCACCGTGACTCCCACTCAGCTGCGCGCGTTCTCAGCGGTCGTCAGGCTGGGCTCGGTGAAGGCGGCTGCAGTCGAACTGCACGTCACCGAGGCCGCCGTATCCCTGCACGTCGGGCACCTGCGCAAAGAACTCGGCGACAAGCTGTTCAACCGGACCGCCTCGGGCCTTGCCTTCACACCCGGTGGGCTGCGACTGGCCAGCCGGGCCGCCGAACTGCTTGGTCTGCAGGACCGCACGATCCTGGAGGTCAGCCAGGCCGGCCGTGGCCGCCGGCTGATGCGGATCGCGGCCTCCACCCTGTTCGCCGAGTATGCCGCGCCCGGGCTGATCGAGCTGTTCGCGGACCGGGCCGACGACCTGGATGTCGAGCTCAGCGTGCATCACCCGCGTGATTTCGCGGCGCTGCTGGCCGATCGGGTCGTGGATGTCGCGCTCGGTCCGGTGCCGGCCGGGCTACCCGAGTCGCTCCGCCGGGTCGCGTTCCTGAACTACCGGATCGTGGTGGTCGCCGGGGCCAACCATCCGGCGGCGATCGTGCCGCCGAGACTTAGCCAGCTCCGCGAGCAGACCTGGCTGCTGGGGCCGTCCGCAGTCACCGATGGCGCGGTCTCCTCGCTGCTCCAGAGGCTGGACATCCCGGAGGGACACCAGCGCATCTTCCAGAGCCACGCCGCCGCGATCGAGGAGGCCAAGCGCGACAACGGAATCGCCGTGGCCTTGTCCTCGGCGGCTTCCGGTGACGTGTCGAGTGGCCGTTTGAAAGTGCTGAACGGCCGTGGCCTGACCGCCGGCGGCGTCTGGAATGCGATGACCCTGGCCAGCCACGCCGTCGTACCGGCGGCCGCTGAGCTGACCCGCTTCATCACCACGCCGCGGGCGATCCAGGCGATGCTGCGCGGGTCCGGGGTGAACGTCGGCCACTTCCGGCCGTCGATCCACGTCACCTTGTGGAGCTGACGACCTCGCCCAGCGCCCGGAGCGTGTGCCCGGGCAGCAGTTCGTCGCAGTACGGCAGCGCCGCGGCCATCGCACCGGCCAGCGGTTCGTAGCCCTCGGCCGCGGCGCGCGGGTTCATCCAGATCACCCGGTAGGCCCGCCGGCGCAACCGCGCCATCACGGCAGCCAACTCGGCCGGAGCATCGCTGTCCCAGCCGTCCGACGCGATGATCACGACGGCCCCTCGCAGGGCTCCGGCATGCCGCGACCTCAGCAGGACCCTGAGATTCGAAGCGATCCGGGTGCCGCCGAACCGGTCGGTGACGAGGTCGGCCGCCTGTGCCATCGCAACCGCCACGTCCCGGTGCGCCAGTACCGGCGTCAGTCTGCTGAGCGAGGTGGCGAACGCGAACACCTCGGCGTTCGCGGACATCGTCGCCGCCCGCATCAAATGCAGGTAGGTCGCGGTGAACGCCTGCATCGACTGGCTGACGTCGCACACCATCACCAGCCGCCGCGGCTTGTCCAACGGTCCCTTCCGCACCAACTCGGTCGGCTCCCAGCCGGTACGGCGCGACCGCGCCAAGGTGGCTCGTAGATCGACGTGACGGCCGGATGACCGACGGACCAGGCGACGGCTGCGCCGACGCGGCCACTGCTCCCGCGCCTCCTCCAGCCAAGCGCCGACGGCAGCGAGATCGGTCGGATCCAGTTCATCGAAGGGAATGTCGAACAGGCCTTCCAACCGACTCGGCAGCCGCTCGGGAACCATCACCTCCGTGGTCGACTCGCTCGCCGTACCGGTCACCGTCGGCAGCGTGAGCCACGGCAGCCCTCCGCCGTCCTGCTCGGTGGCTCCCGCAGCGGGGATTGCCGCATTGGCGTCGTCACCCTCGGCTATCGGTCCCGGTCGGCGCCGGGCGTGCGGATCGACCGGCAGGATCGCATCGGCGAAGGCCGCCGCGAAGACAGCGTCGTACGCCGGGATGTCGCGCGGGTCCCGCACCAGCGTCGTCCGGGCGGACCAGTACAACCGCTGACGGTCGGTGGGAGGCAATGCCTCCAGCGCACGGCTGAAGGTCTCGGACGCGGTCAGGTCCACGAAGACACCGGCAGCGCGCAGCCGCCGCGACAGGGCGACGGCGAACGCGGCCCGGTCGACGGCACGGAGCAGGAGGCCCTCAGCGGACGAGGAGATAGCTGATCACCAACTCCCGGTGAACTCGTCGGAGATCTTCATCGGACCCCTTCGATCGGTTCCAGCAGTTCGGCGATCGCGTCCCGGTCGTCGGGCGTCTTGGCGATCGCAACCAGGGTGCGGAGCGCGTCCACCCGAGCCAGCGACGAGGCGCCGAGCACTGTCAGCGCCGACACCCAGTCGATCGTCTCGGCCAGTCCCGGCGCCTTGTCCAGGTCCAGCGCCCGGGCCCTTCCGACGAACTCGGTGGCGCTCGCGATCAGCGCGTCATTGGCCGCAGGCACCCGGCGCCGTACGATCCGGACCGCCCGCTCGGCGTCCGGGAACTCGATCCAGTGGTAGAGACAGCGCCGCCGGAGCGCGTCATGCAACTCGCGGCTCCGGTTCGAGGTGAGCACCACGAAAGGACGCCGTACGGCGGTGAACGTGCCGAGCTCGGGGATCGTCACCGAGGCCTCGCCGAGGAACTCGAAGAGCAGCGCCTCGAACTCGTCGTCGGCCCGGTCGATCTCGTCGATCAACAGCACCGGCGGTACCGGGCCGGCCGCGCGGACACAGCGCAGGATCGGACGCTCGGACAGGAACTCCTCGGTGAACAGGTCGCCTTCCTCGAGCTTCTCCTGCCGGGACTCGGCCAGCCGGATCGCCAGCAGCTGCCGCTGGTAGTTCCACTCGTACAACGCCTCGCCGGCCGTCAATCCTTCGTAGCACTGGAGCCGGATCAGTGGTGCATCCAGCGCAGCCGCGAGGGCGATGGCCGCGGCGGTCTTGCCGACCCCTGGCTCACCCTCGAGCAGCAACGGCTGGCCGAGCGCCGAGGCCAGGAACAACGCCGTCGCCGTCCCCTCGTCCAAGAGATGGTCCACCGCATCGAGGCGGCTGACCACTTCCTCGGGGTCGGCGAACGGCCCGGTCATCGGGCCGCCTCCTCGGCGTCGTGTCGGGCCAGCAGCGCCTGATAGTCGTCCCAATCGTCCACGTCCAGCGGAACGTTGCCTGCGGCATCGACGTCCATGACCGGGTGCCGGCCAGACTCGATCAGCTTCCAGACGCCCTTGTCGCCGTGCAGAGCGCCTAACTCCCCGAACAGCTTGTGCCCGAACCAGAACGGATGCCCGCGCCCGTCGTCGTACCGGCTGACCCCGATCGGCGCTGCCGGGCCGGCCACCTCGGCCACCAACGACCAGACTGTGGCAGAGGTGACGCCGGGCTGGTCGCCGAGCATCAGCACGATCCCGTCCGACCGCGGATCGATGACCTCGAGCGCGGAGACGATCGAAGACGAGCACCCGGTGCCGAATTCGGGGTTCTCGACTACCCGGAGACCGTCCAGGTCGATCCGTTCGTGAACCTGCGCCGAGGCACCCCCGAGCGTCACGATCAGCTGGTCGAACCTGCAGTTCCGCGCTGTCGCGAGCGTGGCGCCGAGGATCGTGCCGCCCTGGTAGGGCAGCAGTTGCTTGGGGACGCCGAGTCGCCGCGAACCACCCGCCGCGAGGACCAGACCGGTGACGAACATGGCGCCCTCACCCCGCGGACTGTGCTTCGTAGGCGTCACGGCAACCCGTTCCGCAGAACCAGTGGTCGACCCCATCGACCAGCAGGTGCGGCGTGCCCGGACCGGCCACCACTGTCATGCCACAGATCGGGTCGAGCACCTGGACCGGGGCGGCAACCACCGTGCCGGGCGACGGCTGCAGACCGTCCACGCGGATCGCCCGGACCACCTCGGCCAGCACCGACAATGCGATCTCCTCGGCTGTTTGCGCACCAAGCGGCAGCCCGACCGGCGTGTGTATCCGCTTGCGCTCCTCCGCCGACAACTCCAGCTCCGCCAGCACCGATTCGCCTCTCTTGCTACTGGCAACCAACCCGACGAAACCGACGCCGGCATCCAGCGCCGCCCGTAGCGGACCCAACTCGTCCCGCCCCAGGCTCGCAACGATGACCGCCATCGTGCCGGCCGCCGGCGGCTTGCCGTCCAGCCGATCGATCGCGAACCCCGCGGCCGTTCCTACTGTGGCGATGGCCTCCGAGATCGGCGTGCTTCCCACCACACCGACCAACGGAGCCGGTATCTCCGCACGGAGCAGGATCTCCAACGCGCCTCCGCTCAGACAAGGGTTGGTGACCACTGCAGCACCCGGTACGTCGGGGAACCCGGCCGCGCCGTCCGGCATTACCCGCAACAGCACCGACCGGCCGTCCGCCAAGGCGGCGAGCGCGGCCGACCGCACCGAAGCCTCGGTGCACACGCCACCGACGAAGCCCTCGATCGAGCCGTCGGCCAGCACCACCGCGTCATCGCCCGGACGCGCCGAGGTAGGACTCTCCGCCCGGGCCACGACCACGTACACGAACGGCACCCGCGCGCCGATCAGTTCGGCTACGCGGTCTGCCATCCGCTGGGCCATCTCGGGCTCACACCGGCGGGGTCGGGTGGCCCTGGATGGCGTCCCAGACCCGCGACGGGGTCAGCGGCATGTCGGCGTGCCGGATGCCGTACGGCTTGAGGGCGTCCACCACCGCGTTGACCACGGCCGGCGGCGATCCCACCGTCGCGGACTCACCGATGCCTTTGGCGCCGATCGGGTGGTGCGGCGACGGGGTAACGGTGAACCCGGTCTCCCAGTCCGGCACCTCCAGCGCGGTCGGTATCAGGTAGTCCATCAGCGAGCCGCCGAGGCAGTTGCCGTCCTCGTCGAACGCGATGATCTCCATCAGCGCCATCCCGACCCCGTCGGTCAGGCCGCCGTGCACCTGGCCCTCGATGATCATCGGGTTGATCCGCGTCCCGCAGTCGTCCACCGCTATGAAGCGGCGCACCTTTACCTGCGCCGTGCCGGGGTCGACGTCCACCACACAGATGTACGCGCCGTACGGGTAGGTGAGGTTCTCCGGGTTGTAGCAGATCTGCGCCTCCAGCCCGCCCTCGATGCCCTCGGGCAGATCACCGGCGCCGTAGGCTCGCATCGCGATGTCCTGGATGGTCACCGAACTGCTCGGGTCACCCTTGACGTGGAAGGAGCCTTTGGTCCATTCGAGGTCGGCCACCGAGACCTCGAGCATCCCTGAGGCGATGATCCTGGCCTTGTCCCGGACTTTCCGGGCTACCAGGGCAGCCGCTGCTCCCGACACCGGGGTCGACCTGCTCCCATAGGTACCGAGGCCGAACGGCGTGTTGTCCGTGTCGCCGTGGATCACTTCGATATCAGCGGGTGGGATGCCGATCTCCTCGGCGACGATCTGAGCGAACGTCGTCTCATGGCCCTGTCCCTGCGTCTTCACCGACAGCCGGACGACGGCCTTGCCAGTCGGGTGCACCCGCAATTCACAGCCGTCGGCCATGCCGAGACCGAGGATGTCCATATCCTTGCGCGGACCCGCGCCAACCGCCTCGGTGAAGAAGGCAACGCCGATCCCCATCAGCTCGCCACGTTCTCCCTTCTCGGCCTGCTCGCGCCGCAACTCGTCGTACCCGGCCATCTCCATCGCCAGCCGCATGGTGGGCTCGTAGTCGCCGGAGTCATAGACCCAGCCGGTCTTGGTCTTGTACGGGAACTGGTCCGGTTTGATGAAGTTCTTCAGTCGCAGCTCCGCCGGGTCCATCTTCAGCTCGTAGGCCAGGCAGTCGACGATCCGCTCGACCAGGTAGACTGCCTCGGTGATCCGGAACGAGCAGGCGTACGCGACGCCACCCGGCGCCTTGTTGGTGTAGACGGCCGTCATCTTGCAGTACGCCGCCTCGATGTCGTAGCTGCCGGTGAACACGCCGAAGAAGCCGGCCGGGTACTTCACCGGGGCCGCCGTGCCGTTGAACGCGCCGTGGTCGGCGAGCACATTGGTGCGGATGGCAAGAATCTTGCCTTCCTTCGTGGCGGCGATCTCGCCCTGCATGATGTAGTCGCGGGCGAAGCCGGTACTGGTCAGGTTCTCCGACCGGTCCTCCATCCACTTGACCGGCTTGCCCGTCACCAGCGATGCGACGATCGAGCAGACGTAGCCCGGGTAGATCGGCACCTTGTTGCCGAAGCCGCCACCGATGTCCGGCGCGATGATCCGGATCTTGTGCTCGGGCAGGCCGGCGACCAGGGCGTAGACGGTCCGGTGCGCGTGCGGGGCCTGGCTCGTGCACCACAGCGTGAGCTTGCCGTCGACCCGCTCGAAGTCCGCGACGCACCCGCAGGTCTCCATCGGGGCCGGGTGGACGCGCGGGTAGACGATGTCCTGCTTGACCACCACGTCGGCCTTGGCGAACACGGCCTCGGTGGCGGCCTCGTCGCCGGTCTCCCAGTCGAAGCAGTGATTGTCGGTCTTGCCGTCCAAGTCGTCCCGGATCACCGGCGCATCGGGCGACAACGCCGTCCGGGCGTCGACGACCGGGTCGAGGATGTCGTACTCGACGTCGATGAGTTCCAGCGCGTCGCGGGCGGCGTACCGGTCCTCGGCGACGACGAACGCGACCTCCTG
Source organism: Kribbellaceae bacterium (assembly GCA_033851055.1). GTDB lineage: Bacteria > Actinomycetota > Actinomycetes > Propionibacteriales > Kribbellaceae > Kribbella. The sequence goes on along the minus strand of JAWWPC010000088.1, from coordinate 31,893 downwards.
CCCCTGGAACCGCACCTTGTCGGTGGCCAGGACGGCCTGTACGTCGTTCGACAGCGTCGGCATCCACGCCAGCCCCTTCTCGGCCAGATCGGCGCCGGTGACGACGGCTTTGACCTTCGGATGGGCTTGCGCGGCACTCACGTCGATGCTGACGATCCGCGCGTGCGCCACCGGGGAACGCAAGATCGCCAGGTGCAGCATGCCCGGCAGCTGGATGTCGTCGCAGTACTTGCCGAGACCGCGGATGAAGCGCGGATCCTCCTTGCGCAGCATCCGGCCGTGGCCGACCGGCTTCTGGTCGTTGTCCTCGAACTTGTCGACAGGACGACCTCCGACAGCCGGCACAGTTACGGTAGTCATGTGAAGCTCCCCGCGCGCTCAGGTACTGGTTCGGTCGCCGGGTCCGGTACGTCCAGATCAGCTGGCGCTACCTCGGGCTGGGACTGGTCAGCGCCGTTCGGGTGGGTCGCGGCCCAGCGGACGGAACGGACGATCGTCGCGTAGCCGGTGCAGCGGCAGATCTGCCCGGAGATCGCCTCGCGGATCTCGTGCTCGTTCGGATCCGGGTTGCGGTCGAGCAGTGCCCGCGCGGTCATCATCATGCCCGGCGTACAGAATCCGCACTGGAGGCCGTGGCACTGCATGAACCCCTCCTGGATCGGATCGAGCCCGTCCTCGGTCTCCAGGCCCTCGACCGTGCGGACCTCGTGCCCACCGGCCATCGCGGCCAGCACCGTGCAGGACTTCACCGGTTCGCCGTCCATCCAGACGACACAGGTGCCGCAGTTGCTGGTATCGCAGCCCCAGTGCGTGCCGGTCATGCCGAGTTGGTCGCGCAGGAAGTGCACGAGCAACGTTCGGCCCTCGATCTCGGCGACCACCTCGTCACCGTTGACGGACATCGTCACCTGCATGATCGATCAGCCCTCTCCCTCAGTGATTCGGCTCAGTGATCCGGCGGACGGCCAGCCGCAAGGCCCGGCGGGTCAGTTCATCCGCCAGGTGCAGCTTGTACTCGGTACTGCCGCGCATGTCGGTGCTGGGACGACAGCTCGCGGCGGCGATCTCGCCGGCCTGCTGGTAGAGCTCCTCCGAGGGATGTCTCCCGCGGAGCGCCTCGGAGATCGCGGGGATCCCGGTGGTGTTCGGGCCGACAGCGGCCAGTCCCACCCGGGCGTCGCTGATGGTGCCGCCGTCGAGCCAGACCGCTGCTCCTGCGGACACCACGGCCCAGTCACCGGCTCGGCGCTCGACCTTCTGGTATGCGCTGGAACCGCCCGGCCGGATCGGCACCCGGACCTCGGTGAGGATCTCGCCGTCGCCTACCGCCGTCTCGTACGGCCCCCGGTGGAACTCCTCCATCGACACCACCCGCTCGCCGCCGCTGCCGCGGATCACGCAGCTCGCGTCGAGCGTCGTACAGACCGCTGAAAGGTCCTCCGACGGGTCGGCCTGGCACAGGGAGCCACCGATCGTGCCGCGGTTACGGACCACCGGATCGGCGATCACCGTCTCCGCGTCGCGGAAGATCGGGAAGGCAGCGGCCAGCTCGGCTGACTCCAGCAACTCCCGGTGCCGGGTCATCGCGCCGATCCGGATCCGGTCCGGCTCGACCTTCACGTACCCCAGCTCGGCATGTAGGTCGTTGATGTCGATCAGGTACTCGAAGTTGGCCAACCGCAGCTTCATCATCGGGAGCAGGCTGTGGCCGCCGGCGACCAGCCGGGCGGTGCTGCCCAGCCGTTCCAGCAACCCGATGGCCTGATCCACACTCGTCGCGCGCTCGTACTCGAAAGGTGCTGGAACCTGCATGCCGGGCTCCTTCAGCCAGGATGATCCACCGATCGCACCTCGGGTCGGGGCCAGCTGTCAACGGCGACCTAAGCCGATGCTTAGGTGCCCAAGCGGGCTGCTTCAGCGCAGGGCGGCGGCGAAGGTCTCCAGCGCCTGATAGCCGGCGTTGCCCGTGAGGATGGTGGTCCTACCTGAGCCGATCAGCACCAGCGCTTGCTCCTTGTCACGATCCAGAAGCTTCTTTCGCTGCCAGGTGACGCCCGCCACGGTCGACGTACCGTCGTCTGCCGTCCTGCCGAGCTTGTCGAACTGGTACGCGTTAGCGGTCACGTTGGACTGCTCCAGCCCGACGTACATCTTCTGTGCGGTGACGACACCGAGGTGCCACGTGACCGGGCTCTGCTGCGGAGCGCGGAACTCGACGCTGGTCGCGGTCCAGCCGGACGGCATCGGCTCGGGGCCGCGGACCCACGGGGCCAGCTTCCGAGCGTCCTGGAGCTGGGCGGTGTACTCGACCGCGCGGACCTTCTCGTCCTTCGGCCGCCAGGTGACGATCATCAGGAACGCGACCACGATGAAACAGGCCAGCAGCGCCCACACCATGTTCTTCATCGTGCGGGCCTTCGCCCGGTCCGCCTGGGACTGCGCGCGGGCGGCAGCCGCCTCCGCGCGGACCTGCGCCGCGTCGTGACCCGTCGTACTCATGGCCACAGTGTCTCGCGCCGGTGTCTGCCTCGATCACTGCGGGGCTACGATCCCGACATGAGCGACCCCACCACACCACCGGCCCATCTCGAGGTCGACGAGCACGCGCCGGACCGCAACCTGGCCCTTGAGTTGGTCCGCGTCACCGAGGCCGCCGCGATGGCCGCCGGCCGCTGGGTCGGGCGCGGGGACAAGAACGGCGCCGACAGGGCGGCTGTGAACGCGATGCGCTCCCTGATCGGCACCGTCAGCATGAACGGCGTGGTGGTGATCGGCGAGGGCGAGAAGGACAACGCCCCGATGCTGTACAACGGCGAGCAGGTCGGCGGCGGCAACGGCCCGGCGTGCGACGTCGCGGTAGATCCGGTGGACGGCACCACCCTGGTGGCCAAGGGGATGGCGAACGGCATCGCCGTGATGGCGGTGTCGCCGCGGCACTCGATGTACGACCCGTCCGCGGTGTTCTACATGGAGAAGCTGGTGGTCGGGCCGGAGGCCGCGGACGTGGTCGACATCCGGCTGCCGGTCGCGGAGAACATCCGCCGCGTGGCCAAGGCGAAGGGCTCGCTGGTGGACGACGTCACCGTGGTCCTGCTGGACCGGCCGCGACACGACGACCTCGCTCGGCAGATCCGGGCGACGGGCGCGCGGATCAAGTTCATCAGCGACGGTGACGTGGCCGGCGCGGTCGAGGCCGCCCGCCCGGACACCGGCCTGGACATGCTGATCGGCATCGGCGGTACGCCGGAGGGCATCATCGCCGCTTGCGCGATGAAATGCATGGGTGGCCTGATCCAGGGCCGGCTCTGGCCGCGCAACGACGAGGAACGCCAGAAGGCGCTGGACGCCGGCCATGACCTGGGCCGGGTGCTGAGCACCGACGACTTGGTCAGCGGTGACGACTGCTTCTTCGTCGCCACCGGCATCACCGACGGTGAGCTCCTCCGAGGCGTCCGCTACCGCAGCTCGATCGCGCGCACCCACTCGCTGGTGATGCGCTCGCGCAGCGGCACGATCCGCAGCATCGAGAGCGAGCACCAGCTCTCCAAGCTGCGCGCCTACTCTGCGATCGACTTCGAGCACGCCCGATGACGGCACCGGTCCTCGTCATCGGCGAGGCTCTAGTCGACATCGTCACCGGCGACGGCTCCGGGTCCGGGAACGGCAACGGCAAAGGTGGCGTCAAGGCCACCCCGGGCGGCTCCCCCGCCAACGTCGCGGTCGGCCTGGCCCGCTTCGGCATTCCGACCGAGCTGGTCACCCGTTTCGGCACCGACCCGTACGGCGACCAGTTGGGCGCGCACCTGTTCGGCAACGGGGTACAGCTGGCTCCGGGCTCCGTCGACCCGGCCTTCCGGACCAGTACGGCGACTGCCACGCTCGACCCGGACGGCGTCGCGTCGTACGAGTTCGACATCACCTGGGAAACCCCGGCGCTGTCACTCTCGACGAGCTGCCCGGCCGTGCATACGGGCTCGATCGCGACGGTGCTCGAGCCAGGCGCTGAAGCGATCCGCAAGTTCCTGGCCTCGCTGGCCGGGCAGCCGGTCACGGTGACGCTGGACCCGAACGCCAGGCCGACGATCACCCCGGACCCGGTGTCCACCTGGGCCGCCGTACGGGAGTTGGCCGCCACCGCCGACCTGGTGAAGCTGAGCGACGAGGACTGCGAGTTCCTCCGGCCAGGGCTCACACCGGACGAGATCGCGGCCGAACTGCTGAGCGACCGGACCCGGTGCGTCGTGCTCACCTTGGGCGGCGCTGGTGCGGTCGGCATCATCCCGACCGCGCGGGTCGAAGTGCCGGCGCCCGCGATCGAGGTAGTCGACACGGTGGGTGCCGGCGACTCGTTCATGGCGGCGCTGATCGCCGGACTGTACGCACGCGGCCTGCTCGGCGCCGTACGGCTGGAAGGTCTGGACGAGAATTCCCTGCGTGAGGTGGTGGACTACGCGGTCAAAGCCGCCGCCATCACCTGCACCCGCCACGGCGCCGACCCACCCACAGCCGCCGAACACGCCGCACGCTGGCCCGCCTGAGGTGGGCACGCTGGGGGGCGGCGAGACATCGGGCTGGACCGCCGAGTTGGAGTCCAGAGGCATAGTGCAGGTTCCGCAACGCAGGCGGCGGTTGCTGGTGCGGCTCGCGCTCGTCTGCCTTCTGTTCGCAAACTCGCTGTGGTCGTTCGTCGATGACTTGCGTTTCGACTCATTCGGCGGCACAGACTTCTTCCGTGGGCTCTCTGTGATCGGGTTCCTCGTCGTTGTCGGGTTTACGCTCTGGCAGTTCGTGACCGGGCGCCCTGTCCTGACAGTGGATCGGAATGGCATCAGCCTCGGCAGGCACCAACGCCGGAGCCGGCTCCAATGGAACGAGATCGGCAAGATCGCCGACCCTGCCGGCATACCAGGGCTCCGTTCCGTGCAGATTTTGCCTTTGAATGTCTGGGCGGCGGGCTTCGCCGTTAGCCAGGACAATGTCAAGGACCTCGACGCATTCGCCGTCTGGCTCCGCCACTGCCGCGAATCAATGACCACTGGACGGGCGTTTGATGAGTAACATTCCCTGGCAGTACGCCCAAAGCCAAGGCGACCCGAACTGGACCGTCGAACTCGAGCGAAGTGGGAAAGTCGTCTTTCCGCAACGCCGCATCCGACTGCTATGGAAGCTGGCCATGTTCGCCCTCTTGATCACCCAGCGAGCCGGGGTGCTCATCACCGACTGGCGAGGGGAAGACGTCCCGGGCTTCTACATGACGATGAGCGCGATCCTTCTACTGGCCTTACTGGCGGTGATGGGCTTGTTGATCTGGAATTTCGTCACCCGGAGGCCTCTCCTGACCGTCGACCGGATCGGTGTTCGAATGGGTAGGAAGCACCTCGCCTGGTCCGAGATCGAGCGGATCCGCCACACCGATGCACCACTGTTCGGCTACGTCCAGATCTACCCGAAAAGTGGCAAGCGGTCGCGGCGGATCGGCATCCAGCCGGAGAACGTGAAAGACACCGAAGGTCTCGCCAACTGGTTACGCTCGATCCTCGAGCAGCAGCGGCGTTACAACCTCCCGACGGACTCATGAGCTCGCTATGGGAGGACCCCGGTCGCGGACGCTCAGCCCACCGAATGCTTTGGCTCGAACTTGACGATTAATTGAGCCTGGAGTGCCTGCGCAATCCACTCAAGCAGCGCGAGTGTCGGAACGGTTCCACCGGCCTCCATCGCGATGCAATAGCGGACGCGCACGTATGCATAAGTCGCGGCAGCGCGGCCATCCAAGCGTAGGCCTATCTCCCGCAGACAGGTTGCGCGTGCATGGACGTCCACTCCCGTGACTCCGCGCGACTAATACGGCAGCGCGTGTGCATTGCCGGCCAACCACTTCCGTACCGACTCGCCGCCGCCGAGACCACTTCCCGTACCTACTCGCCGGGCTTCTCCGACTGCCGTATCGGCACTCCGCAGCCCGTCGATCGACGCGGTGAGCCGGTATGGGATGTGCGCTCTGGCCCGGAGCGTCGATACGGGGAGTCGGAGAAGCGCCGCGCGGCTCGCGCGTTGGAGGGGATTGCCGGACGGGCCGCACTCACCAACGGTGGGCTGAGGATGCCGTGGAGGTCGCGCTCAGGCGGCAAGGGACCAGGCGATCGCGGTAGGCCAGTGCTTGGTGAGTGGCTCGGGTCCGCCCAGCCGCGGGAACTCGGGTCCGGGCGACGGATCTCGGGTGCGGCCGGCCTCTGGGATCAGATGACAGCCCGGGCGGACGACCAATCGGCGGAGTGGACGGCCGAATTGGAGTCCACCGGCCGCGTGGTGTTCCCGCAACGCCGACGGCGCTTGCTAGTTCAGATGGCCATCTTCGGGCTATTTGCGGCCGACTCCCTACGGTCCCTGGTCTCCGACGTGCGCGACGGCGAAATGGTCGGCGTCTGGGCGGTCCTCCGCGTTACCTCTCCGACGATGTTCCTGGTCGCCGCCGGGTTCACCGTTTGGCAACTCGTCACCCGGCGTCCCGTTGTGACGATCGGCCGGAACGGCATCACCGTGGGCCGGAGGAAGGACCGAGGCAGTCTCACCTGGGCCCAGATCGGCGGGATCGGAGACCCCACCGGTATCCGTGGGATCCGCCAGGTCCAGGTGCTGCCCGCCGATCGGTGGGCATCCGGACTCGGCGTATCCCAGGACAACGTCAAGGACGTGAATGAGTTCGCGGGCTGGTTCCGGTCGATCTTCGAGCAACAGCGCCGTCGCGATGCGGCCGACTCGTGAAGGTAATCTCGGTTCAGGCGAAGAGTAACTTCTACGCTGCTGAGTGGCCTTGATCGAACTTCACCACAAGCTCAGCCTGGAGAGCCTGGGCGATTCGCTCCAGCAGGGCGAGTGTCGGGACCGTGCCACCGGCCTCGAACCGAGCCAGCGCGGGCTGTGTCATTCCGGCTGCTTGCGCCAGCGTCGTCTGGGTCCAGCCCCGCTCTTCCCTCATCTGACGCACTGCAGCGCCGAGTTCGAAGGCCCGGCGAGCGGCGTCGTAGGCCTCCTCAGCGCCTGGCTCAGTCATACGCTGCTGCCGAAGCTGCTTCCAGTCCTGCCGTTCACTCATCTTCATCCCTCCTCAGCCGACACGATGTGACCTTCCCGAACGCATCGCTGATAAGCCCGACGAGCCCTGTCAATCTCGCGAGTTTCGCGCATCCGCGACTTCTGAAAGACGGTAAGCAGCACGATTCGTCTCTCCGAGGCGATCCAATAAGTGATTCGGAGCGCGTCCCCGTCAAGGTAGAACCGCAACTCGCGGAGCTTTCCGTCGATCTGCTTCGTGTATGGCTCGCTCAGCAACGGTCCGCGCTCAGCGAGAAGGTCGATGTAGAACGCGGCCCTGGCGAATAGGGGCGCAGGCAGCCCCTCCAGGCAGAGCCGCACCTCGGCCTCTAGTTCCACGGTACCCAGGACATATCAGCGATGCTATAAGTTCTGCCCGGCCGCTGACCAATTCGGGCGAGCTCATGCCAGGCGGTGGCCCTTGAGGTCGTAGGCGACGTTGACGGCGGGGTCGGCGCCGCGCCGCCAGCCGCCCGAGAAGGCGCGCCGTCGTCGCCGAACTTGCCCTCGGAGGTCGCGTCCAGCGGTCCGTAGGAAACGGTGACGGTCCACGAGGATCCGGAAAGGTGCCACCCGAACGCGCACGCATACATAAGTGGCGGCAGCGCGGCAGCCAAGCGTGGGTCCATCGCCCGCAGACAGGTTGAGTATGCATGGGCGTCCGCTCCCACGGCTCGGCCGCGACTGGTGCGGCAGCGCGTCCGCACCGACGGCCAACCACTTCCCGTATCAACTCACCGCCGAGACCACTTTCCCGCATCGACAGTCCGCAGCGCGTCGATCGCCGCGGTGAGCCGCGGCGGGATGTGCGCTCTGGCCCGGCATGGCGATACGAGGAGTTGGAGAAGCGCGGCGCGACTGGGGGGGTGGAGAGGATTGCCGGACGGGCCGCACTCACCAACGGTGGGCTGAGGATGCCGCGGAGGTCGCGCTCAGGCGGCAAGGGACCAGGCGATCGCGGTTAGCCAGTGCTTGGTGAGTGGCTCGGGTCCGCCCAGCCGCGGGAACTCGGGTCCGGGCGACGGATCTCGGGTGCGGCCGGCCTCTGGGATCAGGTGAGGCGGAGGCGCTTGCTGAGGCGGGGGCCGCGCTTGATCTTGATCTCGCCGAGGATCGCGGTGCCGCGGATGTGGAACACCTTCGGCGGGGTGGTGTCCGGCTCGACGGTGCCACCGATGCCGGGCGACTGCTCGCTGACCGTGCCCAGGATCGGATTGCTGTCCAGGTGCACGATCGCGTTCTGCGGAACCCGGATCTTCACGTCCGCGAGGATCGACTTCACGTCGACGTAGATCTCGTCGTACGGGAGTTGGGCCTCGGTGTAGTCCAGGGTGACGTCGCCGAGGACCGCGTTGACCTCCTGGCGCTGCGGCGCGAGCCAGCCGCCGGTGCGCTTGTTCTCGGACAGGAAGGCGTTGATCACCGGCGCGTACTGGGTCAGGCCCTGCGGTGTGCCGACCGCGGGCGTGGCCGGGGCGCTCGGGCCGTTCGGCAGGTCGGCTGTGATCTCGACCAGCTCGCCGTAGGTCCTGGCGGAGTACACGGTCTCCAGCCGTTCCTCGAGTTCGGTGTAGTTCAGCCGGCCCTCGCCGGCGGCCTCGCGGAGGATCTCGGCGACGTCCTCCCGCTCGAGGTCGGACACGCGACGACGCAGCGCCAGTTCATCACCAGACGGCTTCGGCTGCGGGGAGTCCTGGAGAGGTAGGTCGTCTTGGGCCACGGCAAAACTGTACGCGCGAGTGAAGGTCGGCGCGGATACGTCATCTCCCCGATTCCACCCTGACCGCGCCCCCAGATGCCCTGACATGCCCTGACATGCGCCTCGGCCCCCGTCCGAACTACGACGGCAGGGCGGCTCTACCCTGGTGGAACCCTTAGACCATTTGCCTGGAGGTATGGTGTCCGCCGATTTCAGCTACTCCGACCTGCTCCCGCTGGGGGCCGACGACACGGAGTACAGGCTCCTCACCAACGACGGAGTCAGCACCTTCACGGCCGGCGGGCGCACGTTCTTGCAGGTTGAGCCGTCCGTACTGCAGGCGTTGACGGCCGAGGCGATGCACGACATCTCGCACTACCTGCGGTCGTCCCACCTGGCCCAGCTGCGGCGGATCATCGATGACCCGGAGGCGTCCGGCAACGACCGGTTCGTCGCGCTCGATCTGCTGAAGAACGCGAACATCTCCGCGGGCGGCGTACTGCCGATGTGCCAGGACACCGGTACCGCGATCGTGATGGGCAAGAAGTCCGAGGGTGTTCTCACCGGCGCCGTGGACGAGGAATGGATCAGCCGTGGCGTGTACGACGCCTACACCAAATTGAACCTGCGCTATTCCCAGCTGGCGCCGCTGACCATGTGGGACGAGAAGAACACCGGGTCGAACCTCCCGGCCCAGATCGAGCTCTACTCGACGCCGTCGGTCGATCCGGCTGCGCCTTCCTACAAGCTGTTGTTCATGGCCAAGGGCGGTGGATCGGCGAACAAGTCGTTCCTGTTCCAGGAGACCAAGGCCGTGCTGAACCCGGACGGGATGATGCGCTTCCTGGACGAGAAGATCCGCTCGCTCGGCACAGCTGCCTGCCCGCCGTACCACCTCGCGGTCGTCGTCGGCGGTACGTCGGCGGAGTTCGCGCTGAAGACGGCCAAGTACGCATCGGCGCACTACCTCGACGCGCTGCCGACCGCGGGATCGCCAGTGGGGCACGGTTTCCGCGACCTCGAGCTGGAGCAGCAGGTGTTCGAGCTGACCCAGCAGTTCGGCATCGGCGCCCAGTTCGGCGGCAAGTACTTCTGCCACGACGTCCGGGTGATCCGGCTGCCACGGCACGGCGCGTCCTGCCCGGTCGCGATCGCGGTGTCCTGCTCCGCCGACCGGCAGGCGCTGGCCAAGATCACGCCGGAGGGCGTCTTCCTGGAACAGCTTGAACGGGACCCGGCGCGGTTCCTGCCGGATACCACGGACGAGCACCTGTCGGACGATGTCGAGGTGGTTCGGGTCGACCTGAACCGGCCGATGAGCGAGATCCGCGCAGATCTGTCGAAGCTGCCGGTCAAGACCCGGCTGTCACTCAGTGGTCCGCTCGTGGTGGCCCGCGACATCGCGCACGCGAAGATCAAGGAACGTCTGGACGCGGGCGAGGCGATGCCGTCCTACCTGAAGGATCACGCGGTCTACTACGCCGGTCCGGCCAAAACACCGGAGGGCTACGCGTCCGGCTCGTTCGGACCGACCACCGCCGGCCGGATGGACGCGTACGTCGACCAGTTCCAGGCCGCCGGTGGCTCTATGGTGATGCTTGCCAAGGGCAACCGTTCGGCCAAGGTGACGGCTGCCTGCAAAGAGCACGGCGGGTTCTACCTGGGCTCGATCGGCGGACCGGCGGCGCGGCTGGCGCAGGACTGCATCAAGTCGGTGGACGTGCTGGAGTACGCCGAACTGGGGATGGAAGCGGTCTGGAAGATCGAGGTGGAGGATTTCCCGGCCTTCGTCGTGGTCGATGACAAGGGCAACGACTTCTTCACCGACACCGCCAAGCCGGTTCCGCTGACCGTCCGGCCGCGTAGCTGACTCAGACTACTGGCGGCCCCTTGAGCATGGGGCCGCTGGGCCTTGTGGTACTGATGTGTGATGACTGGACGGCGAGTTCTCTTCATCGGCGGCACTGGCATCATCAGTACGGCGTGTGCGCAACAGGCCGTGGAGGCGGGGTTCGACCTCTTCCTCCTGAACCGCGGCAAGAGCACCACGCGCCCGGCACCGGCTGCGGCTCAGGTGTTGATGGCCGACATCAACGATCGACAGGCAGTCCGAAGCGTCCTGACCGAGCCGGAGTTCGACGTCGTCGTCAACTTCCGCGCCTTCACCCCGGACCAGGTCGCCGCCGACCTGGAGCTGTTCCGCGGACGTGTTGGTCAGTACATCTTCATCAGTTCCGCCTCGGCCTACCAGACTCCGCCGGTTCGACTGCCCGTCCTCGAGTCGACCCCACTGCGCAACCCCTACTGGCAGTACTCGCGGGACAAGATCGCCTGCGAGGACCTGCTCGTCCGCGCCTACCGCGACGAGGCCTTCCCGGTCACGATCGTGCGGCCTTCCCACACCTACGACCACACCTGCGTGCCGTTCGACGGCGGGTGGACGGTGATCGACCGGATGCGTCGCGGCGCTCCGATCCTCGTGCACGGTGACGGCACCTCGCCATGGACGTTGACCCACCACACTGATTTCGCCCGCGCCTTCGTCGGGCTCATCGACAACCCACGCGCCATCGGTGACAGCTTCCACATCACCTCCGACGACTCGCCGACCTGGAACGAGATCGCCGCCAGCCTGGCCGATGCTGCCGGCGTCGAGGCACGCATCGTCCACGTACCGTCCGACGTCGTGGCGGCGGCAGACCCGCACTGGGGTGCGGGTCTGCTCGGCGACAAGGCGCACGCCTTGGTCTTCGACAACAGCAAAATCAAGAGCATGGTGCCTGGTTGGCACGCGAAGGTGCCGTTCTTCCAGGGTGCCCGCGAGATCGTCGAGTGGCACGACGCCGACGAGAACCGCCGGACGGTCGACCAGCGGATGGACGCGACCATGGACAAGCTGATCGCGGAGTTCAGCCCGGACCGACCGTAGGCCGGCGGAACGCACTGGTCAGCCGGCCTGAGTGGCAGCCGCCGGCTCGGGGAGCTTCATCAGCAGCGACTTCGCCGCCCGCAGCACGTCCGCTTCGTTGTGCCCGAATGCTTGCAGGTACGACCCGATCGCGGATCGCAGTAACCGCAACTCCTCGTCTTCCAGTTCGATCGTGTACATGTCTCCAACATAAGTCCGGATCAGGCGGATGGCGTAATTCTGCGGCCACCCGTTGTGGCCAGCGCCTGACTGCGTCGGGCCGAGGTCGCGGCGTCAGGCAGGATACTCGGGTGAGCCTTCCCGAGTCGGTCGCCCGATCCACCTCACAACGCGGGGAGATCCACCTGCGGCGGCGGGCCGATGGGGCGTTGGAGCTGAGGGTCAACGGGGTGTTCGTCATGGACGACCAGGAGACCCGGAGCGAGGAATTGCTCGCTACTGCCGCGCTTGAGGCGCTGAACCAGCCCGGGCGACTGCTGGTCGGCGGGCTCGGGCTCGGTTACACCGTGCGCGCCCTGCTCGCGGACAGGCGGGCCCGGCAGGTGCTGGTCGCGGAGATCGAGCCGGATCTGGTCCAGTGGATGCGGGACGGCTTGTTGCCGTCCGTGCTGGAGGATCCGCGGGTGGAGGTCTTGGTCGGAGATGTTCGGGACCTCGTGCGCGACCAGCCGGACGGATGGCTCGACGGGATCCTGCTGGATGTCGACAATGGACCAGACTTCCTCGTGTACGACGGGAACGCGGCGATCTACCGGCCGGACTTCCTGGCCGACTGCCGGCGGAAGCTACGACCCGGGGGCACTCTGACGGTCTGGTCGTCGTCGGACTCCGCACCTCTAGCCGGTGCCGTCCGCGACACCTTTGGAAACTGCGTGGTCAGGCCCGTTCCCGTGGCGTTGCAGGGACGGGCCGAGACCTACTATGTCTATCAGGCCGGCTCGTAGTGGGGTCCGTGTGGCGTTGTCCACAACGGTTCTACTGGTCCCGGCCTACCGGTCGGATCGACGTACTCTGCTGGTATGGGTGACGACGTGGAGTACAGGATCGAGCACGACACGATGGGCGAGGTCAAGGTGCCCCGCGACGCATTGTGGCGGGCGCAGACCCAGCGTGCTGTGGAGAACTTCCCGATCTCCGGGCAGCCGCTGGCGCCGGCGCTTGTGCACGCGCTCGCGCAGATCAAGGCGTCGGCCGCGATGGTCAACGCCGAACTGGGCGTGATCGACGCCAAACTGGCCGACGGTATCGTCGCGGCGGCTGATCGGGTGGCCAAGGGTGAGTTCGACGCGGAGTTCCCGATCGACGTGTTCCAGACCGGCTCCGGCACATCCACGAACATGAACGCCAACGAGGTGCTGGCCACCATCGCGACCCGCGAGCTCGGCACCGAGGTCCACCCGAACGATCACGTCAACGCGAGCCAGTCCAGCAACGACACCTTCCCCTCGGCGATCCATGTCGCAGCCACTGCCGGCGTGGTCCAGGACCTCCTGCCCGCGCTGGAGCACCTAGGCGATTCCCTGACCCGCAAGGGCGAGGAGTTCGCCGACGTGGTGAAACCAGGTCGCACCCATCTGATGGACGCGACCCCGGTGACACTGGGCCAGGAGTTCACCGGCTACGCCACCCAGGTACGCCGCGGCGCCGACCGGGTCCGGGCCACTCTGCCGCGGCTCACCGAGCTGCCCCTCGGCGGGACGGCGGTCGGCACCGGCATCAACACGCCACCGGGGTTCGCCGCCAAGGTGATCACCGAGCTCAACCGCCGGACCGGGTTGGAGCTGAGCGAGGCCGCCGACCACTTCGAGGCCCAAGGCGCCCGCGATGGTCTGGTGGAGCTGTCCGGCCAGCTGAAGACGATCGCGGTCAGCCTGACCAAGATCTGCAACGACCTGCGCTGGATGGGCTCCGGACCGCGCGCCGGGCTCGGCGAGATCTCCCTGCCAGACCTCCAGCCGGGCTCCAGCATCATGCCGGGCAAGGTGAACCCGGTGATCTGCGAGGCCACCCTGATGGTCGCCGCGCAGGTGATCGGCAACGACGCCACCATCACGGTGGCCGGTGCGGGCGGCAACTTCGAGCTGAACGTGATGCTGCCGGTGATCGCCCGCAACCTGCTCGAGTCGATCCAGCTGCTGAGCAACACGACCCGGCTGCTCGCCGATCGCTGCATCGACGGCGTCACCGCCAACGTCGAGCACGCCCGCGCACTGGCCGAGTCGTCGCCGTCGATCGTCACTCCGCTGAACCGCTACATCGGCTACGAGAATGCCGCGGCCGTGGCCAAGAGCGCGCTCAAACAGGGCAAGACCATCCGGGACGTCGTGATCGAGAACGGTCACGTCGAGAAGGGAGACCTGACCGAGGAGCAGCTCGACGCCGCCCTGGACGTGCTCTCGATGACCCGCCCCGCCGAAGCATGACGGCCCGCTTCTGGCAGCCCGGTACGACGATCCAGTGGGTGTACGAGGGGACGGGCCGGCACAGCGGCAAACCGAACGTGCGGCCGATGACGGTGGTCCGCGACGACGAGGCCGGGCTGGTCGCCTGGCTGGCCCCGGGAACACCGCTGATCAAGCCGGTGCTGACCGACGGGCGGGAGACCCGGCTGGCCGGGCCGAAGGGCATGTTCACCGAGGACCGGGTGCTGAAGCTGGACATCTGGCGGGGCACCGGCATCCTCAAGGTCTCCCCGGCCGGCAAACCCTGGTCGGTCTGGCACTTCTGGGGCGAGGACGGCACCCTCAACGGGTGGTACGTGAACCTGGAGGCGATTCACCGCCGCGACACCGATGAGCGCCGGACAACCACGGTGGACTACGTGCTGGACCTTTGGATAACGCCGGACCGCACGGTCGAGTGGAAGGACGAGGACGAGCTGGAGGGTGCCGTCGCCACGGGTCGGTTCAGCGCCGATGAGGCTGAGCGCATCATCGCCGACGGCCGCGCCGCCGAGAAGGAGATCGCCACCTGGTCCTCACCCTTCGCGGATGCCTGGCACGAGTGGCAACCCAACCCCGGTTGGCGCTTGCCAGAGGCCCCCACCGGCTACGAAGTAGCCCACATCGCCAAAGAGCTCCTCAGCCACTAGCATCACGCGGCACTAGTACCAGCCCTTGGCCATTGAGTGGGCCCAGGCGTTACAGGGGCTGCCGTAGGCGCTTTCGATGTAGTCCAGGCCCCACTTGATCTGAGTGACCGGGTTCGTCCGCCAGTCGGAGCCATAGGACGCCATCCGGTTGCCGGGCAGCGCCTGCGGGATCCCGTACGCGCTGGACGAAGGGTTGTCCGCGCTGACCTTCCACTGCGACTCCTTGGTCCAGAGCTTGTCCAGGCAACTGAACTGATCGCTCTTCCAACCGTGGTCGCCGAGCAGGTTGAGGGCGACCTCCTTCGGAGTGCCTGCGAGCTTCTTGCGTTCCGCGTCCCGGCTGGCGCGCTCTTTGCGGGAATCGGCCGTGGTCTTGTTCAGTGCCTTGTAGCGGGCCAACGCGGCGTTCTTCGCCTTGAGGCGGAGCTCGGCTTGGTCCTGCGACTGCTTTCGGGCTGCCTCGACCGCCTCGATCTGATTGCGGAGGGTGATGACTTCCTGGGCCTGCTGCTCGGCACTGAGCGGCGTGGGTGACGCCCTCTTCGCCTTGCTCGCCTTCTCGCTGTTCAACACGGCGAGTTCGGCGCGGCCGGACACCGGGTCGGAGGCCGCGTTGCTACTGGGGGAGGTGAAGAGATCCATACCTGCCACGACGGAGACCACAGCGATCCCGCTGACCGCGAGGACCGCGAAGGAGGGCTTCGCTTTCATCTGTCCTTCCGAGAATCCCGACCCCCGTCGGATGCAACAGGAACATACTCTGACCTAAACGAACCGTGATCACAAGAACGTCACGAAAACGGTGCGGCCACTTGGCGTGTGGCCGCACCGGTTACCGCGAAACCCTTACTAGGCTTTTACAGTTGGACGTCTTCCAGCATCTCCGTGACCAGTGCCGCGATCGGCGAACGCTCCGATCTGGTCAGCGTGACGTGGGCGAACAGCGGGTGGCCCTTCAGCTTCTCCACCACCGCGACCACGCCGTCGTGCCGGCCGACCCGCAGGTTGTCCCGCTGGGCCACGTCGTGGGTTAGCACCACCCGTGAGTTGGCGCCGATCCGGGACAGCACGGTCAGCAGGACGTTGCGCTCCAGTGACTGGGCCTCGTCCACGATCACGAACGCATCGTGCAGCGACCGGCCGCGGATGTGAGTCAGCGGCAGCACCTCGAGCATGCCGCGGTCCAACACCTCGTCGATCACGTCACTGCTGGTGAGCGCGCCCAGCGTGTCATGCACGGCCTGGGCCCACGGCTGCATCTTCTCCGACTCCGAGCCGGGTAGGTAGCCCAACTCCTGGCCGCCGACGGCGAACAGCGGCCGGAACACGACGACCTTCTTGTGCTGCCGCCGCTCCATCACCGACTCCAGGCCGGCGCACAGGGCCAGCGCCGACTTGCCGGTACCTGCCCGCCCACCGAGCGAGACGATGCCGACGTCCGGGTCCAGCAGCAGGTCGAGCGCAACGCGCTGCTCGGCAGACCGGCCGCGGATCCCGAAGGCCTCCCGGTCGCCGCGGACCAGCCGGATCCGCTTGTCCGGCATCACCCGGCCGAGGGCGCTGCCCCGCTCCGAGAGGAGCACCAGACCGGTGTGGGTGGGAAACTCCCGCCCCTCCGGAATGTCCAGCACGCCCTCGTTGTACAGGGCGTCCACGTCACTGGTGGGAAGCTCCAGCTCGTCCATACCGGTCCAGCCCGACTCCAGTGCGAGCTCGGCCCGGTACTCCTCGGCCATGAGGCCACAGGCCGACGCCTTGACCCGCATCGGCAGGTCCTTGGAGACGAGCGTCACGTCCTTGCCCTCGGACTTGAAGTTGCAGGCCACCGCGAGGATGCGGCTGTCGTTGTCGCCGAGCCGGAAGCCGGCCGGCAGGCTCTCGGGGTCGGTGTGATTCAGCTCGACCCGGATCGTGCCACCCTTCTCCCCCACTGGCAGGGGTGCGTCCAGCCGTCCGTGCTGGATCCGGAGCTCGTCCATCAGTCGAAGCGCGGTGCGGGCGAAGTAGCCGAGCTCGGGATGGTGCCGTTTGCCCTCCAGTTCGGTGATGACGACGACCGGCACCACAACCTCGTGCTCGTCGAACCGCAGTAACGCATGCGGGTCGGAGAGGAGCACGGAAGTGTCCAGCACGAAGGTTCGCTGGGCCGGGGTGGATGAGGTGCTAGACGTCCTGGCGTGGGTGGCAGCCATGTCGCTCGTCCTCTCGGGCCGCGACGTGCACCACGCCCGGCCCACCAGTGTTAGGTGATGGACCGGGAACTGGCCCGGAGGTCTGGTGCAGACCCCCTCCAGGCGCACGCCACAGCGGCGTACGCGGAAACCAGCGAGAAAGACCACGCCGAGACCTCGGGTCTCGGGTACTCCGATCTGCCCCTCATAGGGCTACCGGTGAGCAGTCGAATCTCATCTGATCGGGCCTCCCGGACAGCCGGCTTCCCCTCCGACCGTCACTTAGGACTGTAGAACCGTCGCACAAACGCCGCAGCCCGACACGCACGGCCGCGGGGTTAACGGCTTGTTACACCTTCCCCGCCCTTCCCGCACGGAGGGACGCCGGCTCACGTCCCGAAGCGGCGCTCCCGCTGGGCGTAGCTCCTGATCGCGCGCAGGAAGTCCACATGCCGGAAGTCCGGCCAGAGCGCCTCGCAGAAGTAGAACTCGCTCAGTGCGCTCTGCCAGAGCAGGAAGCCCCCGAGCCGCTGCTCCCCCGACGTACGAATGACGAGGTCGGGGTCCGGTTGGCCCTTGGTGTAGAGATGTTCGGCGATGTGCTCGACGTCGACCCGCTCGGCCACCTCTTCGATCGAGATGCCCTTGGCGGCCTCCTCGAGCAGCAGCGAGCGGACCGCGTCCGCCAGCTCCCGGCGGCCGCCGTACCCGACCGCGACGTTGACCAGCATGCCGTCGACGTTCTGGGTGGCAGCCTCGGCGCCCTTCAGCACCTCGGCGGTGGCCGACGGCAAGAGATCCAGCGCGCCGACCGGGTAGATCCGCCAGCGGCCGATCGAGGTCAGCTCCGTCACCGTCTGCTCGATGATCCGCAGCAGCGGCTCCAGTTCCTCGGCCGGCCGGGTCAGGTTGTCGGTGGAGAGCATCCAGACGGTGACGACCTTTACGCCGACCTCATCGCACCAGTCCAGGAACTCCGAGATCTTGTTCGCGCCTGCCTCGTGCCCGCGTGACACCGGGTCGCCGAAGGCCCGCGCCCAGCGCCGGTTGCCGTCGATGATGACGCCGATATGGCGCGGGATCCGGTCCGGTGTGAAGGATCGCGCCAGCCTGCGCTCGTACAGTCCGTACACCGCGCTACGCAGTCGTTGCTTGCCAGGTGTCCGCATGGGCAGATGTTCTCCTCGTCGAGCTCGCATCTGAGGTTAGTCCAGTTTTCAGCTCCCCCGAGCAATGAAACCGACATCGAACTTTTCCCTGCCTTCGTTCGTCGTCACCAGGTGCGGAGCCATCCGCCGCGACGAGGTGGCCGACATTTCACCCGTCGTTCCATTGGAACCTACGGTTGCGTAGGTTACGGTTTCGGAAGTACTCCCCCGGCGTTCGAGAGGATGGCGATGACTGCCAGGACCGCGACCAGCAGCCCGCCCCCCGAAGCCGGCCACCGGATGACCGGCGCCTTTTCGCCGCTCAAGCCCAAGCTTCGCGGCTGGCTGCACGCAGGCACCTTCCCGTTCGCCACCGCAGCCGGCGTCGTGCTGATCTGCCTGGCTCCCAGCGCGAGTTCCCGTTGGGCCGCCGCGGTCTACACGCTCGCCTCGATGCTGTTGTTCGGCATCTCGGCGCTCTACCACCGGTTCTACTGGGGCAAGACCGGCGAGGCGATCCTGCGCAGGCTTGATCACAGCAACATCTTTCTGCTGATCGCCGGCACCTACACCCCGCTGGGCGTGGTGCTGCTGCGTGGGCAGGACCGGATCCTGCTGTTGAGCGTGGTCTGGGCCGGTGCCCTGCTGGGCATCCTGTTCAGAATCTTCTGGGTGCACGCCCCGCGCTGGCTCTACACGCCGATCTACCTGGCGCTCGGCTGGGTGGCGATCTTCTGGATGCGTGACTTCTACCACCTGGGCGGCGCCTCAGTGGTCACCCTGCTCGCGATCGGCGGCGCTCTCTACTCGATCGGCGCGGTCGTCTACGCGACGAAGAAGCCCAACCCGTCACCACTTTGGTTCGGCTTCCACGAGATCTTCCACGCCTGCACGGTGGCGGCCTTCATCTGCCACTACATCGCTGTCAGCATCGCCACCTACCGCGCAGGCTGAGCACCGAGGTCCAGCAGGGCCTCGCGCTGGACCCAGCTTCGTCGGACTCATCGGTCGACCTGGGTTGCCAGACACACCACTAGCGGTACCTAACAAGCGGATGACATTCGTGTACCAGCCCATGCACGAGGTCTGCCCGGCCCCCCGGCGTGGGTATGCATAGAGGCGTGAAGACGATCCGGTACGCCGCACTGGTAGCCATCGCCGGCCTGGTCCTGACCGGATGCGGCAACGATTCGACCTCAGGCGCCGGCGGGAGTCCGACCACCCCGGCCTCGAGTGCGCCACAACAGGCCTGGCCGTTGACGGTGACCCGGGACGGCGGCTTGGCCGGTTTCTCCGACCGGGTGGTGGTCAGCGCGGACGGCACCACGAGCGTCAGCAAGCGAGGCGGTGCACCCTCCCGCTGCCGGCTGGACGCGAGCCTGCTGACCAGCATCACCGAAGGCCTGAAGGCGATCGACTGGCGCTCGGTCGGCGTCACGAAGCCCACCTTCAAACACCCCGACGACATGATCATCGCCGTCGCGGCCGATGGTGGACTCGCCCGGTTGGAGGATCCGAGGGTAAAGCCGCTGGTGACACCGGTTGGCAAACTGCTCACCGAGGCTACCGCGCCGGCCGAGGCCCGCAAACTCTGCAAGCCGGTCTGACAGGCCGTCTCCGCAGACGTCCGGGGACGGGGCCTGGGCGGAGACCCCGCCCCCGGACGGGTACTACTGGTCCTTCATCGGACCGGTGCAGCAGTCAGCTGGCGATCAGCGAGGTGTCGTCGATGACGAAGCTGGTCTGCAGCGAGGAGTCCTCCTGGCCGAGGAATCTCACCGTGACCGTCTTCCCCTTGTACGCCGTGACGTTGAACGACTTCTGGACGTACGTGGTGTTCTGGTTCAAGTTGGAGTACGTCGCCAGCGTGGTGGTGGTGCCACCGTCGACAATCTGGATCTTCGCGGTGTCGTACACGGTCGAGGTGGTCGTCTCAGCCGTGTCGATCCTGATCCAGAAGGAAAGCGTCGCACTGGTCGCCGAGGCCGGGATGGCGACGGACTGGTTCTCATTCTCGGTCGTGGTGGTGCCGTTGCCCTGAAGCCACAGCTTCCAGGTTCCGGTCCGGGCCGGACGGCCGGTGTTGTTGGTGATCGGACCCGCGGTGCCGGTCCAGTTCACCGCGCCAGACTCGAAGCCCGGGTTCAGCAGCAGGTTGTTGCCGGGCGGCGGCGGGGGTGGCGTGGTGCCGCCACAGGCAGCGGCGCCGGCCGGAACCGAGATGCCATTGAACGCATTCTCAACCGCCTTGCACTGCGTGGAGGTACTGCCGAACAGCTCAATGGCCGAGGTGATGGCGCCTTCCCGCGCGTTCTTGTAGGTGCTGCCCGAGGTGAGCTTGGTGCTGAGCGTCCGGTACCAGACCTTCTCGATGTCCAAGTGGGTGGCACCGGCGAAGGTGGTGCCGTTGCAGGCGGTGCTGCTGTGCGTCACGCCGCCGATGACCTTGCTACCGGTCCCCTCTGAGGCCAGGTAGAACCAGTGGTTCAGCGGGCCAGAGGAGTAGTGCGGGTCGAGTCCACCGGTGCTGGTGGACCAGCAGTCGACGCTGCTGCCGTCCTTGGACGGCTTGTCCATGTAGCGCAGCGGCGTGCCGTTGCCGTTGATGTTGATCTTCTCGCCGATCAGGTAGTCACCCGGGTCGGAGGCGTTGTTCGCCGAGAACTCCACGGCGGTGCCGAAGATGTCCGAGTTGGCCTCGTTCAGGCCTCCCGCGTCACCGGTGTAGTTCAGGTTGGCAGTCGCCTGGTTGACACCATGGCTCATCTCGTGCGCCGCCACGTCGATGGAGGTCAGCGGGTGCGTGTTGCCCGAGCCGTCGCCGTACGTCATCTGGGTGCCGTCCCAGAACGCGTTCACGTAGGCGTTGCCGTAGTGCGTCCGGGAGCGAGCGCCCGCGCCGTTGTTGAAGATCCCGTTGCGGCCGAACACATTCTTGTAGTAGTCCCAGGTCAGCTGTGCGCCGTAGTGCGCGTCCACGCCGGCGGTCTGCCGGCTCGAAGCCGCGCCGGTGCCCCAGGTGTCGTCCGCGTCGGTGAACAGGGTGCCGTTGCCGGAGGTCGCACCGTTCAGATCGGTGGTGTTGTTGCCACCGCGGCTCGGGTCGCTCATCGAGTAACTGCCGGAGGTGCCGATGCTGACGGTGCCGGAGTACATCGAGTTACCGGTACCGGTCTTGATCTCGTCGTCCTGGGCAAGGACGGCGCCGGAGTTGGCGTCGACGAATGTGTGCAGCACAGACGGCGTCTGGTCCGGCTTGACACCCGTGGTGACAACCTCGTACGCCAGCACGGGCTTGCCGGTGCCGACCCAGACAACCAGGCTTCCCTTGTTGCTCGTGGCTTTGAACTTTGCTGAGCTCGAGCCCTTGCTGAGCGCCGCGGCCTGGGACAGCCGGGGCGTGGTCGAGCTGACCCCGACCTTGCTAGCACCGCGGTTGTAGATGACGCCCTGGATCGCATCGTTCTTCTGGGTCACGATCAGGTCGCCCCCGCGAACCGGGAGGCCGTTGAAGGTGCGGTCGTAACGGACGTGTTCGGTGCCGTCGGCATCCTTGACGACGTCGCGAACCTTGAGCACCTCACCGCTGCCGAGGCCGAGGGCGGCGGCCGTCTTCGCGGTGAGAGCCTGCTCGGCTTGGACAGCTGCCGGCTGATTGAAGCCGGAGACGGGGAGCGGGGCGGTGCGGGTGGCCGCCCCTGCGGGCGACGTCGCCAGCGCCGCTGCTGCGACGATGGCCACCACCCCTACTGATGTCAGTCGTTTCAAGACAGCGCTCCTCACGGTGTGGTCGCTGTTTGGGCTCAGCGACCGGTGTCAACGGGGACGCCGGACGTTCCTGACCCAGCAGTGCCATTGCTCACTTGTGACACTGTGTGTCAGGGCATGCGAGTTCTGTTACATCCGACTGCGGAGGACTCTGTCCCTCAACGGCTCGAGAGTCAAGGGATTCTCGCGAAACGACAGGGAAAACCTGCGTTGGCTCGCGACGTCAGGCCAGCTGCTTCAACTGCCGCCGAAGGTCTTCCGGCAACGCGACCGGCCGCTGGCAGGTGAACTTCTGGCAGACGTAGGCAGCCGGCTGACCATCGACCAGATCCCGCCCCACCATCAGCGGTACGTCGTCGGCTCCCGGTCCGCCGCTGACCAGAGCGGCGCCCCACGGGCCCTCCCGCAGAGCCGTCCGGAGCAGTTCCGGCGACTCCCCCACGATCGCGATCTCGAGCGGTCCTGATGCGATCGTCTCGGCCACGGCCAGCCCTCGGCCTGCGAACCGCGGAGCCTGCTCGGCCAGCGCTGCCGAAGCCGCCAGCGCCTGTCGAGCGGCAGCGTCGTACCGGGCCGATCCGGTCACCGACGCATAGGTGGTCAGCGCCTCTGCGACGAGCGATACGCCGGACGGGCTCGCGTTGTCCGTGGGGTCCTGCGGACGCCAGACCAGCGTCTCGGCATCGGCGGCCGTGTCATAGAAGGAGCCGTCGGCAACGAATAACTCAAGTACGCGATCCAGCAGGCTTCCGGCCAGTTCCAGCCAGCTCGCGTCACCGGTCACGCCGAGCAGCACAAGGCAGGACTGGGCATAGGCGCCATAGTCATCGAGTACGCCGTGCGCACTCCCGACCTCGCCATCTCGCGAGGTCCGGTACAGCCTGCCGCCCTTGTCCACGTGGGTGTCCCGGATCAATCTGGCCGCGACGACCGCCGCCTCGACGTACTCAGGCTTCGCCAGTACGACGCCCGCGCGGGCCAGCGCGGTGATCGCCAAGCCGTTCCAGGCGGCGACCACTTTGTCGTCGCGCGCCGGCCGGGTTCGCTCGGCGCGGGCGGCCAGCAAGACGGCCCGGGCACGCTGCCAGCGGTCGGCATCGTCCGGGTCGTGCAGCAGTTGGAGCACCGACGAGCCGTGCTCGAACGTGCCGGCCTTCGTCACGTCGCAAAGTCCCGCGACCCACGCAGCCTCCGCAGCACCGAGAGCTGCCTCGAGCTCAGCCGGCGTCCAGACGTAGAAGCGACCCTCGACTCCCTCCGTATCGGCATCCAGCGCCGAGGCGAATCCCCCCTCGGCGGTCCGCAGCTCCGCCAGCAGGAAATCGGCCGTCTCGGTGGCCACCCGCTCGGCCAGC
Source organism: Kribbellaceae bacterium (assembly GCA_033851055.1). Taxonomy (GTDB): domain Bacteria; phylum Actinomycetota; class Actinomycetes; order Propionibacteriales; family Kribbellaceae; genus Kribbella. Next base: position 8,637 of record JAWWPC010000088.1, on the reverse strand, counting down.
GGCTCGCCGGTGATCGCCCACCACTGGCTGTAGACGTCCAGCAGCAAGGCGTTGTCGTAGAGCATCTTCTCGAAGTGCGGCACGATCCACCGCCCGTCGACGCTGTACCGCGCGAAGCCGCCACCGAGTTGGTCGTACATCCCGCCGCGGGCCATCCGCTCGCAGGTCTGCGCCGCCATGGTGAGGGCCAGTTCGGACGTGGTCCTGCGGTGATGCCGGAGCAGGAAGTCCAGCACCATCGACGGCGGGAACTTCGGCGCCGCCCCGAAGCCGGCATCCACCGGGTCGAATTCCCGCCGCAACGTCGTCACCGCCCGATCCAGCACTTCTTCGTCGATCACCCCGGTCGCTGCACCGGCATGCCGCGCGGCGAGCTGTTCCACCACCGAGTTGCCGATCTCGTCGATCCGGTCGCGCTTGTTGCCCCAGGCCTCGACCAGCGATTCGAGCACCTGCCGGAACGAAGCCATTCCGGGCCGCGGCGCAGGCGGGAAGTAGGTGCCGCAGAAGAACGGCTCGGCCGCCGGCGTCAAGAAGCAGGACATCGGCCAGCCACCGTGACCGATCATCGCCACGGTCGCGTCCATGTAGACCGCGTCCACGTCCGGGCGTTCCTCCCGGTCCACTTTCACGCTGACGAAGTGCTCGTTCAGGTACGCCGCCGTGTCCGGGTCCTCGAACGACTCGTGCGCCATCACATGGCACCAATGGCAGGCCGAGTACCCGATCGACAGGAACACCGGCACATCCCGCTCCCGCGCCTCAGCGAACGCCTGCTCCGACCACTGCCGCCAGGCGACGGGATTCTCAGCATGCTGCAGTAGATAAGGCGATGTGCTGCTGGCGAGTCCGTTGGACACAGCGAGTCCTCTCGGGAGGGCGAACGACCTACCCCAGCTTCAGCCTAGCCGCGCCAGCTCCGTTAGGACCCAAGCCCACCCGCCCCGGAGCGAAGCCGGACGTTTCCGTGCTCGGGCCTGGCGCGCGGCCGAGTTGGGAAAATCCCAACAGATGGCTAGGCTTGACGCATGCAGCAGGAGAAGATTGGGGATCGGGTCCTGGCACGCATCGCCCAAGCCAGCCCCGACCGGACTCACAGGGCGGTCGCAAGTGCCGTCGATATGACGCCCGACGCCTTCTCGCGCGCCCTGAGAGGGCAGCGGGCATTCTCTTCGATCGAACTTGCGCGGGTTGCTGACCTGCTCGATGCGGACATCCACTGGTTGATCACCGGGGAGCCTGACCCACATCGACTGGTGATCGCCGCACGGCATCACTATGACTTCGAGTCAGGTCGCAGGGACGTGCCGGGCCAGGCGGATGACGAGGATCTGCTGGAAGGTGTCGGACTGGCCTATCGGCAGGCATACGAGGGTGCCCCCTTGGACGCGTCAAACCTGCCTGCCAGCGTATCCGCCGTTCGCGAGGCGCTGGGGCAGGACTTCATTCGCCCGTTTGCTGAGCGCCTGGAGTCACGGGTGGGCGTGGATGTCGTTCGCCTTTCGGCACTGTCCACGTCCTACTGCTTCTCGGTTGCGGGTAGGCAAGTGATCGTGGTCGCTGCGACAGGCAACTGGTTCCGGGAGAACTGGTCGATCGCACATGAAATCGGCCATCTCGCCGAAGGACACCTCGACAGCGAGCGCACGCCCGCCGAGCGAAATGCTCACGAGGCGAGTGCGAACGCCTTCGCTGCTGAGTTGCTGCTGCCCGCCGATCAGATGCGCGCTATGGATTGGATCGATCTCGATTCCGCCGAACTGGCAAGGCGAGTATGGGAGACCGGCGTTTCTACCGACGCTTTGGCTCGGCGATTGTCGAACCTAGGTATTCAGGCGTCTGACCTGGTCGCGAATTGGGCTACCCAGCCGACCCAGCGACTCCTCCGGTACCACTGGGAGAGCCCTGACGCAGATACCGATCTGATTACCAAGCGCATGGATGATGCTGCAGCAAGACGGTTCCCACTGAGTCTGCAGGACGCACATCTCGCAATGATCGCGCGAGGTGAGCTCGGCAAGGGAACCCTCGCGTGGATGCTAGGGATCGCTCCCGAGGCTCTGGAAGTGGATATTCCGGCACCTGTCGAGGAGTTCGACACCGACGCGCTCGCCACCGCGCTCGGTCACTAGTGGTGTGTCTGGCAAATCTGTGACACAACTGCTTTTCCCGGACAACACTGTCCTGGTCAACTTCGCATTGATCAATCGCATGGACCTCCTGGAAAAGCTAGTCAACGGCAGAGGGCGGTGGTGCGCCACCGTGGCTTTCGAGTGCGCGAGGTCAGCTCAAGAACCGGGTCTCGACGCGATGAATCTCGCCGACGAGATCTTCGGCTCCCCTTGGTATCCGCAGTCCGGCGCCGAGCGTCAGGACATCGAGATCATGCGCCTCGAGCTTGCCAGCCCCGGAGATACGCCCTACAAGCATCTAGGCGAGGCCGACGCTGGCGATCATGACCCGGCGGTCCGTGACAGGCTTTTTCGTCACCGACGACGTCGATGCGAGTCGCTTGGCCCGACAGCACCAAGTACAGGTGATCTCAACGTGGGACCTGATGCGGATGGCTGGCAGATGCAACTTCGTCGACCCGGACACCCTGTGGGGATATGTTCAGACACTCCGCTCGAAAAAGCGTGGTACCCCTAGCGGCGTAAGGGATCGTGCCTCTTTCGACAAGTGGTTGGGGTAGCCAGCATCCCTGCAGCGAACATACGCCCTAGCTGTGTGTGCACAGCGCCGTCAGGTGGTTTGCGAGAGCGCCACCGAGAGACCGATCGCCATGGCCATCACGAACAGTTCGCCCCCGACCAGCCGCCAGAAACCACCGTTCGTGTCGGTGAGATTGCCGATCGTGTGGTAGCGGTGGAACCACCCGCCGATGATCAGAACGATAAAGAGAATCGTCTTGGCGATCAGCAGCCCTCCATACGCATCGGAGGTCAGGACGTCCAGCACGGAGTTGAAGCCACCACCCGCGGCCGCGAGCCGGGCGACCGCGCTGATGACACCGCTGACCAGCAGGATGATCGATGACGCCAGCGCAACCTGGCTGAACCGCGCCAGCACCATCGGCAGTCCGGACCGGTTTGCCCGCCCGTAACGGACCAGGCCGGCCAAGCCGCCGATCCAGGTGGTGGCGGCGATGACATGGATGACCAGCGCGGCACCAGCCAGTACGACGTACGACTCGTTGCGAGGGTAGGCGGTCACCGCGGGAGGGATGAGCGCGACGACCGCGACGAGAACACCCAGACTGGCAGCCGACGACGAATTGGCGCGACGGATGCCGACTGCGAGAGCAGTGACCAGGATGCCGGTGATCAGTAGGGCCTTGACCTCGGGAAGGCCCAGCGCCTGGTCGACGCTGTACCGGAGCAATGGGACCGGGCTGCTCAGCAGGACCGCTGCTGTGACGACGGCTCCAGCGAACGCCGCGAAGGCCCAGGCGGCAGCAGAATTGCTCGCATCGCGGATCGCCCGCCGACCCTGCTGTCCCAAAGGTCCACCGTCGTCGGTCCGCAGTAGTACCACTGCGGCAAGAAGAGCGCCGGCACAACCGACAGTCGACAGCGTGGACATCAACCCGAAGAGAGGCAACAGCCACGACACGAGCAAGCCGGGGCCGGTCAGCGCCAAAGTGTTGCTGGTCGGTTCACTGTTGGCGGCGTACAGCCCGATCAGCAAGGCTGCCGCAGCCACCACGACGGCAGTCGCCCCGCCGACGACCAGACGCCCGGGAAGCCGGTGTCGGGCTGAGCGGGTCGCAGTCACCGCGAGTTCCCGGCCTCGGCATCTTGGTTGGACACGCGCACACTATAGGTGAGCTATTTAACAGTGACGATCGCCGATACGAGACCGTAATCCAGCTCGGGCCGTTGCCATCGGCATCGACCTGGTACACGCCTTACTGATCGGGCGCAGGACTTACACGATCGGTAGCCTGGCCACTGCTGTCAGTCGCCTTATCAGTGGTTTCCGCAGGCGTCGCAGCGCTGGACGGGTCGGCGGGTTGCGGTGGGGCGCCCGCACCGTCGGCCGGATCGAAGTCGATCTTCTTCAGCTGCTTGCCCATATTTCGCCACAGCAGCACAGTGGCCCCGCCGAGCGCGAGCACGATCAGCAGCGCCACCCATCCGGGCCGCACCGTGTTCGGGTCGATCTCGGCCATCGGGGAGGTCATCGCGATCACCTTGCCAGTGTCTCACCGTCCCGGCCCGCCGTCAGCGCAGCCCCGCGAAAAGGTCGTCCTCGGGTACCGCGGGCTCCACTACGCTGCGCGCCAACTCAAAGTCTTCGGTCGGCCACGCCGCCTTGTGCACCTCGAGCGGTACGGCGAACCAGGCGCCGTCCGGGTCGATCTGGGTCGCGTGCGCCAGCAGGGCCTGGTCCCGGACCGCGAAGTAGGCCGAGCATTCCACCCGGGTGGTGATCCGGCGCTCGTTCTCCGGATCCGGCTTCCAGTCCTTCAGCCGGTCGGCGTACGGGGATTCCAGGCCGCGCGCCACCATCGCGTCGTGCAGCGCCTTCATCCGCTCACGGTGGAAGGTGTGGTGGTAGTACAGCTTCAGCGGCTGCCACGGCTCACCCAGCCCGGGGTAAGCGTCCGGGTCGCCCGCTGCCTCGAATGCTGCCACCGTGATCTGGTGGCACATCACGTGGTCCGGGTGCGGGTACCCCCCGTTCTCGTCGTACGTCGTGACAACCTGCGGGCGGAACTCACGGATCAACTTGACCAATGGCGCGGCGGCGTCCTCCACCTTCAGCGCGGCGAAGCAGCCCTCCGGCAGCGGCGGCGGCGGATCGCCTTCGGGGAAGCCCGAGTCGACCCAGCCGAGCCACTCCTGCCGGATGCCGAGGATCTCCCGGGCCCGGTCCATCTCCTGCCGCCGGATCTCGGTGATGTTGGCCAGCACGTCCGGCCGGTCCATGTTCGGGTTCAGGATCGAACCACGTTCGCCACCGGTGCAGGTGGCTACCATCACGTCGACCCCCTCCGCGACGTACCGAGCGGTCGAGGCGGCGCCCTTGCTGGACTCGTCATCGGGGTGGGCATGGACATGCAGCAGACGAAGATCTTCGGTCACAAGACACAATGGTCCCTGAAGCCCGAGGAGAACTAGTGACCGACCCACATCAGGCTGTGCATATAGGCAGCGGACGCACTGACCTGGCAGCCCGGTATGGACGCCCGAGCCGCGGGCGCAAACTGCTCCTGCTGGGCATCGTTGGCGTGCTCGCGCTGACTGGACTGGTGTGGTTGCTCTGGGTCGCGTTCGTGCAGTCGAACCCTCCGGTCGCGTCCCGCCTGCAAGCTTTCAAGATCACCTCGCCGACCACGGCCACCGCCACCATCCAGGTCGAGCGCACGAAGAACGTCGAGGCCAGCTGCAGGCTGCAGGCCAAGGCCGCCGACTACTCCATCGTCGGCGAGGTGACCGTGACCGTGCCTGCAGACTCCCCGCGCAGTCAGACCCTCAAGCCCACCCTCACCACCCAGCGCAACGCCACCTCAGTGGTACTGGTCGGCTGCACCACCGCCGACGCTCACCGCCCGCGCTGACCCTCGTGGCGGCAAACGGTTGCTCCCGAGGTGTCAAGGCACCCGAGAAGGCATAGGACTGTGGGGTTCAGGGCACAAACTTGCTAGGCTCAATGGATTGGTCGCCGTCGACGACGGCGGCCAGAGGTATTTGGCCGCCTTCTTTCCGGTCGTCCCGATACCTTGCCCGACCTGACCGATCCCATCGACGCAAGGAGCAGCCCGTGACGCAGAAGATCGGTGATGGCGTTGTCTGGCTGACGCAGGACGGTTACAACCGGCTCAAGTCCGAGCTGGAGTACCTGAGCGGCCCGGCGCGCGCCGAACTCGCCGCGAAGATCGGCGAGGCCCGTGACGAGGGCGACCTGAAGGAGAACGGCGGCTACCACGCCGCCAAGGACGAGCAGGGCAAGTCCGAAGCCCGGATCCGGCAACTCGAGGACATGCTGCGCCGTGCCCAGGTCGGCGAGACGCCGAAGGACGACGGCGTGGTCGAGCCCGGCATGAAGGTCTCCATCAAGTTCGCGGGTGACGACGATGTCCAGACGTTCCTGCTCGGCTCCCGCGAACTGCTGGTCCTGGACTCCTCCGTCGATATCGATGTGTTCTCGCCGCAGTCCCCGCTGGGCGCGGCGATCCTAGGCAAGGTGAAGGGTGACAAGGCGACCTACGAGGCCCCAAATGGCAAGGATGTGACGGTCGAGATCGTCGCCGCCAAGCCCTTCACCGGCTGACCAAGCGCCACCGAGAACGCCCCGGCGCCCAAGGCGCCGGGGCGTTTCGCGTTCATCGGCCGGTGGCGCGCCGGTACTTGCGAACGGCGAGCGGCGCGAACACCACGATGATCAGCGCGCACCACATCAGGCTGAGCCAGACCGGGTGCTGCGCGGGGAACCCGTCCGGACTGGCGAACGGCGACGGATTGCCGAACAGGTGCCGACAGGCCGCGACGATGGAGGAGATCGGATTCCACTCCGCCACCGGTTGCAGGGCGCCCGGCAGGTTCGGCGTCGGCACGAACGCGTTGGACAGGAACGTCAGCGGGAACAGCCAGATCAGGCCCGCCGACGCGGCCACCTCGGGACCACCGACGGACAGTCCGATCACCGCGCCTACCCAGAGCATCGCGAAGGCGAACAGCAGCAGGATCGCGAATGCGGCCAGCGCCTGGCCGAAGCCGTTGTGCCAGCGCCACCCGACGATGAAGCCGCAGATCACCATGATCAGCATCACGAAGGCGTTGAAGACCACGTCCCCGATCACGCGGCCGGCGATCACGCCCGAGCGTGCCATCGGCAGCGAGCGGAACCTGTCGATCAGTCCCTTCGACATGTCGTCGGCCAGCCCGACACTGGCAGACGCGACCGCGAAAGCCATCGTCTGCGCGAAGATGCCGGACATCAGGAACTCCCGATAGGCCCGCGCCCCCGGGAACCCCGGGATCGGGATCGCGTTGCCGAACACGTAGGCGAACAGCAGCACGAACATGATCGGCTGGATGGTCGCGTAGATCAGCATGTCCGGCGTCCGCGGGATCCGCTTCAGGCTGCGCCAGGCGAGCACTCCCGCGTCAGTCAACGCCTGGCTGAACTGGCTCGCCTTGGCCATCTCTGGGGTGGCACTCATGCCTGCACCTTCTTTCCTGCTTCGGCGGCCAGCGTGTCCGGGTTGTCCGTCGCGTGCCCGGTCAGGGACAGGAACACGTCGTCCAGCGTGGGCCGCCGCAACCCGATGTCGGCGATCCGGATGCCGGCACCGTCGAGGGTCCGGATCACCTCGACCAGCGTGCTGGAGCCACCCGGGGCGGGCATCATGATCCGCCTGGTGTGCTTGTCCAGTGAGGTCGAGTCCGGGTCGGTGATCTCCAGCGCCGCAGTCAGCAACTCAAGGCTGCGGTAGACCTCGTCCGGCTCTTGCACAACCACCTCGATGCGTTCGCCGCCCACCTTCGCCTTCAGCTCGTCCGCCGTACCGCGGGCGATCACCGAGCCGTGGTCCATCACCACGATGCTGTCCGCCAGCTCGTCGGCCTCCTCGAGGTATTGCGTGGTCAGCAGGATGGTGACGCCCTCGCTGACCCGGTCGCGGATGATCTGCCACAGGTCGAGTCGGCTGCGCGGATCGAGCCCGGTGGTCGGCTCGTCCAGGAACAGCACCCTGGGATGGGCGATCAGCGAACCGGCCAGGTCCAGCCGCCGGCGCATGCCGCCCGAGTAGGTTTTCAGGATCCGGTCGGCCGCGTCCGTCAGGTCGAAGGTGTCGAGTAGCTCGTCCGCTCGCTGCTTGGCCTGCTTGCTGCTGAGCCGGTACAGCCGACCGAACATCCACAGGTTCTCCCGGCCGGTCAGCAGCTCGTCGACCGCTGCATACTGGCCCGACAGGCCGACAAGCCCGCGCACGGTGTCGGCCTCCTTCACCACGTCGCGCCCGAGCACCCTGGCAGTGCCGGCGTCGGGCTCCATCAAAGTCGTGAGCACCCGGACTGCCGTGGTCTTGCCCGCGCCGTTAGGCCCGAGTAGGCCCAGAACGCTACCCTCCGACACCTCCAGGTCGATTCCGTCAAGAGCCTTGACCGTGCTCTTCCTGGTCTTGAACGTCTTCACTAGGCCGGTCGCCTCGATGGCAGCCATGCAGCCGCCCCCCCTTCCAGTTGGTACCCGACATCGTTGCGCAGGCTGCCGACAGATCTCGACATTTGCCGGTAACGCCTCCACCAGTTGCGACCAGTCGGCGCCCGGGCCACTCGTGAACGGTCCCTCGAGCGTCAGCAACCCGGCGCCACGAATCTCGGCGGTCACGGTACCGGTGCGGAGGTCCATGCACGTAGAAGTCGCTCTGCTCCCGGGCGCGCAGCGGCAGAGCCCCTGCTATTTCGGACCTATGCGTGCTTGGACGTCCGCACCTCCCCGCCCAGCCCGTGCACAAAGTGAGGCACCCGGACGTCCGGCACTCAGTAACCCGGGAAGGCTGCGCGGAACGCGCGGCCCTGACCTGAAGAGAGGGCCGCCGTCCGCGGTTGATGAGTGGCGGAGGTCCGCTGACCAGCTCAGTCGGAGGCGATCTGGGCGGTGCCGACCAGGACTTCGACGTCCAGG
>JAWWPC010000075.1:0-8077 GCA_033851055.1 Kribbellaceae bacterium | reverse complement strand
TGGATGTGAGGTTCGGCGCCAAGGCCACCGCGACAAGGGAGGGCAGCTTCAGCGTCGGCTGGAAGAGCCGCAACCACGTCTCGACGCTGTACGACTCGAAGATGCCGTTCGCGATGTTCTTCAGCGGCGGCCAGGCCGTGCACTACTCGTCGGACTTCGCCGCCCGCGGCTACAACGGAGCCTCGCACGGCTGCGTGAACGTCCGCGACTACAACGGGATCGAGTGGCTCTTCGGCCAGGTCAAGGTCGGCGACAAGGTCATCGTCTATCGCTCGTGAGCCGCTGGTCCCCGGCAATCATCGTCGCCCCGAGACCGCCCAACAAGATCCGCCCTTCGCCACCCCCCGCGGAGGGCGGATCCTTGTCCACCCCTGCGGAACCCGGTTTCGCCCAGCCGGGCTGCGCGCGCCCCCCGCCTCGACAGCCTGTACGGCGTCGCGCAGCCCGGCCTGTCGGAGCCGCAGGTAGAGGGCGGATCCAGCGATCGGAGGCGGGCAGTGGGCCGCTGCCGAGAGGCGTCGGGTCGACGATGGAGAGGCGAGCGGGCTAGAGGGGGCGGGGGCCTCGGCGGCGGCGGATGCCGCCCCAGCCGCCGCGGCCACGGCCGGCGGCTTGCCGGAGGGCCGGGCGGGCGTCGACCAGGTAGACCCCGGCCGCGACGATGCCGATCAGGCCGAAGAAGCTCAGCCAGCTCTGGAAGATCTGCGACAGCGTGAAGGTGGCCAGAATCAGGACCCAGCCGGGCTTGGTGAGCTTGTCCGCCGCGACGAACACTGCGCGGGGCCGGAAAGCAGCATCCAGCAAGGCGATCAGCTTGACGCCGAGCAGCACCCACCAGATGACATCGATCGGATTGCCGAACCCCGGGAACAAGGTCGGGAGGGTGGCGAGTGCGAGCATGTCTACGAGCCTAACCCAGCGAGCGAGCGGCCCACCTCTGCCGATCGACAGAAACTTGGACCGCTCGGTCGGCCGGAATCGTCTGGTTCTGGCCTGTCGCGGCTCGGCTTCAGCCGTCCGCGCAGTTGTCGCTACGGTCAGTCGCCGACCTCGGTGGCGGCGTCGGCGACGGCCTTGGACGCGCTCTTGGCGGTCTTGCGAGCGCTGGTCGCGGTCGCCTTCACGTTCCGGCTCACAGTGTCGGTGGTCTTGCGGGCGGTGGTTCGGGTGGCCTTGGCCTTGCTCACCGTGGTCTGGGCCTGCGCGACCAGGTCCTCGGTAGCCTGCTGGCTCCGGATCCGGGTGACGAGATCCTTGCCACGAACGGCAAGGTCCTCGTACGTCTCCTCGGCCTGGCCCAGCACGGTGGTCAGGCTGGCGTGCGCGAAGGAGGGCAGTTCGCGGAGCTTGGCCGGCACGGTCTTCGCGTCAGCGGCGAGCGCCTCGAAGCGCGCGGCCAGCTTGGTCTGGCGCTTGGTCAACTCGGCCTGCAGCGTCTTCTGGTCCAGCGTGGCGAACCGGCTGGTGACGTCGTCGCTGACCTCGCGGAACTTTTCGACAGCCAGGTCGCCGGCGCCGGCGATCGCGTACAACGGGGTGGCGGTGGACTTGGTACGGGTTGCCATCAGGCATCTCCTCGGTAGTTCACGTGATTTCTTGGTCGATGTTTCTTATGGAAGGTGTTGCTGGGTCTTGCGTTTTCTTGCAGGGGTCTTTGCGGGGGACTTGGTCCCCTGGGCGGTCTTGGTGGCCGCCTTCTTTGCCAGTGCGGGCGTCACGACCGGCTTCTTCGCGGCTGCGGGCTCTGCAACGGGTGCAGGCTCCGAGACAGCGGCTTCCGCACTCGGTTCGGGCTCAGCAGCCGACGTTTTGTCCGCAGCGTTCTCACGGACGAAGGACGCGTAGACGTCCAGCAGCACACGCTTCTGGCGCTCGTTCAGCGCTGGGTCGAGCAGCACCGCGTCGACCACTCCGGTGGCGCGGCGTGCACCGTCCGCACCGTCAGAGCTGTCGTCCGGATCGAGGATGCCGGCCCGCACGTAGAGCGTCTCGGCAGAAATCCGCAAGGCCTTTGCGAGTTGCTGCAAGACCTCGGCCGACGGCTTGCGCAAGCCACGCTCGATTTGGCTCAGGTACGGGTTGGACACCCCGGCCAGATCGGACAGCTGCCGCAACGACAGCTGCGCATGCCGGCGCTGCTCGGCGAGGTACTCCCCCACCGAACCGACACGAGCACCCAATCTGGCCACGCCCCCAGTTTGCTTGCAGCCCGCTTGCAATTGCAAGCACGCCCACCGTGAGCCCAGTCACCCTCCGCACAGATCATCGGTCCGTAGTTCCCCGGCGTGTCGCCGTTCATCGGTCCCGAACGGCCAAGCAAGACCTAGTGGTGTGTCTGGCAAATAACTTGGCACTGGCGGCGCCCAGGCGGGCACCTCGCAGCGTTGGAGAAGAAGCCACGATGGAAAAGCATCGAGGCTCCTCCTCCGCCTTGCGATGCACCCACCTGGACACCGCCAGCACTCAAGCTATTTGCCAGACACACCACTAGTGCTGCTCGGGGCGATCGTGGTGGTTGATACCGCCTACCGGCAGCTGTTCGCGACTATGCCACTGCTGCTGCACGATGCAGGATCACCTGCGGTCGCGTACGGCGTACTGATCGGGCTGAGCTCTGCAGTGATCGTTGTGCTCGAGGCGCCGCTGGCGATCCGGCTAGGCAGGCACCGCGCGGTTACCGTGATCGCTACCGGCTTCGTGCTCGTCGGTGTCGGCCTGGCCGCGCTCGGAGCATGGCCGGCGCTCGGGGGCGCTGCGGCCGCCGTCGCTGTGATCACCGGCGGCGAGATGCTGTACAAGCCCACTGCGACGGCTCAGGTCGCCGACGCCGCTCCCGATGGCATGGTCGGCCGTTTCTCCAGCCTGTACGCCGCGGCGTCTATCAGCGGCATGTTCCTCGCTCCAGCGCTCGGTGGAGCCGCCTACGAGCACGCACCACGCTTGTTGTGGCAGGTGGCGGCTATAGCTGCCCTGGTCGCGGCTGGGGCAGTGTTGCTCGGCGACCGGATTACTCGGCCTCAGGCAGGGGAGCCGGGCGGGCTTCCCAGCGCGTCGACAGCACCACCGTCGTCCGCGTCCGCACCACACCGTTGACCCGGCGGAGGCTACCCACTACGGCCTCCAGCTGGGTGACGTCGGCGACCCGGACCTTCACCACCAGTTCCTGGTCGCCGGCGACGAACCAGCAGTCCTCGACCGCCGGGATAGCTCGGACCCCTGCGACGATGTCGTCGGTTTCCACATCGTCGCGCTGGAACAGCCCGACCAGCGCACTGGTCCCGAGCCCGACCTGGTCCGGCGCGACCACGGCCCGGTAGCCGAGCAGGATGCCGCGTTCCTCCAGCCGGCGGACCCGCTCCTGGACGCTGGGGCCGGACAGGCCGACCTCCCGGCCGAGCTCGGCCCAGCTGGACCGGCCGTTCGCTCGGAGGGCCTCGACCAACTGTCGATCGATCGCATCCACTTCCGGCTCCTTCCAGGACATCTTCGCAGAATCGTAGGCAGACTATCTGACCTACCTTTAATTCGTTTGTGCGCAGGTCCCGAGCGTCGTAGAATTGCAACTATCCGGAGCCGCCTGCTCCGGGTGTCCGCACAACCTTGTGAAGGAATCATGATCACCGCCGAAGTTGTCCGTGCCCACATCGACGAGATGCACCGCGTCGCCGCGATCCGTCAGCGCGCCGCCCAGTCTCCGTCCGCCTGGCGCCGGCTGCTGACCCGACACATCCGGCACAGCTGAATCCCGCGGGGCGCCGACCGGTGGAGCACTCAGGCCCACCGGTCGCGCCGCGGCGCCGTACCACAAGATAGGCTTCGCATCATGCTCTCCCTCCTTCTGCCACAGTTGGTGGCTCTCCAAGAAGCGCCCGGCGCGAAGTCGGAGCCGTCTCCGTTCTTGTTCGGCGGCTTCGCCCTCCTCGTGCTGGTCGTTCTGCTGGCCATCACAGTGATCATGGGAAACGGCCGGCCGCACAGCTGAGCGGCGGAACGAGCTGACGTGGATTCTCCGGAGCTAGTCCGACCCGGCCGCCGCCTCGGCGTGATGGGCGGCACCTTCGACCCGATCCATCACGGCCACCTGGTGGCCGCCAGCGAGGTGCAGGCGTACTTCGACCTGGACGAGGTGATCTTCGTCCCCACCGGTCAACCCTGGCAGAAGCTGGACCGTGAGGTCTCGCCGGCAGAGGACCGGTACCTGATGACGGTGATCGCCACCGCCTCCAACCCCCGGTTCTCGGTCAGCCGGGTGGACATCGACCGGCCCGGTCCGACGTACACGATCGACACACTCCGGGACCTGAACAAGCTGTACCCGGAGGCGGAGCTGTTCTTCATCACCGGCGCCGACGCGCTGGCGCAGATCCTCACCTGGCGCGATCTCGACGAGATCTTCGAGCTGGCTCAGTTCGTCGGCTGTACCCGGCCGGGTACCGAGTCGCTCGAGCTGCCGCTGGACAAGTTGCCGATGGACCGGATCACCCTGCTGGAGGTGCCCGCGCTGGCGATCTCGTCGACAGAATGTCGCCGTCGGGTCGCGAAAGGCAACCCGACCTGGTACCTCGTACCGGACGGCATCGTGCAGTACATCGCGAAGCGCAGCCTCTACACCAACCACTAGAAGGAACAGATGCCAGCCACCGAACGCGCCGTCGAGCTGCTCACCGCAGCTGCCGAGGCGGCCCACGACAAGAAGGCCGAGAACGTTCTCGCGTTCGATGTCTCCGAGCAGCTCGCGATCACCGACGCCTTCCTCGTCGCCTCGGCGTCCAACGACCGTCAGGTCCGCGCGATCGTCGACGCGATCGAGGAGAAGCTCCGTGTCGAATTCGATGCCAAGCCGGTACGCCGCGAGGGCGAGCGCGAGGGTCGCTGGGTGCTGCTGGACTACCTCGAGGTGGTCATCCACGTTCAGCACGACGAGGAGCGCACTTTCTACTCGCTCGAGCGACTCTGGCGCGACTGCCCGGGGATCCCGCTGCCGTCGCCAGGCCCCGCTGTCACCCGCTCGGCGGCCTCGTCCGGCTCTGCGGCCGAATGACGGCGGGCCGGCTGATCGTCTGGCGGCACGGCCGGACCGAGTGGAACCTGCAGGACAAGGTCCAGGGCCAAGCCGACATCCCACTGGACTCAGTCGGCCAGGAACAGGCAAAGGCGGCAGCAGCCCGCCTGGCCTCACTGGCACCGACCCGCCTCTTCTCCAGTGACCTCAAGCGTGCTGCTGCGACCGCCGGTGAACTCGCCGCGCTGACCGGCCTCAAGATCGAGTACGACGAAGCGCTGCGCGAGATCAACGTCGACGACTGGGCCGGTATGACCATGGAAGAGCTGGCCGCTATCCACCCGGAGGCCGCCGCGCGCATCCGCGCCGGCGAGCTCCAGCGCCGTGGCACGAACGGCGAAACGGTCGAGGAAGTCGCCGAACGCTTCGCCCCCGCGCTGGTCCGTGCAGTGGAGAGCGCCGAGCCCTCGGACACAGTCGTCGTGGCCACCCATGGCCTTGCGGCGCGAGTCGGCATCTGCAGGTTCCTGGGGATCCCGCAGGAGCACTGGCCGGCCTTCGGTGGCCTGTCCAACTGCAATTGGGTTTCGCTGCTGCCGGGCCGTCGCGGTCGGTGGCGAGTCGAGGAGTGGAACGCCGGATCCCTGCCAGAGCCGGTGATGAGCGACGACCCGCAGGGGACGTGAAGAGCGGCCGGACCCGATTTCGTTCCTGGCCAGGGGTTCGGCTACACTTTCGCAGTCGCAAGAACGCGGGGCTTTGGCGCAGTTGGTAGCGCGCTTCCATGGCATGGAAGAGGTCAGGGGTTCGAATCCCCTAAGCTCCACCGCAAGACTTCGCAGGTCAGGGGCCCTTTCCCGGGTAGGGAAGGGGCCCTCTTTTCATGACCTCAGTGACTAAGGAGTTGGGGCGCGGTTGGGGTTGGGTGCAGATACGACCTTCCATTACGAGTCCGCTCCCATGAGCGCGTGCACGCGGGCGACCCCCGATCCCGAGCGGTGATCATGCTCAGTGGTCAGGGGTCGTTGACGGCTGCCTAGGGCCATTCGGGGGCCTCTCGGAGGCCTCCTCTGTGCGGCGCGATGCCCATCGACGACGGTAGTGAAACCGGATGGTCGACAGGAGCAAACCGGCAGTCCACCAGGTGAAGCCCACGACACCGGCGAAGAGCTGCCAGGCGAAGTCCACTGGTCCAAGGTCCGCCCGAAGACCGTAAATGATGCCGCCGAGCAGACCCCCCACGATGCCAAACCACCAAAGCGGATCCGTCCAGAGCGGACGATCGAAGAACGGTCGGGGGATCACGCGCACATGATCACACGACCCAGCAGACAGCGGTAGCGCCCATGCCTTGCACATAAGACGCACCCCCGACCCCACTCCGACCTAGCCGGCCAAATCGGCCCCATCATCCCGGAGTCGTGAAGCCCCCGCCGGAGGCACTGCTCTTGGCTCTGGCCATCCCGGCCGGCTCAGCTGTGCCGGTTTCAGGACCCTCAGTGGCGCCCTCGCCGGCAATGCGTTCCACGAAGCGATACCGTCCGGTCTGCGAAGCAAAGGCGTGGTTCGCTCCGACTCCGAGCAGGATGTGGCGCTCGAGGGGCGCCGGCGGTTGATTGGCGCCAGTCATCACCCAGCTCGCTGCGCGCCGAACCTCCTCGGCTTGAACTGAGTGAATTGCCGCCAGTGTGGCGTATCCGGTGACCTCGGCCATCACCTTGGCGACGTCTCGTCTGGACCTCGAGGAGCGACGCTGCCCCAGCTCCAGATAGTTCGCTGCAGTGAGAGCAACGGCGATTCGCCGAGAGGCTCGCATCTCAGTCAATGCGCCCAGTAGGTCCGCGTAGACGCCTGAGCCAGACCTTGCGGCCAGCGCCAGTTCCACCCAGACCCACTGGTCCAGATAGATCAGAGGTGCGTCCGGATTCGGCTCAGCGAGGCCGGGGAGGTCCTTGGTTGTCAATGGCACTGGTCTTCCCTCGCTCGAGCCTCACTGTTCAGCTGACAGCGTTCCTCAGTAGGTGGCTGTAGTCGCCGTGGTCAGCGGCGCGTAGCGCGGTCAGATACTGGCGTCTGGCTTGCACTGCAGTTGAGTTGCTGCGGGAGCCCCAGGAGTAGTGGTCGAAACCTAGGCCGAGAGCGTTTGCGATGGCGCTTGATGCGAGCCGGGCGTGCCGTCCGTTGCCGTTGGCGAACGGGTGAATGAGCACCAGTAGGTGATGAAAGCGCACGCCGATCTCTGATCTGTCGTAGGTCTCGTTCTCGATCCAAAAGAGGGTGTCGCCGAGCAGAGCCTGAAGCCGTTCCTGGATCTGGGCCGGCGCGATGCCGATTGTGGTCTCGCGTTGGCGGAGCCTGCCGGCCCAGGTCCAGACGTCGCCGAACATGCGCCGGTGGAACTCTCGCAGGAAGGCTTGGTGGAGTATGTCGTGCGCATCGAGGTCTTGGTCTTCAAGCCAGAGCAGGGCATCTGCGATGTTCATGGCCTCGGCCTCGTTCAGTTCCTGGCGAGTACTGATGTATGCGTAGTGAGGAGTCAGATACTGGGCCTCGTCGGCGTCGACCGGTGTCTGGCCGTCTGCGTCGCCGACCAGACCTAGTGCATTGCTACCGGTCACGCCGCAGTCTGGGCCAGTCGATGTGCGACGACCTTGTCGAGGACCCGTTGGAAGCTGTCCTCAGTCAGCGACTGAGCCTCAAGAGACATCGTCCACGCGATCCGTTGGGCCTTGGCTATGTCTTCTTGGGTTGGGCGTTCCTGCTTCGGCAGAATCTCGATGTCCAGCACCTTGAGTGTGCGCAGAACCTTGTCCATCTCAAGCCGAGGGGCGCCGTTCTCGAGGCGGCCGAGCCATTCGCGGGAGACGCCTGCGGACGTTGCTACGTCGACCTGTGACAGGCCCCGGCTTAGGCGCGCAGCGCGGACGGCTGCGCCGAGATCCGCCAGATCCTTGATAGCCACTGGAATCCTCCATGTGAGAGTACTGCCTCAGGGTACTCGTGTGACAGTACTGTCACAACTACGCCGTCCCCTGCTCTGCCCCTCCGACCGCCGCAGACGACTTCCATGGCATG
>JAWWPC010000044.1:0-5186 GCA_033851055.1 Kribbellaceae bacterium | reverse complement strand
GATGCCCATGATCCCGCCGAGCAGAACCGCCCCGATCAGCAACCGCAGGCCCGGATCCAGCCGATCTTGCACTGCTTGCGTCATGAACCGCTCCGTGGTGAGAATTGAACTGGTGAGTTCACTTTAGGAAGACGGATCGACAGATTGCAACTCGGTGTCCATTTAACTGAACGGACGCGTCCAGTACGCTGGCGAGATGAGCAAGGCGGCAGTACGGACCGGGCGCGGCCGGATTGACAAGCGGCAGGCAATCCTGGACGCTGCCGCTGTCGTGTTCGCCCGGGAGGGCTATGCCCAGGCCGGAGTGGATGTGATCGCGGCCGAAGCGGGCGTGGCCAAACCCACCGTCTACAACCACTTCGGTGACAAGGAGAGCTTGTTCCGCGCCTGGATCGCGGCCGAGGCCGACCGGGCGATGGCCAAGAACCTGGCCGTTGTCGATCGTCTCCAGGACACCGGCCGGGATCTGCGCAAGGTTCTCGAGGACGTCGGGCATCGGTTCCTGCAGTGCTACTGCGAGGACACTTCCTCGGCTCTGCGGCGGCTGCTCTATGCGGAACTGACCCGGTTCCCCGACCTGGCGGACATCGCCCGCGGCCGGGCAGCAAACCGGGTCAACGACGCATTCGCCGACCGGCTGGCACGACTCGCCCTGGCCGGTCGCCTACGGATCAGCGACCCGGCTGAGGCCGCGGAGCAGTTCAGCGCCCTGCTCACCGGTCCGATAGAGGCACGGTCCCGTCTCGGCACCCGCAACGTGCCGGACCGTGAGTTGCGGGCAATCTCCCGGTCGGCCGTCAACACCTTCCTACGGGCCTTCGGCACCGAGTAGTCCCCGTCGCCGGCCAACCGCCCGGGGCTCACTTGGCTCCGCGCAAGCCATTGGCCAGCAATTCTGCGAGATGCACTCCGCGGCGTGACGTCCCCTGCTCGATCTGCGTGCGGCAACTGAACCCATCCGCCACCACTGCGGTCTCCTCCGCCGCCTCCCGTACGGCGGGCAGCAGAACCCGCTCGCCCACTGCCTTCGACACGGCGTAATGGTCCTTCTCGAAGCCGAAGTTGCCCGCGAGCCCGCAACACCCCGAATCCGGTACCTCCGCCCGGATCCCGGCCGCCGCCATCAGCGCCTTGTCGGCATCGAACCCCAGTACGGCGTGCTGGTGGCAGTGGATCTGCACCAGCGCCTCTCCCCCGACCTGCGGCGGCTCCCAGTCCGGCGCGAACTTCGCCAGCGTCTCGGCCAACGTGTACGTCGACCCGGCGGCCGCAACAGCCAACTGGTCCCCATCAAGCAGATCCGGCGCATCCTGACGCAGAGCCGCCGTACAGCTCGGTTCCAGCCCGACGATCGGCGTACCGGCGGCGAGATGCGGCGCGAGCGTCTTCAAGGAGCGGCGGAGCACCCGACGCGCGACGCCGAGCTGACCGGTGGAGATCCAGGTGAGGCCGCAGCACACCGGCTTGTCCGGCAGAACGACCTCGAACCCGGCGGCTTCCAGCACCGCCACGGCCGCTTTGCCGACCTGCGGCGACAGACGATTGCTGAAGGTGTCCGGCCAGAGCACCACCTTGCCCCTGGTTGCTGCCGACACGTTGCCCCTGGCTGCTGTCGACACCTTGCCTCGGGCAACGAACCACTCGGTGAAGGACTCGGCCGCGAACTCCGGCACGTCACGCTCCGGCGCGATCCCACCGAGCCGCTTCACCAGCCCCTGCGCCTTGGAGTGGGTGACCCGATTGACCAGGCTCGGCGCTAGACCGGCCAGCCGCGCCCATAGCGGCAGCCAGCCCATCGACCAATGCGACAACGGCCGCGCCCACGGCCGGCGCGCGTAATGCTGGTGGGTGAACTCCGCCTTGTACGTCGCCATGTCCACGTTCACCGGGCAGTCCGACAGACAACCCTTGCAGGACAGGCAGAGGTCGAGCGCGTCGCGCACCTCGGTGGAGCGCCAGCCGTCCTTGACGATGTCGCCCTCGAGCATTTCCCAGAGCAGATGCGCCCGGCCACGCGTCGAGTGCAGCTCCTCCCGCGTCACCTGATAGCTCGGGCACATCACGCCGCCGGAACTCTGCCGGCACTTACCGATGCCGACACACCGCCGCTGCGCCTGCGCGAAGTTGTGGCCGTCCTCCCGATAGGCGAAGACCGTCAGCAACTTGCGACTCTTGGCGGGGCCGTCATGCCTGAGGTTCGCGTCGAGCCGCGGCGGGTCGACGATCATGCCGGGGTTCATCACCCCACGGGGATCCCAGATCCGCTTGACCTCGGCGAACAACCCGACGCCGTCAGTGCCGTACATGCGGGTCAGCAGTTCGGAACGCGCCCGGCCGTCGCCGTGCTCGCCGGACACCGATCCGCCGAGCTCCACGACCAGGTCCGTGGCCTGTTCGACGAAATCCCGGTACGTCGCGATGCCGGTGCTGCTGAACAGATCGAAGTCGATCCGCATGTGCATGCAGCCCTCCCCGAAATGCCCGTACGACGCTCCGAACAAGCCGTGGCGCAGAAGCAGTTCGTCGACTCCGCGCAGGTAGGCTCCGAGGCGCTCCGGCGGGACGGCCGCGTCCTCCCAGCCGCCCCACGCCTCCGCACCGTCAGCCCGCCGGGTCGCTAGTCCGGCCGCATCGGTGCGACACCGCCAAAGCACCGCCTGCGCGGTCGGGTCCGTCACGAGCGAGGCCGTCGCCGGCGAACCGGAGTCGCGGAGTTCCTCGAGCATTTGCCGCGCGGCACCGGCTGCCTCCGTTCGGTCGGCACCACCCATTTCCACCAGCAGCCAGGCCCTACCGGCGGGCAGCCCTGCTCGCACGGCAGCGTCCCTGACCTCCGCAGGAAGCCGCTCGACCAACTCCGCGTTGATCGACTCCATCGTCAGCGGCCCGTGCCGCAGAACCACCGGCACACAATCGGCCGAGGTGATGGAGTCGCCGAACCCGAGCACGCACAGAACCTTTGCCGCTGGCAACGGAGCCAGCGCGACGGTCGCCCGGAGTGTGGCGGCGAACCCGCCTTCACTGCCGCACAGCAACCGGGCGACATCGTAGCCATGCCCGGGCAGCAGGTGCTGCAGCGCATACCCGGAGATCTGCCGGCTGAACCGGCCGAACCTCCTGCCGATCACCAGCTCGTGCTGGTCGACGAAGCTCTGCAGGGCTTGGTGGATCTCCCCTTCACGCCCCGGCTTGGCGGCGTACCGGGCTCTCCTGATGGTCGCGTCCGATGTCTGGTCCGGCACGTCGACGGTCATCCTGGTGCCGTCGGCAACGATCAGGTCCAGGCTGCGCAGGTTGTCCGCAGTGGTGCCCCAGGCAACGGAGTGTGCGCCACAGGCATTGTTCGCGATCATGCCGCCGAGCGTTGCACGGCTCGCCGACGACGGGTCGGCCCCGAACGCCAGGCCGTGCGGTCGTGCCGCCGCCAGCAGATCTGTCAGCACCACGCCGGGCTCCACCAGGGCCGTGCCGGCCTCCGGATCGAGGTCGAGGATCCGGTTCACATGCCGGGAGGTGTCGATGACGATGCCGCCGATCGCGTTGCCGGCAATCGACGTACCGCCTCCCCTGAGGGTGACGGGTGCGCCCGCCGCCGCGGTCAGCCCGACCGCCGCGGCCAGGTCGTCCACATCAGCCGGTACGACGACCAGGTCGGGCACGGCCCGGTAGTTCGACCCGTCCGCGGCGTACAGCGCCCGGCTGCGCGGGTCCTCGCCGACCGACCCGCGGAGCTGGGCCCGGAGGTCCCGGGCGAGGCGACTCACGTCGTACTGGCTCATCGGACGGTGGCTCCTGCCGCGGCTCGGGTTAGCATTGTCGACAATCTACCCATTCCGGTGATGCTCGGGACAGCCAGGAGACACATGGTCACAGTAGGGCTGCTCTACCCCGGTCACAGCGCGGAGGACGATTACCCCGCGCTCGAGGCTCGGGTCGACGGGGCAGTGCGGCTGCCGGTCGTGATCACGTCCGTCGGCGAGGACGCCCACCGGGTTGACGCCCTGCTCGATCTCGGCCGGGCGGAACGTCTCGCCTCCGGCGCCTCGGAGTTGGCCGCGGCGCGACCGGACGCCGTGACGTGGGCCTGCACCTCCGGCAGCTTCGTCTTCGGTCTGGAGGGTGCCCGCAACCAGGCTTCCGGCGTGGCCGCGGCACTTGGCGTCCCGGCTTCGTCGACGTCGATCGCATTCGTCGACGCCCTGCGCCATTTGGGGCTGCACCGGGTCGCGGTCGCCGCGTCGTACCCGGAGGACGTCGCCAGGCACTTCGTCAGGTTCCTCACGGCAGGTGGCGCCGAGGTCGTCTCGATGGGCAGCCACGGGATCATCACCGCGGCCGAGGTCGGCACACTGCAGACCGATCAGGTGGTCGCCATGGTCAAGGCCGCCGACCACCCGGACGCCGAGGCTGTCCTCGTCCCCGACACCGCGATGCACACCCTCGCGATCATCGAGGAACTGGAAGCCGCCATCAGCAAGCCTGTCCTGACCGCCAACCAGGTGACGGTCTGGAAGGGTCTGCAACTGCTCGGCCCGGTGCCCGACCTGTCCGGGTTGGGCAGCCTCTTCGCAGTTGGAGACCGCAAGTGACGAACTACATCGAGCCGCTAATGCAGGAGTCGACGCCGAGCATCATCGCCGACAAACTGCGCAAGGCCATCGGCCACGGCGAGCTCAAGCCCGGTATGCAACTCGGCGAGGCCGACCTCGCCCGCAAGCTCGGCGTCAGCCGCGGTCCGTTGCGCGAAGGTATGCAGCGACTCACCCAGGAAGGGCTGCTGGTCGCGATCCGCAACCGCGGGCTGTTCGTCGTGGACATGACCGCCGACGACGTCCGCGACATGTACCTCGCCCGCGAGGCGATCGAGCGTGCCGCCGCTCGCAAGATCTTGCAAGGCGACCACATGACCGCCGGCCAGGTACTGCTCGATGTGGTGTCGGACATGGCCGCCGCGGTCGCGGTCCGGGATGCCATCGGGGTCGGCGAGGTGGACATCGCCTTCCACGAACGGCTGGTGCAGCTCGCCGGCAGCCCGAGGCTGAGCCGGATGCACCAGACTTTCATCACCGAGACCCGGATGTGCATCCACGCCCTGGAGGAGACCTACTCCGCCTCCGAGGTCCGGGTGGAGGAACATCACGCGCTGGCCGAGGCGATCAAGGCCGGCGGCGCCGCCCTGGTGGACC
>JAWWPC010000037.1:0-10418 GCA_033851055.1 Kribbellaceae bacterium | reverse complement strand
TGATCGGTTCGAGCGGTCTGGTGTTGATGTAGTGGAACTTGTACCGGCCCTCGCGCCTGGTCTCGACCAGGCCGGCGGTCTCGAGAACGTCGAGGTGCTGCGAGATCGCCTGCCGCGACGAGCCGAGATGATGCTTGGTCGTTAGGCGGGAACAGATCTCGAAGAGCGTCTGGCCGTTCCGGTCGGTCAGCTCGTCGAGGATGATTCGCCGCGTGGGGTCGGCCAAGGCCTTGAAGACGTCTCCCATGCGCGAGGACGTTACGCAAGTCAGCACTTGCCTGTCAAGATTAGTCGAGGTGCGAGATCATTCAGGTATCGCGCGACTAGGGTGGACATCCGCGACCCGTACGCACCTGCATCACCCCAGTCACCGTGACAGAACACGCTCTGACCGATGCGAGCTGATTCGCTGAGTCTCGGCGACCCCCGACGGCTACGGCCGTTACGGCGTGCTCGAGGAACAACCAGGCGGCCTGGTCTGCCACGAGTGCGGGCGAACCTTTCCCAGCCTCGGGCTGCACGCCTATCGCGGACACGGCATGACCGCAGCTGCGCAACCAAGCACGCGGGGAGAACTGCACGCGGCCAGACCTGAGCTGGCACCTGCGCCGTCTGGCCTCGAAGAGCGCAGGGGAGCGAGGCCGCCTTCGCCCCGCAGCCGCACCCGAGTGCAACGTGGCTCGAGTAGAGCGAAGGCTCGCACGAGGCCCCGGGGTTGCTGAAACGGGATCGTCGTCGTGCCGCCTTTGGCATCCCTGTCGGCTCGTGTCTCTGATTTCACGGCAAGATGGCAGGGAACGAAGGGAGGCGAACGATGGCTGAGCCTGGTCTCATCCTGGTGACCGGTGCCGGCGGGGGAGTCGGCGGCGTGGGCGGCAAGGTTGTGGCGTTGCTGCGTCAGCGCGGCCGGGCCGTACGAGCGATGGCGCACCACGACGACGACCGCGCCGATGCCCCGCGCGCGCTCGGCGCCGACGTCGTCGTCGGTGACCTCACGCGGCCAGCAGATGTCGCGAGGGCCCTCGACTCGGTCCAACGGATGTTCTTCGGCATGAGCATGGCGCCGTCCTACCTCGAGGCCACCGCCACAGTTGCGACGGTGGCCCGTGCGGTCGGCGACTTGGATGCAGTCGTCGCCATCTCCCAGATGACCGTGTCCCAGATGGACGCGCTCAGCATGAGCGAGTCACACCATCAGCGGCTGCACTGGCTGTCGGAGCAGGTGCTTAACTGGTCTGGGCTTCCGGTCGTACACGTTCGCCCGACTGTCTACTTGGACAGTGGGTTGTTCACGACCCTGGCCGCGCGCTCCATTGCCGACAGCGGCACCATCCGGCTCCCATTCGGGACCGGTCGCACGTCGCCGATCGCGTCCGACGATGTCGCGCGGGTCGTCGCTACTATCCTGACCGACCCGGGGCCGTATATCGGCCGGGTCTTCGAGCTGACCGGCCCTCGATCGCAGGACATGAATGGCGTCGCCGAAGAGTACGCCCGCGCGCTGAGCAGACCGGTTTCCTACGTCGACGTTCCGTGGGAGACGTGGGCCGAGCAAGTGCTCGCAGGCGCCGGGCTCGGATCGTACGTCGATGAGCATCTCGCTACCATGGCCCGGCTACATCGCGAGAATCGGTATGACCGCGTGACCGCCACGGTCGAGGAAATCACCGGCCGACCCGCCGAGTCCGTCGAGGAGTTCGTCGCGCGGCGAAGCGACCTGTTCGCCGAGTGACGTACAGCAACCAGCCAGGCCGACCGCAGCCCGGCCCTGCTCCACGGGTTCGAAGTTGAGTTCGAATACGGTTCTTCGCATTAGTTTTGAGCGGGTAACCGGTACCGACGCGCCCTGTGGATAACTGCTTTGGTGGCCTGACCAGTCTGTAATACATCGATGGGTGGTTCGCCGATTGCGACGAACCGTATGCGTGTCAACGCCGAGCCCTGCCAGGCACGCATGACCCCTCGAACACCATGGCAGGGGTGGGGGACCCAGGATGTTGGGTCCCGGCTGTGAGTGGCCGGGGCCTTGGGGTGAAGTCCGTGGGAGCGGACCGGGCTATGACTTCCAGCCCGAACCCGACAGCTAACTCCGCAGGCGTAACGAGAGTCGAACCATGCCCAGTAACGGGTTCTCGGGTCGCTGCGTGCTGCCCGAAAACGACCGCGTACGTCGCGTCGCGCCGCTAGGCCCGACGAGAAATTTCGCTTGCCCCCAGCCTGTAGCCGGCCGTTCCCAGGCAGCCAGCAGGCCGTTCGGGCGCCCCGAGAAAAGACTTTTGCTCCTGGTTGGGGGTAATCGAGGAAGCAGCACATATGAAGGGGTGACCCCGACGGAGTCGTGGTCACCCCGCCGAGGCCGACATGGTCATGCCGATCCCCGACTCGGCAGTTCCCGGCGCTCAGGGTTGCGCCGCCGAATCCGGCATCGAGTACGGGGACGGGCTGGTGAAGAACCGATACATCCATCGCACCTTCATCGCCCCGACGCAGGAACTGCGCGACAACGCCGTACGAATCAAATTCAATGTCATCGAGGACAACGTCGCCGGCAAGAGACTCGTGGTGGTCGAGGACTCCATCGTCCGGGCCACGACCCTGCGCAACACCATGCAGCTTCTGCGCAATGCCGGCGCCGCGGAGATCCATCTGCGTGTGCTCTCCGCGCCTTACCGCTGGTCCTGCTTCTACGGACTGGACACTTCCGATCGCAGCAAGCTCATCGCCTCGACCATGTCCGTGGAGCAGATCGGCGAGCACCTCGGCGCGGATTCCTTGGACTATCTCGAGCTGGACCGGATGCACTCGTATTACCGCGACTGGCTTGGCGACGGCTACGACGCAGCGGCCTTCGACCTCGACGAGCCGAATGCCGAACTAGCCAAGCTCAACCTGGGACGGACGCGTTTAACGGAAGCGTTTAGTGCACCGAAGCGCTTAGCGGACCGAAGCGCTTGGCGGACGGAAGCGATTTAGAGGCCGAGGTCGCGCAGGAACTCCGGCTTGTAGGCCTGCAAGAGGACATACCGCGGATCCGGGACCTCTACGTCCTCGTCGTCCTTGGGGGTGCCGTCCTGCTCGGGGACTGTGACGTCGCTCGGGTCCGTCCACTCCTGTGCGGCCGGATTCCAGCGGGTCAGGGTGTAGTCCGCGCTGAGGTGATCTTGGGAGACCACCTCGCGGACTGTCCGCTCGGCCTCCCGAGCGTCCTCCTCGCTGTGCGCGTAGATGAGCAGCCGCGAGCCGTCCCGGGTCACGGTCACCCGGTTACCGAGGCGCTTGCGGGCGTCATGGTCGAGATCGAGAGCCCGGAGCCGCTCCCAGAACGAAAGCCCGTGCTCCGCGTCGTTGAGTTCGACCTCGACCCGATACTCCTGATCCGCCATACGCCACACCCTACCGACCCCACGGTGCGCACCCGCTGAGGGCTAGGTCGCGCCGCAGCATCTCTTGTACTTCGTGCCCGAGCCACACCAGCAGGGCTGGTTACGCTGTGGCGGCCACTCGATGCCCTCGCCCTCGCCATACCGCCTTACGATGTAGCGCTGTTCCTCATGGGATCGGGCACCCCAGGTGGCGTTCATGAAGGCGACCCAACTCTCAAAAGTCCACGGGACGACGACGAGCCGTTGGCCCTCATGTCCGCGAAGTTCACGTTCGCGATCCTGGTAGTAGGCGTCCTCGAGCTCGGGGCTGATCCGTCCGGACCATCCTCGGCCGGCAACGTCGAACTCGCCGCGGGGCAAGAACTGCATCCGCCCTTCAACCACCGCCGGCTCGACAAGGAAAGTTAGCAGAGCAAGCTCCTTGTCCTCCGCCTCGACGTCGCCCATTTGGCCGAGTAGATCTGTGTCGTCGAGGGGCAGACCCATCGTCCACTTCACTCTGCGTCGCCCCGCTACGAGACGCTTGGCCCAGAGCGGTCCCTTCGGACCGTGGACGTCCTCGGCTGTGAGGTAGTCGGTTGCCAGGGTGTACCAGACCAACGCCTCGGCCAGGTCACCGCGCTCCTCGAGCATTTCGGCCGCGTTGAGCCATGGCGTACTGAAGATGCGCCCCTCCGCCATCACGGCGGCCAGCTCAGTTCGGGCTTCGTCGTTCTTGAATAGCGCGAACAGATAATCGGCGTACTCAACATGTGCGAAGTCGCCATCCCGGCCGCCTTCGCTGATCAATTGCTGCCAGATGGCAATTGCGCGACTTGGCCGCTGTTTCCGCACGTGATCCTGAGCAGCATCCAGCAAGACATCGCAACGATCCACATGCGTGTCGGTCCAATAGTCGCGGAGCTCGTCCGCCATCGGGTCGTCCATGCCGAAGACCGTAGACAAATTGCGCTTCCCGCCGCTTGGCCTCTCCCGGAAGCTGTGGATAACAGCCGGCCCGTACGACGCCACGCCGACTTGTGCGGCGGGACGTCGTACGGGCTAGGTCACATCACGTTGACAGCGGCATCGGCCAGGTGGATCCTCGTCCGGCCTAGAGTTCCTCTACCGCAGCCCCGCTGTCAGGTGAGGCTGGAGTGGCTACCGACGGGACTTTCGTGGCAGGTGTTGCAAGTCAGTTGCCGGCGTTGATCGGCGTGGTCGTCGGCTCCGTGCTTTCCTACGGCGGGGGTGCCTTGACCGAACGGAGCAAGCGGAAGCGGTCACAGGAGGTCCGCTGGGATGCTCGGCGCGTCGAGGCGTATTCCGAGTACGCAGCCGCCGTCAAGCGCCAGACCCGCCTGTGCCAACGGATGGCGGCCGCGCGAGGGATGGGTCCGCGGTCGGATCCGCTCGACGTGACCGCGGCCGCGCCCTTGCTCGCCCAGGTGCGCGAAGTGCGCTCGGTGGCGATCGAGGCGGTCCTCCTGCTCGGCGACAACGCGACCGTCAGCGCGGCGCACGATTGGAACTTCGCCGTCTCCGACCTCGCCCACCTCCTGGTGGATACCGAAGCGACCGAGTCCGAGTTCCTCGAGCTCTTCCACCGCGTCAACACCCAACGCGACCACTTCTACACCGCCGCCCGCAACAGCCTCCAGGTGGCCACCGACCGCCTCGACCCAACCCCGTTCTTTCACTGGAGATCTCCCGACGACGCAGACTGACCCTGGCGAGCCGACACCAGCTCCCCAGAGGCACGGGTGACACAGGTCAGGGAATCGACGGCGGGAATGGCGAGGCGCGCCCGTGCCGTCGACGTTCCTACCGCAGGCCGCGATCGCTTGCCTCCGGCCCCTGATATCGGTCATGAGCAGGTGATTCCTCAGATAGCCGAGCTATCCGTCCCCCACTGCAACCAGGCTGGCGGCGATTTGCAATCCATGAAAGGTGACGCGAGGTGACTCGGGTGACTCGCAGAGTCTCGACCGACCGTTGCCGGAAGCCTGGTGCGTCGCCGCAGCGCCTCACCCGGTACGGATGAGGTGATCATCTGCCGTGGCTGCAAGGCTTCACTCGTCATGAGGACCAGTCGAGAGGAGAAGCAGATGGCAACGCTTACCGTGTGGAAGTTCGACAGCCCCACCGCGGCAGACGGCGCGGTCTCCACCTTGGAGGCGCTGGCCAAGCAGGAGCTCATCAAGGTGCACGATGCCGCGACGGTTTCCTGGCGTCCCGGTGCGAAGAAGCCGAAGACACGGCAGTTGCACAGCCTGACCGGGGCCGGTGCGATGGGCGGCATGTTCTGGGGAATGCTCTTCGGGCTGATCTTCCTGGTGCCGTTCCTGGGTGCCGCGATCGGTGCGGCAGCTGGTGCGCTGACGGGAAGAATGAGCGATGTCGGGATCGACGACGACTTCATCAAGGCCGCTCGCGAGAAGATTACTCCCGGCACCTCGGCGCTGTTCCTGATGTCGAGCGACGCGGTGCAGGACAAGGTGAAGGCGGCATTCGCCGACACCGGCCTCAAACCCGAGCTCATCCAGTCAAACCTGTCAGCTAAGCAGGAAGCGGCCCTGCGCGAGATGATCGCCGAGTAGAGTCACGACGGTTTGCCTGGGGCATGCGAGCACGACGGCGTGAATGGTGAGAGGGGCCGAGCCGCTCTCACCATCAGCCCGGCTCCGCATGACGTTGCGGTCGGTGCCCATGTCGGGTTTCGCGCCACACGCCCGAAGCCGGTGGCCTCGCCAGCCTTTTCATCGAAACGGATGATTCACAAGCCTTGGGGATTTTCGTCGAGGGTTCCTTGGGCGGCTTCGGCGCCGGCTTTGGTGGCCTTGCCCTTCAGGATGTACTCGAAGCAGACCGCGATCATCGCGCCGATGATCGGGCCGACCAGATAGATCCAGTAGTCGGTCAAGTTCCAAGCGATCAGCTCGGGGCCGAACGAGCGGGCCGGGTTCATCGACGCACCTGAGACGGGCGCACCCCACACCGACACCAGGCCAATGTACGTGCCGACCGCGATCGCGCCGTTGATCCCCACGTTGCGCGCCCCCGACGCCGTGCCCAGGATCACGCTGACCAACCCCAAGGTCAGCACCGCCTCGGTCAGCATTGCCACCCACAGGCTCACGTCAGGGGTGGGTTGGGTAGCGCCGTTGATGATTCCGCCGTACATCAGCTGCAGGAACTCGGCCGCGAGCACCGCGCCGACCACTTGCGCGATGAGGTAACCCGGCACCCGGCGCCACGGGAAGTTCCCGCGGACCGCGAAGGCCAACGTGACCGCCGGGTTCAGGTGGGCACCGGAGATCGTGCCCATGAAGAAGATGATCGCCATCACCATCATGCCCGGCGCCAACGCCTTCGTCGCCAGTGTCAAGTCAGCACCGAATGTCTTGGCCCCGATGACGCCTCCACCCGCCGCTACCAGGACCAGGAGGAAGGTGCCCCACACCTCACTGAACAGTCGCCGGTACTCGAAGCGGCTGTCGTCGAACTCCATCTCACGGCGGCGAGCCAAGGACGTCCGACGTTCCAACCACGCCAAGACCGGATCTCCGCTCGCACCCTTGATCTCGCTCACTGTGGGTCATCTCCGTTTCGAAGCGCTGGCTCGTTCCGAGGGGTCGATCAATATTCGCGACCGGCGTGATGGCCAACGGCACGACCATGAGAACCCGCCCAGCATGGAACGGTCACCATCCGAGCCGGGGGATATCGGTGACTGGGAGGGGTTTTGTCAGATCAAGATGGTGCTGAGTTGGCGACTAAGTCCGTCATGAGCTCTCACCCTGGTCCGGTAATACTGACCGTGGCGGATCCGTCCGCCGCGGCAACCAGGCTGGCGGCAATTTGCTACCCATGAAAGGTGACGCGAGGTGACTCCGGGTGACTCGACAACGTGACGGCTTCCCGATTCCGGCGGGCGAGCTTGGGTCGTCTATCGAAGCGTCTTCGTCGGTGCCACCCAATGACGCAGATGAAGGCCATCCGTTGCGTCAGAGTCTCGACCGATCGTTGCCGGACGCAATGGTTCAGGGGCACTCGGAGTCGTCCTCGACGCGCTGAGCCTTAACGCGGTGATCGCGACGCCGGTCGTCATCGACGACGACGTGTTCGACCGGTTGTTCCGCGATCTGGTGTCGACCAACCCAGAAGGCGACATCGTCACCTCACTCGACGGGAGTAAGTCGATTCGTAGTCTTCCGTTCGATGAGGCGACAGTGTCTCGGCTGATCGATCGAGAACCGTTGGGCCAGACAAGTGCAGCCTGCCTGAGTCTCGCTTGGCGCCATCGGAGAATATTGCTTCCGCCGAACATTCCGTTCGAACCGGACCAACTTGTCGACCGCACCTAGCAGTGCCACCCGCCAAGCTGCCCCAGATTGCGTCAGCAGCACACTTACGGGGCAGCCGCCAACTCGTTGCCTCCGGCCACCGCGATGCGGCTAACGGCCGGAGATGACAAGCCGATGGCCGCTGCGGCTTTAGGCATCACCCGGTCATTGTCGGGTCGGCGCTCCGCAGCACTTCTTGTACTTCGTTCCCGATCCGCACCAGCACGGCTGGTTCCGCGGTGGCGGCCACTCGACGTAGTGCCCCTCGCTGTAGCGGGCGTCGAGATACTCCCGCCGTGCGGCCGACGAGTCCAGCGGGTGGTCGCCGGCGCGGTCGACGTACACGGCGAGGCTATCGACGCTGCAGGACACGGCACTGACCCGGCGGGCGCCGTCGGTCGCCATACCGACTAGCTTGTTCTCGAGGTCGCGGTAGTACTGCGCCTTGCTCACCCCCTGATCGATCGCGCCGGCCAAACGCTCGCGCGCCGCATCGAACTCGGATCGCGGCCAGAACAACATCCGGACCTCGGTCGGCGCGCGGTGGTGTGCACGCATCGTTTCCATGGCCTCTTCGGAGGACGGGAACGGCCGACGGAGGAGCTCCTGGATCTCCTCCTCGGCGGGCACCAGCTGATCGGTCTCGTCCGGGGGCAGGCCCATCCCCATCCGCACCCCACGGCGGCTCCGGACCACCATGCCGGGTGCTGATGCCCAGCCGACGTCCTCGCCGAGGGCGGCCATCTCCTCGGGCGTGAATCGTTCGGTCGCCATCGTGTACCAGATCAGCGATTCGGCCAGCTCACCGCGGCTTTCGAGCAGCTCCGCGGCGAGCTGCCATCCGCCGCCGGACGTCCGACGTGTCGCCTTCAACTTCGCCAGCTCGGCGCGAGCATCCTCGTCCTGGCCCATGCGGAACCAGTACTCCGCAAGCTCCACCCGCGCGTAGTCACCGTCCTCGCCACCTTCGGTGATCAGGTCACGCCAGATCACAAGTGCACGGTCCGGTTCGCCCAACTCGAGCCTCGCGCTGGCGATCTCGAGCAGGACCTCGCCCCGCTGGTCGGGATACTCCTCGAGCTCAGCCTCCAAGGCCCGGAGGTGCGCCTGCACCTTGTCAGCTGCCACTACAAGTTGGTCCGCCACAGGGAGACACTAATCAGCTGTCCGAGGGGAGCGAGCGAGCAGTCCCGGCGTGTCGCGAGGGCCGCCGGGCGACCCAAGTCGTGCCCGGCGGCGACAGCGGCTTAGGACGGTTCATCCCGCGCCGCATGATGTCTATGCTCGCTGGGTAGTTGCCAGTTGACGAGACATCGAGGCAGATCCAATGACGAACCCGGGGCTCCTGGAGCTTCCTGCTGTACGAACGCCGCCAATCGCCGAGTTGGCCGATCGAGCGAGGGAGTGCCGCCGGCTTCGTCTCGTACGACGGCTCGCTCAGTGGACCGGCGATCGCCGGATCACGAAGTCTGGCCAGTTGACGCTTGCGGACGCGCGGCTCGCCGTACAGGACCTCGGTCTGCCCGGCGACCAGGGCCCCGGGGTCGCGAAGGCGCGGTCGGCTGCTGACTTCACCGAGCTAGACGAGCTCTGGCGCAGCGCTGTGGAGCTGGAGTTGCTGTCGACTCATAGTGGCCGGGCGACGCCGGGTCCAGGCTTGGCGGAGCTGGCGCGGGATGATGATAACCGCAGCGTTCTCGACATCTGGGCAGAGCTGTTCGACCACGAGGTCGACGAGGTCTTCTGGTCCGACGAGCTCGCCCGTGCCACCGTCCCGCTCCTGGTCAAGATCTACGTCGAACCGGTGCTGCCGATCGGCGAACTGGTGGCCGGCGCGGCAGCGTCCGGAGCCGGCGCCGGGCGGTTGGAGGTACCCGTGCGGAAGCTCCTGGACCGGCTCACCGAGCTCGGAGCCACGACCAGCGACGGCGACTCGGTCCGCGTGACCGGGCTCGGCCAGTTCGGGCTGAGCGGCTGGTTCGAGACGATCGGCGTCGGTGCGCCTACCATCACGGATCTTGGCGACGCGGATCCGATCGACATCATGGATCTGGCCATGACCGAGGACGGGGCCGGGCGGGAGTCCCTGATCAGTGAATGGATCAAAGCCAAGGGACCGGAGCGCGCGGCAGACGAGCTGGTCGAGCTGGCCTCGGTTGGCAGCTCGGCTGACCGCAATGCTGCCTTCGGCCTGCTGGAACGGATCGGCGACAGTGCCCAGGACGCTGTCCGCGACGGTCTGGACCATCCGACGGTGCATGCCTATGCGACCAGCTGGCTCCGCTCCCGCGGGTTGGCCGGGCCGGATCCGACCCCGGCCGATTCTCACTGGCTGTTCATCGACCTGATGAATGCTCATCTGGGCGATGACGAGGAGGCGCAGCGGATCGCGGTCACCGACATGGCCCGGGGCGCTGATTCGGGGTCAGCTGCGGTGATGGCGGGGCTGTCGGACTGCACGCATCCGCAAACGGTGGAGGTGCTGGAGGTGCTCGCCAAGTACCACCCGGATCCGGCCGCGGCCAAGGCGGCACGCAAGGCTGCTATGCAGGCGCGGTCGAGGGTGATGGTCGAACGTCAGGCGACGGAGTCGGTGGCGGCGCCACGCGGCGAGGTCTACCAGCTGAAGATCACTCTTGAGGACGTGGAACCGCCGGTCTGGCGTCGCATCCAGGTGCCGAGCTTGATCGATCTCGCGGAGCTGCATGCG
>JAWWPC010000248.1:0-47807 GCA_033851055.1 Kribbellaceae bacterium | reverse complement strand
ATTGGAGAGTCCCGGGTAGGAAACCTGGCGCGAACGCTCTTGCACCGCGATGGGAGTCCGTTGCACGAAGGCCGGTTACATCTACGAAGACACCCGGCGCCGACAAGCACTGCACCAGGACGGCTGGCACGACATGCGCCTCCATGCCCGCTTTGTCGAGCAAGAAGACGCGAATAGTCCGGCAGGTTCTAACGTCCCGTGAGCTCGGTTGTCCCGGGCGGCAAGGAATCGCTGGCGGCGCTGTTCTGCAGGTACTCGACCAGGCTCTCGATCAGCGCCTGCGCCGCTCGGGGCGGCTCCAGGTCGCGCCTGCGGGCAAGGACGACGGTGCGGCTCAATCCCGCGCTGAACGGAGTGACCCGAAATCGGTTGCGCACCACGGTGCTCGGCACGACCGCAACACCGAGACCGGCGTTGACGAACTCCAGCACAGCGTCCATCTCGCCGCCCTCGATCGCGAACGTCGGCTCGAAGCCGGCGGCACGACAGGCCGCGACGGTGGTTTCGCGCAGGTCATAACCGGCACGGAACATCACCAGCGGGACGTCCTTCAACTCCGCGATACTCATCCGCGCGCGCCGCGTCGGACCCGGGTGCCCGTGCCGCGAGATGATCACGAGATCCTCCGCCAGCAGCGGGATGGTGGCGAGTGCCGGGTCATCGCCGAGCCGGGCATCGACCACGAGTGCGAGATCCAGCGCGCCCTCGGCCAGTTCGCGCTGCAGATCCCGTGAGCCACCCTCGTGCACCACGATGTCCACGCCCGGATACGTCTGACGGTACGACGCCAGCATGGCCGGAAGCAGCCCTGTGCACAGGCTCGGCGTAGCTCCGAGCCGGACCCGGCCACGCCCTAGTTCAGCCAGCTCGCGGATTTCCCTTCGTGCGGTCTCGGCGTCGGCCAGCATCCGTCGGGCCACCGGTAGCAGGGTCTCCCCCGACGCCGTGAGACTGATGTTTCCGCGCGCCCGATGCACCAGCACGGCGCCCAGGTCGGATTCGAGTGCCCTCACCTGCTGCGACAACGACGGCTGAGCCACGCCGACTCTCTCGGCGGCCCGAGTGAAGGAGCCCTCCTCTGCCACCGCTACGAAGTACGCCAACTGGCTCAACTGCATAGGCTCAGTATAGCCATTGGCTATCAAAACTAGAGAAGTCATCTCTTTGCCCTCTGGTGAACTGAGATCTACCGTGGCATCCGTGGCAATCGACACGCGCGCACGGTCTGCCGGCCCGACGCTCACCTTGTGGCAATCCACGATCGGCAAGAAGGCCGTCATGGCAGTCACCGGACTGATCATGGTGCTGTTCCTGCTGCTGCACATGCTGGGCAACCTCAAGATCTTCTTCGGCCCGCATGACTTCGACTCGTACGCCGCCTGGCTGCGAACCATCGGGGAGCCCCTGCTGCACTATGCCTGGTTCCTCTGGATCCAGCGGGCCGGTCTGCTGGTCGTCGTCGTGCTGCACATCGTCTGCGCGGCGCAACTGTCGAAGCGTGACCTGGCGGCTCGCCCGACCCGCTACGCGCACGGTCAGCGGGCCAAGGCCGGCTTCGCCACCCGGACGATGCGCTGGGGCGGGATCATCCTTGCCCTGTTCATCGTCTGGCATCTGCTCGATCTGACCGTCGGAGTCACCAACCCAGACTTCGCCGCGGGCCGTCCGTACCACAATGTCGTCGCGGACTTCCAGGTCTGGTGGATCAACATCATCTACATCGTGGCGGTGCTGATGGTCGGCCTGCACATCAACCACGGCTTCTGGAGCGCCTCGCAGACGCTGGGCCTGAACCGCCCCGCCCGCGACCGCGCCATCCGCACCGTCGGCACCACGCTGGCCGTGACGATCACTGTCGGCTTCATCGCCGTCCCCATCGGCGTCATGACAGGACTGGTGAGTTGAGATGATCGAATACACGACCGGCGACGCGATCGTCGACACCGCGGCCCCTAGCGGCCCGATCGAGAAGCGCTGGGACGAGCGGCGGTTCAGTGCCAAGCTGGTGAACCCGTCGAACCGGCGCAAGCATCGAGTGATCGTGGTCGGCACCGGCCTCGCTGGCGGTTCGGCCGGCGCGACCCTGGCCGAGCAGGGCTACCACGTCATCCAGTTCTGCTTCCAGGACTCTCCGCGCCGCGCCCATTCGGTCGCCGCCCAGGGTGGCATCAACGCGGCGAAGAACTACCGCAACGACGGCGACTCCGTGCAGCGGCTCTTCTACGACACCATCAAGGGCGGCGACTTCCGTTCCCGCGAATCGAACGTGTACCGGCTGGCGCAGATCTCGACGCAGATCATCGACCAGTGCGTGGCACAGGGTGTGCCGTTCGCGCGCGAGTACGGCGGATTGCTCGACAACCGGTCATTCGGCGGCGTACAGGTGTCGCGCACGTTCTATGCCCGCGGCCAGACCGGGCAGCAACTGCTGATCGGCGCGTACCAGGCATTGTCCCGCCAGATCGACGCAGGCAACGTCGAGATGCACCCGCGCACCGAGATGCTCGATCTGATCGTCATCGATGGACGAGCCCGCGGCATCGTCGCACGCAACCTGATCACTGGTGAGGTCCGGACCCACCTGGCTGATGCCGTGGTGCTGGCCACTGGCGGCTACGGCAACGTCTTCTACCTCACGACCAACGCCAAAGGCTCCAACGCGTCGGCTATCTGGCGCGCACACAGGCGGGGTGCGTATCTGGCCAACCCCTGTTACACGCAGATCCACCCGACGTGCATCCCGCGAACGGGCGAACACCAGAGCAAGCTCACCTTGATGAGTGAATCGCTGCGGAACGACGGCCGGATCTGGGTCCCCGCGAAGAAGGGCGACACCCGCTCCGCTGATCAGATCCCCGAGGCCGAGCGCGACTACTACCTCGAGCGGATATATCCCTCATTCGGCAACCTGGTGCCCCGCGACATCGCCTCTCGTGCGGCGAAGAACCAGTGCGACGAGGGCCGGGGCGTCGGGCCCGGGGGGCTTGGCGTCTACCTCGATTTCAGCGATGCGATCAAGCGCCTGGGCCGGGCAAGCGTCGAGGAGAAGTACGGCAACCTGTTCGATATGTACCAGCGGATCACGGCGGAGAATCCGTACGAGGTGCCGATGCGCATCTACCCGGCGATCCATTACACGATGGGTGGATTGTGGGTCGACTACGACCTGCAGAGCACAGTGCCGGGCCTCTTCGTGATCGGCGAGGCCAACTTCTCCGACCACGGAGCGAACCGGCTCGGGGCGTCAGCGCTGATGCAGGGACTGGCCGATGGCTACTTCGTGCTGCCGTCCACGCTGGCCGACTACCTGGCCCGCGGTGGCCTCAAGGCGGTCGATGCCGGGGACGTCGCAGTGCGCCAGACCGAGTCCGAGGTCACCGAGCGGCTCGACAAGCTGCTGTCCATCAAGGGCAACCGGACCGTCGACTCGTTCCACCGCGAGCTCGGCACGCTCATTTGGGAGCACTGCGGGATGGCCCGAAGCGAGGCCAGCCTGCGCAAGGCCCTGGACCGGATTCCAGAGCTGCGCGACGAGTTCTGGAGCAACGTCCTCGTACCAGGCACCGGTGAGCAGCTCAACCAAGAGCTGGAGAGGGCCAACCGGGTCGCGGACTTCCTCGAGTTCGGTGAACTACTGGTCCTCGACGCTCTGGTCCGCGAGGAATCCTGCGGCGGCCACTTCCGCGAAGAGAGCCAGACATCGGACGGCGAAGCGTTGCGCGACGACGAGAACTTCAGCCACGTGTCGGCCTGGGAGTACACCGGCGTCGGCGCCAATCCCGTCTTGCACAAGGAAAAACTCGAGTTCGAGTACGTACACCCCAGCCAACGGAGCTACGCGTGAAACTCACAGTTCGGATCTGGCGCCAAGCAGGCCCCGACGCTGAAGGTGAGCTGGTCAGCTATCCGGTCGACGGCATCAGCCCGGACATGTCATTCCTGGAGATGCTCGACATCCTCAACGAGGGTCTGATCCTGCGCGGCGAAGAGCCCGTCGCTTTCGACCATGACTGCCGCGAAGGCATCTGCGGTTCGTGCGGAGTAGTCATCAACGGTCGCGCGCACGGCCCTGAACAGACCACGTCGTGCCAGCTGCACATGCGCAGCTTCTCCGACGGCGACGTAATCGACGTCGAGCCATGGAGGTCCCAGGCGTTCCCCGTGATCAAGGACCTCGTCGTCGACCGATCCGCGTTCGACCGGATCATCCAGTCCGGCGGTTACATCACCGCCCCGACAGGAACCGCGCCGGACGCGCACGCGACCCCGGTGTCGAAACCGGCGGCGGACAAGGCCTTCGAGAACGCCGTCTGCATCGGCTGCGGTGCCTGCGTCGCGGCCTGCCCGAATGGATCGGCGATGCTGTTCACCAGCGCCAAGGTGGCCCACCTGAACGCACTCCCCCAGGGTCAGCCGGAGCGGGAGTCGCGGGTGCTGAACATGGTGGCCACCATGGACGCCGAAGGGTTCGGGGGCTGTACGAACAGCGGCGAGTGCGTGAGTTCGTGCCCGCAGGGCATCCCCTTCGAGAGCATCGCCAACCTGAACCACGAGTTCCTGCGAGCGGTCCGCAAAGGCAGTTCCTGAGCCGACGTAGCACTCTGACTAGATCAGCTGCAGTCAGTCGCCTTCGGGCATAGATTTGCCGGCATGTTCCACTCTCCACAGATCACGTTCTACTCGACCGACCTCAACCGACTGCGGGACTTCTACCTCGGTCTCGGCTTCGAACAAAGATTCCAGCACCCGCGGGATGGACAGCCGATCCACGTGGAGCTCACGCTGGACGGCTTCAACCTTGGCATCGCGGACGTCGAGTCCGCCAGGAACGACCACGGGCTGTCTCCGGCCCTGGATGGCCGGCCGGTCGAGCTGGTCTTGTGGTGTGAGGACACAGACGGCCAGTTCGACCGGCTCGCCGGCGCAGGGTGCGCAGCGTTGTCCGAGCCGCACGACTGGCTCGACGACCTGCGGATCGCCTGGATCGCCGACCCCGACGGCAATCCGATCCAGCTGGTCCAGAAACTGGGCTGACACGCCAACGCCCGTAGCAGCATCCCTCGGCCTGGCCGCCGTGATGATCGGCGTCGCCATAGTCGCCGCACTGCCCAACACCGTTCGTCGTTCTCCCGTGGTCAGACTGGCGGCAGCTCGTAGATGGTCACCGTGCCGGCGCGGTAGCGGACCTGCGCCAGATCGCCGAGGCTTGACGAGACATGGCTGGCACGTTCGTCGGCGTACAGCCAGCGGGCGCCGTACCGCAGGCGGAGCTCCGCCACGCCGGCGGCGGTTGGCGCACCGAATACTGCGTCGTTGATCCGCTGCCGCTCCGGCTCGGGTGACGGCGCCCGGAACGACGGCAGGCCGTTCTGACCGTGCTTGGCTTGTGTCACCGCCTGGTACGCCCAGCCCTCGAGTACGACCGGGTGCTCGGTGAGCGCGGACACCCAGAAGGACCGGTTGATGCACCTGTTGTCGGTGTGGACCATCTCGCAGTGCACGTTCGTGGCGATGTAGTCCCCGTCCCGTGCGTGTCGGGCAAGCCAGTCGGCGGCGCGCATCTCGTCGGCGGTCACCCAGAACAGGCCTTTCCTGCCCGCGCTCGGCAGCGTGCCGGCGAGAGCAGCCTGGGTCGGCACGCCCACATACCGGGCAGTCGTGCTGAGGCCGAGGCCGATCGAGGCCGCGACCAGCAGGGCCAGGCCACCGCCGACCAACGCGGGGTATCGCACCCGCAGCAGGTACCAACTGACGGCGCCGGCTATCACTACCGCGAGGAGGGCAATGACCGGCTCGGCGAGCAAGGCGGGCCAACGGTCTTTCCAGCTGCCGGCCTCCCTGCCTGGGCCATACAACCGGAGCGAGGCACCGACGACCGCGCCGAGCGCCAAGCCGCCGACCAACATGGTGCGGCCCAACCGCGCGGGTTTCAGCTCCGCGAGCAGCCAGGCGGAGAGCACGGACGCCGCCGGGAGGGCCGAGTACCAGAAGTATGGTTGCCCGTTGGAGATGTGGCTGACCACCAACATGGCGCCCAGCCCCGCCGTCGCGGTCCCCAGCAACAGCCATGCCGCCGGATCACGACGGGTGGAGCGACGCAGCACCAGGGCGAAGCCGGCCAGCCTGCTGAGCTGACCAAGCAGGAAGCAGAACGCCAGTGCCGGCAGGATCAGCCGTACGTGGTTGACCGGAGAGAACATGCTGGGCGGCAGGAGGCCCCCGGTCCCCGGCACGTGGTCCTGCCCAGCCACCGAGATGTACTGCCCTTTGAAGGTGAACGTTGCTCCCAGCTGGATTCCCGCGCCGGCCTTGCCGCCGGCCAGGGCCGGCGCTGTCACCAGCAGCGTGGCGACGAGGCCGACCATGGCCAGCAGCAGTCCGCGCGGAGCGCGCCTGGTCCGCAACCACGTGGCCACCACAGCCAGCGCCAGCCCGCCGCCGAGCACGGGCAGGGAGCTGGACTTCGAGCCCGCCGAGACGATCAGGAGGAGGCCGAGCAGCACCCAGGCCCGCCCGAGTCGATGGCCGCGGGCGAGATCGACCAACAGCGCGAGGGTGGCGGCGACGATGGGGATGGAGAAGGTCAGCGTGGGGCTGTACGACGGCACCACCGTCGCGACGTAGTTGCCGAAACGCGGCCAGATCGACGCCACCTGGAGCGCTATGGCGATGAAAGCCGCGAGCGGACCAGTCCACCACACCCGGCTCACTTGTCGGGCCAAGGCCGCGATCACCAGCACGCTGGTCAACGCCACCGGGCCGACCCACAGACGGAGCATGATGCTGCCGAGAGGCAATCCGGTGATCAAACTGGCCGACGCCCTGTAGGCATCGGAGAACCAGTGGTACTGCAGCGGCACCCCGGCCACCTGAGGCGACGTCGGTCGAACCGTACGGCGTAGTTCGGCGGCGTTGGCCCAATGGTAATAGATGTCGCCGAAAAGCGAATGAGTTGCCGGGGGCAACGGATTGGACGCCCAATGGGTCAAGGCGACCAGACAGACGGTGAAGATCATCACCGCGGCGACAGACCAGGACCAACGCAACGGCAGCGGACGTGGGTCCGCGATTCGCCAGTGCCGGCGCAATGCGGGCACCGCGGCAAACGCCGCCAGGACAGGAATCGGCCAGGCCCACAGCCAACTGCCTACTCCCGCGCCAACCGCCAGCGCCCACGCGACCAAGTTGAACGCCAGCCCCGCCGCCGAGCCGTAGCCGACATCCTCCGGCAGGTTACCTGTACTACCGCGCAGCGCCCGATACAGGAGCGTGCCGGGCAGCGCCACCCAGCCGACCCAGTATGCGGCGTACCGGGCGATCTGCTCCGCGGGCGTGTCGACCCATGCCAGGGCAGCGACCAGCATGATGACCACCAGCGCCCAAGGCGCGACGCGGCATGCCACTGCTGCACTCAACGCGGCGAACCGTTGCGACACCGACTTGGCGCCGCCCCGCTCGCTGACCGCAGCTTCGGTGGTTCCCACGTATCCTCCAGGACCGCGAAGCGGGTTACCAGACTGCCCAAGCGACGCCTTCAACGGCGCTCAGCATTGATTGCTATTCACCACGGGCATGGATGATGACCTGGCACGGTCGACAAGATCGGCTTCCGCCCACCGCGCCGCGCCAATGGCTGAGCCTTCGCGCGCCCCCTCGCCATCGAATATACCTACGAAACTGCCCAAAGTTCGGTTCGCCCACCGTCCTGCACCCACTGCAGCGTCATCTAGTGTCGCGGTAGAAGGCCTGCACGAGTTCGGCGAACGTGCCGAGCATCGCGCGGTCCAGTAGCTTGCGCCATCCGGCTCTACACCCGCTCTACACCCGGCTCGGCTTCGTCCAGCGCGACTCGCAGCTCTATCGATATCAGCCGACACAACCCTGACTCAGATCTGATCACCCCGCTCGTCAGTGGTGCCTTAGGACTCATAGGTGCCTCAGGACATAGAGGCGCGGGTGGTGTCCCTTCTGGTAGAAGAGGGTTTGCGACTCTTCGACCCAGTGCTTCTGGGACGCCAGGATGCGCTCGAATCTGCGGATGTCGTGGGTGAGAACCCCCAGCACGGCCTGCTCAGCCGCAAGCCGATGGGCAGTGTGCAGCAGCGCGGGATAGAGATCTTCGTTGGCGTCGTGACTGCCCGCCAACTCTCCCCACGGCGGATTTGCCATCAGCGTTGTGAAGCCTGCTGGTGACACCTGCAGCGTTCTGACATCTTGCTGCAGATACTCGATGCGGCCCTTGAGCCGTGAAGCCCGTTGGTTTTGCTGGGCTGCGTCCAAGGCAGTTGCTGACACGTCCGAAGCAACCAGCCGTTCGGGTCTGGAACGCGCCAGCCGTTCCAGCACGAGCGTCCCCGACCCGCACATCAGATCGATCACCGAGTCAGCTGGACGAGGGTCAAGCGCCTCGACGACTGCCGCTGCCACGGTCGCATTGACTGCACCCGGATAGTTGACTGCCCGCCACGCGCGGGCACTAAGCGGCCGAGGCGTGGTGCGCAGTAGCACCTGCCACCCGGGCCTGTCCGGCGTACGACGTACACGCACGAGTAGTTCGCCGTCTTCGGGCGACTCGACGAGGCCTGTGGCCTCGGCGAAGTCGGCTTTGAACCGAGTCATCACCTCGGAGTCCGAGCCGGCAGCACTCACCCGGAATGACCCGAAGCGAACTTTCGGCCGCTGCCGGCGGATCTGCTCGACCGCCTCGACCACGCTTCCGAACCGGTCACTGCTCAGCAGTTCCTTCGGGCGGCGGATGTCGAACGGCAGAGCTAGATAGGCAGCCACCACCGTCCGCAGGCTCTGCAGACCATCGAACCCGTCAAGCTGTACTGCGACCTCGGACTCGCCGACGCTCTGGACCACCGCGCCCGGAAGTATCCGCCCGACCTCAGCGACTGTCGTCTGCTCGATGCCGCGCAGGACTTCCAGGACCACTAACACCCGCACAGCCTACGGAGCCGAACATCTCAGCTACCGGCTGGATTTGATCTCAACTCGGGTTGAGATTCTATGGTCGGCTGGTGGGCGAGGTTCTGGTGACCGGCGCGACCGGCAATGTGGGTAAGCACGTCGTCTCCTCGCTGGCCGGGATCGGACTCGAGGTACGCGCGTTGGTCCGCGACCCGGCCAAGGCCTCGATACCAAGCGGTGTGGAGGTTGCCCGTGGCGATCTGTCGTCCCCGGAGACGCTGGAGCCTGCACTGCACGATGTGGACGCCGTGTACCTGATGTGGCCCGGGATTCCGGTGGAACCTCGCGTGGTGAAAGCGATCGCCCAACACGCCAAGCGCATCGTGTACCTGTCGCCGACGTCGCCGACCTCGCGGACACGGAGCAGGCAACCTCCTTCCACCAGGAGATCGAACGGCAGATCAGGAATTCCGGTTTGAGCTGGACGTTCCTGCGGGCGATCGACTTCGCCACGAACACGCTCGGATGGGCCGATCAGGTCAGGCGAGGGGTCGTGCGCTGGCCGTACGGGAGGGCCTCGCGGTCGCTGATTCACGAGCGTGACATCGCGGACGTGGCAGTCCACGTACTCACCACTGCCGACCACGACGGCGCCAAGTACGTGATCACCGGACCCGAGTCGATCACCCACGCCGGTCAGGTCAGGATTATCGGCGAGGCGATCGGACGCGACGTGCGATGGGAGGACCTGCCGCCCGAGACAGCACGCGAGCACCTGACCGCAGCCTGGGGCAATCCGGCTTTCGTGGACGCCCGCCTGAAGGCGTGGGCTGCGTTCGTCGACTCGCCCGAGCGAGTGACCGACACAGTGGAACAACTCCTCGGCCGACCGGCGCGGACGTTCCGCACCTGGGCTGAGGATCACGCGGACGATTTC
Organism: Kribbellaceae bacterium; assembly: GCA_033851055.1. GTDB lineage: Bacteria > Actinomycetota > Actinomycetes > Propionibacteriales > Kribbellaceae > Kribbella. The sequence continues at coordinate 37,957 of JAWWPC010000248.1, read as the reverse complement.
CGCTAGAACCTGGCGGCTCCCCCGCGTCACATTCGCCTCGATCCGTCCATCGGTCACATTCTCTGGCCGCGGCACGTCATAGCTGTAGTAGACCGACCTCTACGAAGGAGAGCGATCATGCAGTGGCGGACTAAAGATGAGGGCGTGCTATGACATCCCCCGTTCTGGTCACCGGCGGCACAGGCACGCTCGGACGGCTCATCGTCCCGCGGCTGCGAGACGCCGGCTGTGAGGTGCGGGTGCTCAGCCGAAGTCACCACGAAGCCCGGGATGGCATCGAGTTCGTCACGGGCGACCTGGGCACCGGCGAGGGGATCGAACCCGCCGTGGACGGTGTCGGGACCATCGTGCACTGCGCAGGCAGCGCCAAGGGCGACGAGGACAAGGCCCGGAATTTGGTGTGGGCGGCAGCACGGGCGAAGGCGCCACATCTGGTGTACATCTCGGTCGTCGGCGCTGACCGCATCCCGATTGTCAGCCGTGTGGACCGCGCCTTGTTCGGCTACTTCGGGTACAAGTTGGCCGCGGAGCGGGTGATAGCCGACTCCGGCCTACCGTTCACGACCCTGCGCGCGACCCAGTTTTACGACCTGGTTCTGATGGTCGCGAAGCAAATGGTGAAGCTGCCCGTGCTGCCGGCTCCGGCCATCCGGTTCCAGCCGATCGACGCCGACGAGGTCGCCGCCAGGCTCACGGAGCTTGCTCTTGGTGAGCCGGCCGGTCTGGTTCCGGACATGGGCGGGCCACGGATCTACCCCATGGCCGACCTGCTCCGCGGATACCTGCGGGCCACCCACCGACGCCGCCCCATCCTGCCGCTCCGGCAGCCAGGCAAGGCTGCCCAAGCGGTCCGGGCCGGCGCCAACCTGGCACCCGAACAGGCCGTTGGTCAACGGACCTGGGAAGACTTCCTGACCGAGCGGATGGCCTCATAACTCCAGACGTAGGCCAGGGTCTTCTGGTCTGATGTCTGGTCCGGGGCGTCAAGTCGAGTTTGACCGGACCGACCGCACGGGAGCCCATTCACCAACCCGATCACCTTTTAGGCCATCCGCACGCCTGTGGAACCGGCTCTCCTGGCCAATCCGGACGCCCAGGTAGGCAGAGGTCGACCGGGTTGTGGGCCTGCCCGCTTGGCTGTGGGGTTCCCGCATGGCGGGGCGGGACTACTGCCTAGCTGGACGTCCGGCTAGTCAGCTCACGGCGCACGGTCGCCATTAGCCCACGGGATGAGGAGGTGTTAAGTGCTCAGACGGTGAGCAGTTAGTTTGCGAGACTGTCTGCATGCGTGCGGATCGGCTCGTTGCCATGTTGTTGCTGATGCAGGCTCGCGGTCGGGTGACCGCACGCCAGTTGGCCGACGAGCTGGAGATCTCCGTTGCTACCGCCCGACGTGATTTGGAGGCGTTGTCCACGGCAGGCATTCCTGTCTATCCACAGCCGGGACGCGGCGGCGGGTGGTCACTGCTGGGCGGCGCTCGGACTGATCTGAGTGGCCTCAGCGCAACGGAGGCACAGGCACTCTTCCTGCTTGTCGGACCGGCGACGTCGGTCGCGCCGGAGGCCAAGGCGGCGCTGCGCAAACTGGTGCGCGCCTTGCCCGACACATTCCGAGCCGACGCGGAGGCCGCGGCCGATGCAGTGGTCATCGATCCGGCTCGGTGGGGCGAGCACAGCCGGAAGCGTCCCGAGCTTGTCCAGGTCTTGCAGACCGCCGTCGTACGCCGGCGCAAGGTCAGGCTGATCTACACAAGCCGCACCCATGGACGGTCGGAGCGGCTGGTGGATCCGCTCGGTTTGGTCGATAAAGACGACGTCTGGTATCTGCTGGCCGGCACAGAGGACGGGCAGCGGACATTCCGGGCGGATCGCATCGTCGAAGCGCTGACGACAGATCTCCAGGCGGATCGACCGGCCGACTTCGCGCTATCGGACGCGTGGGACCGTGTGGTCGATGAGGTGGAGCAGCAACGATCGCTCGTCTCGGCCACCGTGCTCATCCAGCCGCGATTCGTCTGGGCCTTGCGCGGACAGCTAGGGCGTCACTGCGAGGTCGACGGCCCGGCCGAGGACGGGCGAGTCCGGGTGCGCGTCACCGCTCCCACGCCCCTGATGATCGCCCAACACCTCGCTGGGTGGGGCGCCCTCATCGACGTAGTGGATTCACCTGCTGTAGATGCAGAACTGGCCCGCCTCGGCAAAGAACTCACCGACCGCTACGACACCTGACAATGCGCTCGGGGCCGGTCCCAACCCTCCGGACGCTGCGCTGTCGGCCAATCCGGATCGGGACGGAAATCGGTCCACGTCCCGTCGAACGGGAAGCTTCGGCTTGCAGCGAGTTCGGCGAGCCGCTCGGCCATTCACGGATCCTTGCCGCCTCCGTCTTGTCCCAATAGAGCTGATGTCCGGTGCGTTCTGCGAACTCGTCGAGGTCCTTCCACGCCCAGGACCCGTCCGGTTCGACCCACAGGTCGAGCGCCTGGTCGACGGTATCGACGCCGGCCACTACACCGTCGCTCCAGCGCACCGCGGCTGCCTCGAGATTTCCGTACCAGCCTTGGAAGTCGCCGCTCACCGGATCCCAGAACCACCACACCGAATAGGCCTCGCCGGGCGGCAGCCAGACCATCACGTCCGCGCCGCGCCAGGTCACCTGGGTGAGCACCGCGCTCTCCCCCACGGCTTCGACCGGCGCCTCGTGCTGAGTTCGACCGTCCGCGGTTAGCATGCGCCAATACGGCGTACCGGCTGGAAGCCACAATCGCAGGCCGAGTTCGTCGTCAGCCACCACGCGATGGATGTTGAGGACGCTGATGCGACCGCCGGTCCAGTAACGCCGCAGCAGTGTTTGGCCTGGTACGAAGGTCGGCACGTCACAGGTCCGGGTGTTGTCTGCGGGGGCGGAGCGATCAGCGTTCAGGAGCGATGATAACAGGATGTCGTTAGCAGTGATTTTCCGGTGATAACATGATTGCGTTATCACCGGAAACGGGAGATGGTTCGGCCGGCTTCTCGGTTGGCGGAAGGCGTCGTCGCCAGCCGGCTCTTCCCGGGGTCCCAAGCGAACTTCGTCGGAGGTTTTCATGATCGTCATCACCACTCCCACCGGCCAGATCGGCCAGCAGGTCCTCGACAACGTCCTCGGCAGCGTAGAGGCGATCCGTGTGATCGCGCGGGATCCCTCCCGTCTCCCTCCGCATGTGCGCGAGCGCGTCGAGGTTGTGCAGGGGTCGCACGACGACACCAGTGTCGTCACCAAGGCGTTCGCGGGCGCCGACAGCGTGCTCTGGCTGGTGCCCCCCAACCCTCGCGCCGACAGCATCGAGGACCACTACCTGGACTTCACCCGGCCGGCGTGCGAAGCGATCAAAAGCCAGGGCGTCCAGCGCGTGGTCGCAGTCTCCAGCCTGGGACGCGAGTACGGCAAGAACGCCGGGCTGCTGTCGCCCGCATACGCGATGGACGACCTGATCAAGAGCACGGGAGTGAGCTACCGGGCGCTGGAAATGCCCTTCTTCATGGAGAACCTGCTCCACCAGGTCGAAGCGATCAAGAGCCAGGGGACGTTCTTCCTGGCGAACTCCGCAGACCGCAAGCTCCCGACCGTCGCCACCCGCGATATCGCCGCAGCGGCAGCCCAGTTGCTGCTCGACGGCTCCTGGAGCGGGCAGGTCGGCGTCCCGGTGGTCGGCCCCGACGATCTGTCCCCCAATGACATGGCGCAGATCATGTCCGAAGTGCTGGAGCGGCCGATCGGTTTCCAGCAGGTCCCCGCCGAGGCGTACAAGGCGACGATGACGCAGTACGGGATGACTGAGGCATGGGCACAGGGCTTGGTCGACATGGCCACGGCCCAGAACAACGGCGTCTACAACGCCGAGACGCGCACCCCGCAGCCCACTGATACCAGCTTTCGCCAGTGGTGCGAAGAGACGCTCAAACTGGCCGTCCTGGCCTGAGCACCACCGCGGCGAGGAACGTCCCAGCCGACGCCGGAAGCCTTACGGTTCGGGGATACGCATCGCCGGCACTGGCGCACCGGGCATCTGGCGGGTGTTGTAAATCGAACGAATCTCAACACCCCGTTCGAAGTCCTCTTCACGAACCGTCGGACACCCCAGAAGTGTCGATGTACCCGGCAAAGAGGACCTGCCAGTCCGGGCGGTCCTCGGGCTGGAGCTTGCCGATGCTGATCATCTGCTGTGTTCCTCGTATGTCGATTGCTCGTGAATCAGACGCTTGATCTCCTCGGTGAGTTCGGCGCGGAGTTGATCGTGTTGCGGGCCGAGCATGGTGTCGGCCGCGTTCCGTACGTCGGCTGGGTAACACGCCACCGGACCGGTCACTAGATGGGCCGGCTCCCAGTCGTACCGGGCATGAATGTGCCCGTGCAGGTAGGTGTCCAGATTACCGAGGACCTCGTAGTTCATCCGGCGGAATCCGGGGACACTCCGCGAACAAACGACGTGAACCGCCTGACCCAGAAGATCGAGATCGGCCAGGAACGCCAACCGGCGAGCCCGCGGCAGATCAGCCAGCCGATCGGCGGCGGGGTCGTCACTCAGCAACACGCAATAGCCCGGCAGGAACTGGCTGTCGCCGATGACGGCGAAGCCGGTTGACAAATGCGCAAGCATTGTTGGGTTCTCCCCGCGCAGTGCCGATCCGATTCGGTCCGCTCGCCAGTCAGCCACGGGCGAGAGCCTATCCACTCACGCGTAGTAGCCCTCGACGGGAACGCGGGCCTCGTCGAAGAGCGCCGGGCCATCGAGGTCGAATCCAGGCCAGCCACCGCCAGGCTTGAGGCTGCTCAGCTGCTCGTTGGACAGCGCGAAGACCACGCGGCCGAGTCCGGATCGCTCGATAGCGCCGGTGCACATGCCGCAGGGCTCGCAACTCGTGTACATGGTTGTGCCGGCCGCCGTTTCGGAATCCAGTTCGCGGGCCGCCCATTTCGCCAGCTTCAGCTCCGGATGCGCGCTGATGTCGCCGTCGGTGATGCTCGTGTTGTGGTCCTCGGCGATCACCGTGCCGTCCGGCCCGACCAGCAACGATCCGAACGGCGGGTTGCCCGACTTCCGAGCCGTCGCGGCCAGTTCGATCGCGCGGCGGAGAAGCTCTTCTTCGGCGGGGTTCACTGCCGCTCCATTCATCGATGGTTCCAGTTGGCGGCCACGGTCGCGAGCGCCTGCCACGCGACCTCCGGACGTTTCGTCTCAGCCGGGTCGCCATGGTAGGGATCCAGCACGATGCTTTCGGCGCCGAGGAGGCGCAGTTGGTCCAGATCGTCGAGGACCTGATCCACAGATCCCTCACCGGCCAGTCGATCTGGGTCGGTGAGGGCCGAGTCGGTGATTCGCAGCGCGATGCGTGGCGCAAACGCAGGCATCGGCTCCTCAGTCGCCTGCGCGAAGGCCGCCATCCGGTCGACCGCATCGCGCAGCCACTCGAGCTTGCATCGCAGCGGGTGCCAGGCCTCGCCGAGGCGGACCGCCCGGCGTAGTCCGGCGTCGCTGTTGCCGCCGACCCAGATCGGGATCCGGCCGCTGCGGTAGTCGTCCTCGTTCTCCCAGGCGGCCCGAACGGTGCGGATCAGGTCGTCGGTCAGACTCCCCCGCTTCTCGAACGGCATACCGAGCGCCTCGAACTCCTGCCGGGCCCAGCCCACTCCGACCCCCAGGACGAACCGCCCCCCGCTGAGCTGGTTGAGGTTGGCTGCCATCCGCGCGACCAACAAGGGATGCCGGTACGGCGCGACCAGCACCGTGGTCCCCAGCCGGATCGTGCTGGTGACACCGGCCAGCCAGCTCAGCGTGGTGAACGGCTCGTAGAACGGCGCCGGGTACGGCTCGGCGACATCCGGAGTCACCACTACATGGTCCGAGACCATCAGCAGGTCGAAGCCGAGGCCTTCCACCGTTCGCGCCCAGTCGAGCAGCACGCGGGGGTCGGTGCCAGGTCCGAAGTTGGGGACGTTCACGCCTAATCGCACCGCTTCAGGCTATCCAGCCAGAACCACCGCCAGGAAGAGATACATCCCGGCGTACAGGCTGATCGGCCGTGGATCTACCGGTATCTTTGCGGCATGACCGAGAGTCTTGATCCGACCGACTGGGCCATCCTGGTCGAGGTCCAGCGCGATGGCCGGATCCCGCTGACCGAACTGGGCCGGCGGGTGAACCTGAGCGCCTCCGCGACGACCGAGCGGGTGAAGCGGCTGGAGTCGAGCGGCATCATCAGCGGCTACCGGGCCGACATCGACCTGACGAAGGTCGGGTTCGCGGTGCTCGCCGTCGTACGGCTCAAGTATCCGGGCAGCAAGCACGAGCCGCTGCGACGGCTGCTCGAGGAGCGTCACGAGATCCTCGAGTGCCTGCGAACGACCGGGGACGACTGCTACACCCTCAAGGTCGCTGCCGGGTCGATGGAGCACCTGGAACAACTGATCGACGAGATGACCCAGTTCGGCAGTACGACGACGAACCTCGTCTACAGCCAGACGCAGCCGTACCGCGGCCCGCAGGGACCACCGGCTGACCTCTGAACTGGTCGCGCGGTTACGGTGAGCCCGAGCTGCCTACACAGCAAGGATCGGCGTGCCACACGGCCGTGATCAGCGGGAGGCTCCGGGGCGCAGGATGACCTTGTCGTAGTGGTTGGCGAAGAAGTGGACGAAAGCCAGCGCTTCGGGTATGACGCCCATGGCGCTGCTGGTCGCCGTCAGCAGTGCCGTGGTGGCCCGGCCGCGGGCGGCATACACGGTGAACGCGCGGTTGGGGGAAAGCCCCCGGACGTCGATAACGATCTCGTCGAGTCCGGGCAGAGCCCGGATCTGGGCTGTTCCTGCTCCCTTAGCGCCTTGTACCTTAACGCGGAGTACCTCGTTCCGCATGCCCAGGCCCTGCCGGCCCAGGTTCGTGGTGCTGCCGGCACTGGAGCGGGCGACATACACCAACGCCATCGGGGATTGTCCGATACGCAGGGTTTTGATGACCGTCATGGTCTTGGTGTCGATAACGTCAAGGGCGTCTGAGTACTGCAGCGCCACGTAGATGCGGGTGTTGTCCGCGCTGGGCCAGATGCCGTGCGGGCCGGCGCCATGGTCGTTGATGCGCTTGACCAGCGTGGGTGGTCCGCCGCTGGTCGAGCGGCGATAGACCAGGGTCTGATTCAGGTCGCCGACGGTGAGGTAGGCGTAGTTGACGCCGGCGACCGTGACGAAGTTGGGATGGTTGGTCCGCGGACCGCTGTTCAGGACGGCCACGACACGGTGCGTGTTGGTGTTGAACACGGTGGTGGTCTTGCCGTTGCCGGGCATGCCCAGCCAGACCTCTTTGCCGTCCTGGGATATCCCCTCGTCGGACGAGCCGCCCGCATTGCCGGGGATCGCGACTCGCGTAGTGATCTTGTGACTGGCCACGTCGATCACGTCGAGCGCGTCTGCCCGAAGGTGGTTGACGTAGGCGAGTTTGCCATCGGGGCTGAATACCACCTTCGAGGGGCCGTCCTCGGAGCGGATCCGATCGACGACCTGGTTCTTACGCCAGTCGATGATCGCGATGGTGTCCAGGCCCCGCTCCGCGACCCACAGGTAGTTTCCATCCGGGGAAAAGAACCCCTCGTGCGGGGCGCGGCCGAGGTAGGTGGTGCTTACGACCTTGTTGGAGGAGGTGTCGATGACGTGTACAGCGTTGGTGGTCACGTCGATCACATCGAGGTACCGGCCATCGCGAGAGAACCCGAGGCCGTGAACGTCGATCTCCCCGTCGTACATCGCGCCAAGGACGTCCGCGTTGGTATCCATGCGTACCTTACCGAACGGGATCGTGCCCAGCACGGTGTTGGTCTTCGGATTGATCACGCTGACCGTGTTGGAGTCCTGGTCGGCGGTGTACACCCGGTCGTTCGCCGAGATCGGCGGGGCGCCAGGCAGCGCCGGGGCCTGCTTCACCTCAGACATTGGAGTAGAGGCGACCGGCGACTGCGACGCGCAACCCGGCAGGCCAGCCGTCAGGCAAACCGTGATCGTGATGGCCGCAGCGACGGCCCGTCTGTTGACGATGGGACGTCGAAGGCGTTGGGACGAATACATGGCGCACCCCGAATGGACCTCGGCGATCCGCGGGTACGGACCGCGGTTGGCGGCCAGCACATGGACAACTAGGCCCGGAAAGGGCTTCTCCCGTCTACCTCCGCCGAAGCCTGGAGTGACACTCTGGCCCGGACATTTCACCGTACCAAGGCCGACAAGCTTCGGCACCCGCCCGCCTCCACGGCACGCGACACTAGTGCGAGGTAGCACGCCGACGGTCGCGACGGACCTGGTTCATGGACCTGTCGTGGAGTACGCCGTGTCGGTGCTAGGTACATACACCCGCTGCGACGGTTACTATTCTTTGATGACGGAGATCAACGGGGTGAATCTCTTCATGGTGGAATACGGCCCGGCTGAGGGCCCGCCCTTGCTGTTCATTCATGGGCATGGCGGTGGCTACCACTTCCAGGAATTCCAGGCGGAGTTGTTGGCCAGGGACGTGCGGCTGATCGCACCGGACCAGCGGGGTGTGCTGCGGTCGGATCCGGTGGCTCCGGGTGATCGGCTCGACCTGGAGTTGTTATTGGAGGACTTCGAGGCGCTTCGCGAGCATCTCGGCATCGAGCGGTGGGCGATTCTCGGGCACTCGGCGGGTGGGAACTATGCCGTGGAGTACGCCGTGCGGCATCCGGAGTCCGTCAGTGCGGTGATCTTCGACTGTCCGTGCTGGGACTTCGATGCGAACGACCGCTACCGGCTGCCCCTCTTCGCGCGGATCTACGAGGAGATGGGCGACCATGAGCGTGCAGCAGCGTGTGAGGCGTTGGCTACGATGCCGCGCAGGCTGACTGCTGAGGACAAGACCTACGAGCTGGCGTTCGGACTAGGCGATCGCTTCCAGGACTTGTCCTTCCACGATCCAGCGAAGCGTGGCGCCTTCGAACGAGTACGCCTGGACGCGGGCTTCTCCGACGAGATCTGGATGCGCGGCGACAGTCACATGGTCACGATCGCCGAGCTCTACAACTCGAAGCTGGAGCGGCTGAAGGAGCTCACCCAGCCCAGCCTGCTGATCGAGGGCATCGACGACCTCGCGACCGACCCCGTCTCGGTCGATGCCTACCGCAACAATGTGCCGGCCGGCCATGTGGTCACCTTCGAGAGGTCCGGCCATTTCCCGCACTTCGAAGAGGCCGTCCGCTACGCCGATCTGGTCGGCACTTTCGTCAACCGGCACGCCCGGTCGACCTGAGCACTACCGCAGCATCGCGACGGCAGCGGTGATGCCGGCCACGACGATGAGGATCCGCAGCAAGGTAGGCGGGAGCCGGCGACCGATGTGGGCACCCGCGTAGCCTCCGACGACCGAGCCCGCGGCCAGGAGCCCGACCGCGGTGAGGTTGAGGTCTGCCACGAAGACGAAGATCAGGCCGGCGATCACGTTGGCGGCGAGGACCGCCAACGTCTTGAGCGCGTTCACCACCCGCAACTCCAGGTCGAGTCCCAACCCGAGCACCGCCATCATCATCACCCCGGACCCGGCGCCGAAGTACCCGCCGTACACGCCGGTCAGGGCGGCGAAGAAGGTGGTGACCGGGGACATCGACGTCCGCGGTTCGAGCGAGTCGGGATCCTCGTGCCGCGACCGCAGCAAGCGGGAGATCCACGGTTGCGCGCCGACGATCAGGCAGGTGAAGAGAATCAGCCACGGTACTGCGAGCTCGAAGACGCCGGCGGGCAGGCACAGGAACAGCGCGGCGCCACCAATCGAGCCGATCGCGCAGGTGGCCACGACGTACCAGGTGACCCGTGGCTGCTCCCGGAGCTCATGGCGATACCCAAGTGAGCCGCTCAGACCGGCCGGGATCATGCCGACCGTGTTCGAGGCATTCGCGACCACCGGCGGGATGCCGAGCGCGACCAGCACCGGGAAGCTCACCAGGGAGGCGACGCCGACCGTGGAGGTCAGCACGCCCGCGACGAGCCCAGCCGCCAGGATCGCGAGATGCTCGAGCCCCGTCACGGCTCCTCAAGGAGCAAGGCGACATCGCCGACGAGCATCACGTGGTCGTGCATCGCCTGAGCCGCCGCGTGCGGGTCACGGCTCACCCGCGGCGGTCGCCTTGGCGACCCGTTGGTGGCCGGCAAGCGACTCGCGGGGTCTGTTGACGGCGCCCGGTGCGGGCAGCTGTGCGGTGGAGTCCGCGTACTTGAGAAGCAGACGTGCGAATTCGAGACGCTCGGCTTCGGGCCAGTCGCGGGTGATGTATTCGAATGCCTGCCGCTACTGGTGGCGGAAGTGGTTGAGGAAGGGCGGTGCCTTATCGCATGCATTTGTAGATAGCATATACGTGCAAGATGCATGGAATTGCTAGGTGCATTAAGGTGGCCGTGATGGCCTCGGCCGCCGCGTCTACTTCACCGAGCAGTTGGAGCAGCTTCTGTGCAGGTGCTGGAGATCGAGGTCTCTCCTCAACGGCTGAGGCAATGGGTCGAGTGGCTCGCGCCGGAGCGGCAACCGTTCTTCGTCACCGCCAAGCAAGCTTCCGGCTGGAACCTCACACTCGACGACAGCGAGCCCGATCGACAGCAACGCGACACCTACCGCTCGTACAACATCGACGCGACACTTCGGACAGCCTGGCTGGACGAAACAGCCTTCTACGCCTTGCCCCGGCAGACTCGCGCCCGCCTCGTCAGAGCGCAAGTCACGCATGAGCGAGCGGCCGTACCCACGGTGAGGGCATGGCGCGAGGTTCTCGGATCGGTGGTGAAGGAACAGGCCGACGGCCACCGGTTCGTGTGGTGGCCGTCGCTGCTGCAGGACCGGGCCGCGGCAGTTCTGCCTGTGATTGTCAGCGAAGGTCTGCATCCCAGTCGGCACGCATCGGTCGACGAATCTACCTGGGCCAAGGCGGCGAGGCTCCTCCCCCACGCTCGGGAGTTGAGCGGTACCTTTCCCGCGGGCAGTGGGCCGAACTGCTTCGGCACGCTGATGGCTGCAGCCGGCGTTGACGGAGCCGCGGATGCCTGGATGCAGCGCCAGCCGTTCGACGAATGGTTGGCGGACAACACCGCACGGGGCGGACGTGACGACGTACCGGGGACCGTGTTCGTCTGGCGTGGCAGCGGCCGGGAGGTGCAACACGCGGCCGTTACCTTGGGGGACGGCTGGATGCTGCACAAGCCGTCGCAGGCCTGGATGACACCACGCAAGGTCCGCACGGTCGCCGAAGTCGTCCGAAGCTCCCGCACAACTGGCTGGCACCTCCACCGCTACGCTATCCACTCGTGAGGCTCCTCATAACCGGCGGCGCCGGGCTTCTCGGCAGCGAGCTGATCCGCCTCGCCGGAGAGCACCAATTGATTGCTCGCCGGAGAGCACCAATTGATTGCCACCTACCACCGAACGGCACCCGCCGCTGTCAGCGGAGTCACCTGGCGATCGCTCGACGTACGCCGGCGTAGTGCGGTGGAGGCACTGATCCGCGACATCCGCCCGGAAGCGGTCATCCACACCGCGTTCCGCCAGTCCGACTGGGTTACCACGGCTGATGGCGCAGCCCACCTGGCCGTGGCGGCTGAGGCGGTCGGCGCGCACTTGGTTCATGTCTCCAGCGATGCCGTCTTCTCCGGCAGCAACAGCCCGTACGACGAAGCCGCCGCGCCCGACCCGGTCACGCCGTACGGAGCGGCGAAGGCTGCTGCGGAAACAGCGGTCAGGGCCATCGCTCCGGGTGCGTTGATCGCCCGCACCTCCCTGATCATCGGCGGCGGGCGGTCGTCCTCCGAGTCTCTCGTGCACGAGCTTGCCAACGGCATCCGGCAGGGCATGCTGTTCACCGACGACATTCGTTGCCCTGTGCACGTATCCGACCTGGCTGCAGCGCTGCTGGAGCTGATGGAATCCGGACACGCCGGTATGGCGCACCTAGGTGGCGCCGAGGCCGTCAGCCGCCATCAGCTGGGGTGCCTGATTGCCAGGCGTGACGGCCTTGATCCCGCAGATCTGCGCGCAGGATCACGGCCGTCCGATATCCGCCTGGATAGCATCAAGACGCAACAGCTGCTGCGCACGAGACTTCGCGGTGTAAGCGAGTTCCTGACCTGACGGCGGCGAGGTCGCCTTTGTGCATGGCGCAGTCAGCCGGAGCCGGGGGCAACGGCTGAGCTGTGCACAAGGACGCGGCGCGCGGAACGGTCCTCGAGCAGCTCGCAAAACCCGTTCAACCGCCCCCCGATGAACTGACCGCTTGAATCGGCCGGGCATCAAACCTGTCAGTCGAGGCGGCGGGTCAAGACCACACGGTCAGTCAAGGCGGTAGGGCAGACCACACGGCCAGTCAAGCGGGAGGTCGCCGGCGGTGACAGGATCGCGGGATGGAATTCAGCGAGATGCAGGAGCAGGCCCGCGCCGTACGGCGACGCTATGCCCAGGCGGAGACCCGGCGCTACGGGCGCAGTTGGACGCCTGAGGAGTTCATGCTCGGCTTTCTCGGTGACGTCGGAGACCTGGCCAAGCTCGTTCAGGGCAAGGCGGGAGTACGCCCGCGCGAGGACCTCGACCAGGCGCTGGCGCACGAACTGGCCGACTGCCTCTGGTCGGTGCTGATCCTGGCCGACACTTACGGGGTGGATCTCGAGACGGCGTTCACCGGAACCATGCGCGAACTATCGGACTATCTCGACGGCCGCGCTACCGAGGCCTGAGTGGTCAACGCGGCGGCCGAGGATGCGCGCCCGGAATCTGTGGCCTGTGTTGCAGAGTGAGCAATGAGGCGTCGAGCCAGGCGAAGCGTAGCTTGGTGGGCGCGCCATTCAGCCGGGCCGGTACGCCGCCGGGCGGCGATACCAATGCCCTTTCGACACAGGTGCCGCCGAGAGTTCGGTAGAACTGTTGAGCGACGGTGTTCTGCGCGAGCACCCACAAATACATGGACTTGCTTGTCGGTCGTTCGGCAACGGCCTCGGCAGCGCAGGTCAGGAGCGCGGAACCTACGCCGGTCCGCTGCCGATCGTGGGTGACGTGCAGGTTGTCGACGAGGCTGCCCCACGGGCGATCGGCATCGAAGACGACATGCACGAAGCCCACCAGGCCGCTGTCGTCCTCGGCGATGACCGTCATGCTGTCGGCTGGGCTGGCGAGCCGCGACGACCATACGGACCGTCGGTCTGCTACGACGTCGCCGTCCAGGAACGAGTCGGCGTACGCGCCGCGGTAGTGCCGACGCCAACTACCGGCGTGCAGCATGCCTACCTGCTCGGCGTCATCCGGACTGGCAGCACGTAACCGCAGCGATGGCATGCGATCTCCCTCTCAGGCTCATGCGGCTCACAAGTTGTCAGCGAGCGTGGTGCTCACCGGCGTACCGAGTTCGACGGTGCGGCTCACGGTGCAGAGCCGGTCGTGGGACATCTTCATCGAACGCGGCAGCGCCTCACGGGCCTTGTCGCCGTCCTCGCCCTCGGGGAACCGGATGGTGAACTCCACGGCGAGGTTCTCCATCCGGTTGCCCTCCGCGGCGTCGCGGACCTTGTCGCCGCGGACCACCGCGGTGAACTCCGTCGGATCGGCGCGCCGGCTGGTGACGACGTCCACGTCGATCGCCGAGCAGGTGCCGAGCGCGGCCAGCAGCAGTTCGACCGGCGTGAAGTCGGCGTCCTGGCCGGAGCCGACCGACAGCGTCCCGCCGCGGATGTTCCGTACCTCGTACTCGCTGTTGGCGGTGCGCTCGAATTGCACCGACCGGAGGGTGTCGTCGCCCATGTCCGTCACCTATCTGTTGCCAGTAGCAACGTCGTCAGAGATTCTTCAGTGCGTCGGCTACCGGCGTCTTACCGGTGAGCAGGTCCAGGGTCCGGCCGATCGCGCCAGGGGTGTCGCACAGACCCGCGAGCACAGCTGCCACGTCGTCGCGGGGAACGCTGCCATGCCCGGTCTTATCGGCCAGCAGCACCAGACCAGTGCCCGGTTCGTTGGTCAGCGAGCCCGGCCGGAGGATGGTCCAGTCCAGGTCACGGCTGCGCAAATCGTCTGCCGCGGCCTTCTTGGCACGCAGATAGATCGTGAACGTGTCATCCGGGTCCAACTCGTCAACCTGGTCGGTGCCCATCGAACTGACCTGTAGATGCCGCCGTACGCCGGCTCGCTCCGCAGCCTCGGCGAACAGGACGGCCGCGCCGCGATCCACCGTGTCCTTGCGCGCCTTGCCACTGCCCGTTCCGGCACCCGCGGAGAACACCCCCACGTCCGCACCGGCCAAGACGTCGGCGACAGCCTCAACGTCAGTTCGTTCAAGATCCAGTACAGCGACCGCGCCGCCTGCCGCGGTGACATCGGCCTCGTGCGCTGGATTGCGCACCAGTCCGACCACCTCATGCCCGGCGGCCGACAGAACCTTCGTCAGCCGCAGTGCGATCTGCCCGTGCCCACCCGCTATGACGACTCGCATAGCATCGAGCCTAGGTCACCAGGGAGTGGGCGCAGTCGCCGCGCCTCTAGCCGTGGTGGAGGATCGGGCGGAGGGCGTCCAGGACGGCGGCGTCCTCGATGGTTGATGGCACCGGCTCGTCTCGGCCGTCAGCGATACCACGCATCGTCCTGCGCAGGATCTTGCCCGATCTGGTCTTCGGCAACGCCTCGACGACTGACACTTCCCGGAAGCCCGCCACCGGGCCGATGTCTCGCCGTACGGCGGCAACCAGTTCGTCGCGCAACGTCTGCTCGTCGATACGGGCACCGGCTTTCAGGACCACGAACCCGCGTGGGAGTTGGCCCTTCAGCGCGTCGTGTACGCCGATCACCGCGCACTCGGCTACCGCCGGATGGGCTGCCAGCACGGCCTCCATGGTTCCGGTCGATAGGCGATGGCCGGCCACGTTGATGACGTCATCCGTCCGCCCCATCACGTAGAGGTAGCCGTCTGCATCAATGTAGCCGGAGTCACCTGTCAGGTAGTAGCCGTCGTACCGGGACAGGTAAGCGTCGATGTAGCGCTGGTCGTCGCCCCATAATGTCGGCAGCGCGCCCGGCGGTAGTGGGAGCCTGATCGCGATCGCGCCCTCCTCCCCCGCAGGCTGCTGCGATCCTGTCTGGTCGAGCACCTGCACGTTCCAGCCCGGCAGGGGCACGGTGGCCGAGCCTGGCTTGAAGGGCAATGGTTCCAGCCCGCGCGGGTTCGCAGCGATCGGCCAGCCGGTCTCGGTCTGCCACCAGTGGTCGACGACCGGTACGCCGAGTATGTCGTGGGCCCAGTGGTACGTCTCCGGATCGAGCCGCTCGCCGGCCAGGAAGAGCGTGCGGAACCCACTCAGGTCGTACTTGGGCAGCTCGGTCGCCTCGGGGTCAACCTTCTTGATGGCGCGCAACGCCGTCGGCGCGGTGAAGAGGGCCTTCGCGTGGTGCTCGGAGATCATCCGCCAGAATGCGCCGGCGTCCGGCGTACCGACTGGTTTTCCTTCGTAGAGCACGGTCGTCGCGCCGACGAGAAGAGGTGCGTAGACGATGTACGAGTGGCCGACGACCCAGCCGACGTCGGAGGCCGTCCACCAGACGTCGCCGGCGCCGATGTCGTAGACAGCGCGCATCGACCAGGCGAGTGCGACGGCATGGCCGCCGTTGTCGCGGACGACACCCTTGGGCTTCCCGGTCGTACCGGACGTGTAGAGGATGTACAGCGGGTCGGTCGCGGCCACCGGAACCGGGTCGACCGCCTCGGCGCCGGAGACGAGGTCGGTCCAGTCCAGGTCGCTCTCGCCCAGCTTCGCGGGGGCCGCGTCGCGTTGCAGGACGACGACCTTGTCCGGCTGATGGGTGGACTGCTCGAGCGCGGCGTCGATGATCGGCTTGTACTCGATCACGCGAGCGGGCTCGATACCGCAGGAGGCCGCGACGACCACCTTCGGCATCGCGTCGTCGATACGGGCAGCCAGTTCCTTGGGCGCGAACCCGCCGAACACTACCGAGTGGACCGCGCCGAGCCGTGCACAGGCGAGCATCGTGACCACCGCCTCAACAATCATCGGCATGTAGACGATCACCCGGTCGCCCTTGCCGACGCCAAGCGACCGCAGAGCGCCGGCGAACACCGCTACCTCGTCGCGGAGTTCCCGATAACTCAGGCTCCGGCCTGTCCCTGTCACCGGGGAGTCGTAGATCAGCGCGGTCCGCTCGCCGTTGCCGGCTTCCAGATGCCGATCAAGCGCGTTGTACGACGTGTTGAGCTCGCCGTCCGGGAACCACCGGTAGAGCGGCGCGGCCGAGTCGTCCAGCCCACGCGTCGGTGGCCGCGTCCAGTCGATCGCGGTGGCTGCCTCGAGCCAGAAGCCGTCGGGATCTGTCAGGCTGCGGCGGTAGCTCTCCTCGTACGCACCCATCAGTGAAGCCTCCAAAATGTTGCAAGCAGCTTGCATTCGGAGTCTGGCCCATCACTGGGTGGTGTGGCCAGACGCCGACCAGGCCTGCTGGAAGGTCCGATAGTCGATCAAGTGGATCTGCTCCTCTCGTACGAGCTCGCGAGCCTCCGGCGAGTGGATGATCGCTGCGTTGATCGCGTGATACATCCCGAGGTCGTCGTTGTTCACGATCAACACTCGGGCGTCGGGAGGAAATCCCAGCAACTCGGTCGACGTCGAACTGGAGTGCTTGAGATTTCCAGACATACGCCCAGTCGGCCCGTCCGGTGCTGTCCTGGCCTGCTATTTTGGCGGCCGCTGCTGCCGCCGCGGGCCGCCCCTACCGCCCCGGCCTTCCGTCGACTCCGTGCGAAGGTACAAACATGACCGTGACTCGTCAGGACATCGAGCTCGCCGCCGAGCGGATCGCCGGCCGGATCCGCCGTACGCCGGTGTTGCAGGTCTTGCCCACGCTGACCTTCAAGCTCGAACTGCTGCAGCACGTCGGTTCGTTCAAGCCGCGCGGCGCGTTCAACCGCCTGCTCGCCGCGAAGGAGGAGGGCGCCCTGAGCGGCCAGGGCGTCGTCGCCGCCTCCGGAGGGAACGCGGGGCTGGCAGTCGCCTACGCCGCGCGCGAACTCGGCGTACCGGCTCGGATCTTCGTTCCGGAGACGGCACCCGCGGCGAAGATCGCGCGGCTCCGGACGCTCGACGCCGACGTGATGCAGGTGGGTAGTGAGTACGCCGAGGCCTACGCCGCGGCGGTTGTCGCGTGCGAGGAGTCGGACGCGCTGCTGGTTCATGCGTACGACCAACCCGAGATCGTAGCCGGGCAGGGCACGCTGGGCTTGGAACTGGAGGAACAACTCGCCGGATTCGACACGGTGCTCGTCGCAGTCGGCGGTGGTGGTCTGATCGGCGGCATCGCAACTGCGGTCGGCGATCAGGCTCGGGTTGTCGGGGTTGAACCTGAGCTGGCGCCAACCCTTCACCGCGCGATCGAGGCCGGCCAACCGGTCGACGTACAGGTGGGCGGCATCGCAGCAGACTCGCTGGGTGCGAGGCGGCTCGGCTCTCTCGCCTACCAGGCTGTAGTCGCTCAAGGCGTCCAGTCGCTCCTCGTGGATGAGGACGCGATCATCGCCGCCCGGCAAGAGCTGTGGCAGGACTACCGTCTCGCGGTCGAGCATGGCGGCGCCACAGCCCATGCCGCCCTCCTCAGCGGCGCCTACCGCCCAGAGCCCGAGGAGCGAGTCGTCGTAGTCCTCTGCGGCGCCAACACCACCCCGTCCGACCTCACCTGATTGGGCACGACTTCACCCAAACCAGCAGAGCCGTTCCGAGAGTCGCTTCAACTGAGAAGCTGGGAGGGTTACACCCCCGCTGGGGCTGGTTATCCTCCCCGAACCCAGCGAGGTGCCCTTGTCTGGTCGGTTTGGGGACTCATACTTCCCTCTGGAGGGCTGTACGAGTCCCCATACCCGGCTGGCGGGTCCTCGCGAGCCCGGGTCCGACTCGATTCCGGCGGCGTTCGGGGGCTGGCCGCCCACCAGCGCATAAGCAACTGCGGCTGGTCGGCGTCGCTGAGAGCCGTTGATCTGGCTGGCCTGCAGGTGCATCAGCTCGAGTGTCTTCGCCGGTACGCCGCCAAACTGCGCCGCCTTAGTCAGCCGCCATGATGGCCGGCATGGCCGAAAGGTCGTTACCGAGCGTTGCCTCGGAACTGCTCCCGGAGTTCCTTCCCAGCGATGGTGGAAGCAACTACTGCCGCCGTGCGCGCAGACTGAGAGCGAGGTGAAAACGGTGGTGGAGCAGTGGGATGCCGACCTGGCGAACGCGGAGGCCCCGCGTTGATGCCTCTCCCCCACCGATCATCAGACCGAAAGGAAACGACCATGCCACTGATGTACTTCGACGTCATCGAGGGGCGAGAACCTGGTGAGATCAAAGCGCTGCTCGACACAGCGCACGCGGCCATGTTGGAGGCGTTCGGTGTGCCCGAGCGGGACCGGTACCAGGTCGTAAAGAGCCACCCCGCTGACGAAATCGTCGCACTTGACACCGGTCTGGACATTGACCGGTCCGACCAGCTGGTAATTCTCCACGTGGTCAGCCGCCGGCGCACCCGCGCGCAGAAGGAGAGGCTTTACGCGCTACTGGCGGATCGGCTGCGACGCGAGTGCGGTCTCGACCCGGCTGATCTGGTCGTCTCGGTGACCGAGAACGATGATGAAGATTGGTCCTTCGGGTTGGGCCGAGCTCAGTTCCTGACCGGAGAGTTGCACTGAGCGCCCGCCGCGCTACCAGGATCCAGAGGAGATCGACCTGGGCGTGACCCTGTCACTGCCGAGCGCCTTCGGTACCAGGCGCGGTGAGGTCGGCGCGCTCTGTTGGACGGATTCGCCGGTCATTGCTGCCGGGGACGTGTATGGCTCCTAGTGTCGCGTGATGCTGGTTCCTTTACGCCGTCAGGTCAGTGAACTGGTCGAGCTAGCCGGCGTCGACCGGCTGGACGTGCACGAGGTGCCAACGCACGGCGGTCGCGGACAGCTCGAGCAGCAGCCCGACCTGTTCGGGGTCACTTCGCCAGGTCTTATGGCGCCGCCACACCAAGACCTAGCCGGTTGGGTGATGTGAAGCGACCGAGGATTCGACAGCATGGCGGAATCAACCAGCAGCCTCCGAATGCACGCGTAGACAGCCACCTGCAGGGAGCAGCCCGATGTACCTCGACCGCGCGTGGCCTCGCCGCACCAGCCCGCACCCGTCGGTCGCACACGGGCATCGCGGTCCTGGTGGCATCGGCCTTTTGCGTTGTCCAGCACCACGATTTCGGGGACGCACTTCTTGTTCCTGCGCCGAGGGCATTGGTCAGCTCAGCGCCCAGGAGCGCATCACCCAAGGCGACCGCGTGGTCGCTTCGCTGCGTTCCTGGGCTATGGCGTGCCGCCGATCGCGCTGCCGGTGTTACTTGCCCATGATTTTGAATGGCCGACATCGAGCTTCCCATGCACGGCGCCGCGTTCCGCCAGGGCGCAAGCCGTGAGCTGTCGGCCGCTGCGGCGCCACCTACGGGCGAGCACCGGCGCGGTCAATTTGGGGTCGCGACCCGCCACGGTCCGTAGCTAAGTCGCTCGCGCCTAAGGAGGGCGATTCACCAACGGGTCGCGCATGTGGTGATCAATTGCTCACGACATAGACGGGCCGGAATTCCGAGACGAACTCCGTAAATCTGCGCACTCGCACCGGCTGGATTCCGGGTGAATTGCCGACATCCGCGTGCACTGTAACCAGTCAAAGGACGTACCTCGATGGAAAAGATGGTGAGTGGGACTGGGCTGGATTGCCCCCCAGACAGTGATGACCTTGCAACATCAAGAAGCCGCAAAGTCGTCAAACCGATCCCGCGAGAGCTCATGGAGGACCCTGGTACTGGCCTGGACTACGGGACCCGACCGGACCGTATGCCGGGCTACCTCACTCCGATCGACCGCTTCTACATCCGCAGCCACGCACCTACTCCCCTGCTGGACGTGGCGACCTGGTCGCTTGGTGTCGGGGGTAGTGGGCTGCGTGGGGAGGTTACGTACACCTACGACGATCTGTGGCGCCGGTTTCCGTTGGTGTCGGTGATCACCACGCTGGAGTGTGCGGGTGACCGCCGTGTGCTGTTCGGCGAGGCGTACGGGCGCAGGTTCGATGGCACCCAGTGGGGGCGTGGTGCGATCGGCACCGCGGAGTGGACCGGTGTGCGATTGCGCGACCTGCTGGAACCCGCGGGGATCACCTCCGGAGCGACGGATGTCATGCCGGAGTCGCTCGACGAGATCGGTGCTCGCCGGCCTATGCCGCTGGCCAAGGCGCTTGCCGACGACACCCTGGTCGCGCTGGCCATGAACGGCGAAGTACTCCCGCCGGATCACGGATATCCGGCTCGGGTCGTGGTCCCCGGGTGGCTCGGCGCGGCCAGCATCAAATGGGTCGGTCGAATCGAAGTCTCCGAGCAGCCGCTGCACGTGCCGTGGAACACCGACGACTACGTGCTCATCGGCCCCGACCACCGCCCAGAAGAGCAATCAAGTGGTTCACAGATCACCTCTATACCAGTCGCGAGCCTGGTAGAACTGCCTTGGCCGGCGCGACTGCAGCCGGAATCGCAGGTTATCCGGGGACGAGCCTTCGCAGGAGAGAACCAGGTCGCGGCAGTGGAGTACTGCATCGACGAGGGACCTTGGCAGGAAGCACTGCTGAGTCCGCCGGAGTCAACGACGGCGTGGGTGCGATGGCAGTTCAACTGGGACGAGCCCGCGCCCGGCGATCACGTCATCCAGGTCCGCGCCACCGACGACCAGGGCCGCACCCAGCCAGACACCGTCCCGTGGAACGAGCTCGGCTACTGCTACAACGCCGTACTCTCCCATCCGGTATGTATCCAGTCCGCAACGTGACGACGTACGGGCTGCGTCAGCCACGGAACTCGACACCGGCGGGCGCTGCGGGCACAGGTATCGCGGACCAGCTCCGCGCACCCGTAGTGTCGACGGCGGCGGTGAGCCTCATGCTGTCCATCGTCACGCTGCCATTGATCATCCACATCACAAGCTGACCGTTGCGACCGACACGGATGACTAATGATCAGCCTCGATGGACGCACAGTTTCCTTTTGTCCAGCCCCGGATATCTGGCCCGATTCCAATGGCGGAAGCTGTGGCAATTCGGACCGCTCCGCTGGGGTGATGTCGCGCCCCAGCGCGCAGTCCGGGTAGCCATCGGTGCGGCGGTGCCGCTCGCGGTCGGATCAGCGTCCGGGCATCTCGACTACGGTGCCTACGCGTCGCTGGGAGCGCTGTCTGCCGGATTCGTTTCGTTCCAGGGCGTGACACGGAGCCGGGTGACGGCTGTAGCGGTGGCCAGCGCCGGCATGGCGGTGTCCACCTTCGTCGGCGCAGCCACGGCGGCCGTTGCGCCATGGCTGCTGGTCCCGGTCGTCATCCTCTGGGGGTACGTCGCTGGACTAGCCGACTGCCTGGGGCCGAGGCTGAGCGCGGCAGCCATCCAATGGCCGGTGGCGCTGGTCATCGCGATCGGTATACCAGCCGGCCCGACGGAAGCTACGCTGCGGGCCGGTCTGGTGCTTGCCGGCGGGCTGCTCCAGATTGTGCTCGTCGCCGTTTCCTGGGCCTTCCAGCGAGGAGATCCCGAGCGCGCGGCGCTCGGTGAGTCCTACCGGCTCCTGGCGGCCTACGCCTCCTACCTGTCTGCCGGGCACTTCGGGCCGCCGTCGTCGATGGCCTTGCCCGCAACTGCCGCTCTCGCCGACCTCAATCCGTTGCTGCCCAGGACCGCGCGACTGTACTACCTCGACCTGCTTGAGCAGGCGGAACGCATCCGCACCTCACTCGCGGCCCTGGCTGAGCGCTCAGCTGACGACCCCTCGGAGTCTGCCCTCCGCGCTGCCGCAGAGGCCGCCCGGGCGCTGGATCTCATCGCAGGCGCACTGAGTGTCGGGCGAGCCGGCCGTGCTGGAAGGATCCGCGAGCTGAACCAGCTTCGACCGAGCTTGGCTGTCGTCCCCGGCGCCGGCCAACACTGGGCGGCTGAGGCGCTCTTCGGGCAGCTCCGTGCCGTGACGCAAAGCGTGGTCGGCCTTTACACGGTGCCTGGGCGAACGCCGGCGGGCCAGGCAGTGAGTGGACCAGTAGCTCCCGCCGCTGAGGACGAGATCGGACGGGCCGCCCTCACTCTGCGAGCCAATCTCACCCTTTCCGGTGAAACCGGGCGTCACGCTGCGAGGCTAGCCGTGGTCGCCGGGCTCGCCGAGTTGATGGTGGAGACCACTGGCCTGCTCGAAGGCCGTTGGGTAGTGCTGACGGTTTTTTTGGTGCTCAAGCCGGACTACAGCTCAACCGTGTATCGCAGCATCCACCGGGCAGTGGGTACGATCGTCGGAGCCGGTCTCGGTGCGGCTGCAGCCTCGCTGGCCCACTCGAGCTCAGGCGGGCTGATCGTCGCGGCCGTGATCGCCATCGCGGCCGCCTACGCCCTGTTCGAGGTGAGCTACGTGATCTACAGCAGCGCCCTCACCGTCTACGTTGTGATCCTCCTCGACATCTTGGGCCAGCAGGCAAGCACCACCGCCCTGGCCCGCCTGACCGACACCGCCATTGGAGCGGCCCTGGCGCTCATTGCCTACTCCGTGTGGCCGACCTGGGAGGGTTTCACTGCCCAGGAGAAGTTCGCCCGGCTCATCGAAGCGCACGGCACATATACGACTGCCCTGCTGCATAGCATTGCCCATCCAGGCCAGACAGGTCCGGCCCAGCTACGCGGCCTTCAAGCCGCCGCCCGCCGCGCCCGCACCGACGCTGAGGCATCCTCGGATCGCCTGGCCGACGAGCCACCGCGCCCGCCGTTGACGCCCACCGTTGTGCAGACCCTGGTAGCCGTGGTGACCCGGCTGGCCCATACCGAACTGTCGCTGCATGCTCTCGTCCCGCCACAGGCGACGGCCACCGGCCCCGAAGAAGGCGGGGCCGGGGATACCTATGCCCATATGCTCGACGCACTGGCCACCGCGTTCAGTAGCACGATGATCTCTCTGGCCGAGGCGGTCAGGACTTTGCAGCCACCCGGGCCGGTTCCCCCGCTCCGCCAGGTCCAATGTGCGCTGCGCGACCAGTCGAGTGTGCTCGATCCGCGTCTGCTGCAGATCACGGACAACCTGGTCGATGCCGCCCATACGCTGGAGGACGTCCTTCGCCGGCACCTTGCCGCGCGATGAGGCCAACCAGCCGGACTTCAATCGATTCCATCCCGGACTAACCGCGGACTAGCCATTGCTGGCATGACTACTCGGGAGCCAGGGGGTCGGCAAGGTCTTGCTCAGGATGCTGAGGGGTGGGCGCGGCGCACCGGTATGACTGGGTACTGCTGGGGGCCTGAGCCTGGCAACGCACCACACCGCCAGCAGGCGGGCGGAGACTGGTCGCGGTCGACGGCAAGACCTTGAAATTGGCCGGCATCCTGCACCTCACCGGCGCCACCAACATCACCACCGCCCTTGCGACACCACACCCAACGACCTCACCGACCGCTGCAGACCCTCTGACCCACAGATCAACAACCCTCGCCGGAGGCCCTCCTGCTGGGACCGAAGCCGAAATCTGTAGATCGGAATCGATATGACATATCGATTCCGATCTACAGATTTCGAGCTCGACCCCTGCCCCGCACCCGTGGTGCTACCAACCGACCGTCGGTTGCAACCTGTCAAACCGACGCCTGCTGATCAACGACTTGCCGGAGCCCTGCCCACGGGAGCGCATCATCAAGTAGGCATTCACTAGGCATCAACCATCACTCACAAGCCGTCCGCACCTAGGGAAGCTCCACATAGCGAACTACCAGCGCGAAGCAGTACCCAACGTTGCCCTGTACAACCTGCGAGACGAGCTTGGGCAAAGTCAGGATGACGTGGCACGAGCGCTTGCCACGCTCTCCGCAGAATCTTGCAGAATCTCAACGTCTTCAAGTTTCTCAACGTCTTCAAGCCGGGCCCACAGGGGCCTGGACGCGCGCGGCCGCCGGAGGCCGGGCCGCGGGCGGTTCGTCGCCCTGGTGGGCTCCTCCCTGGCGGCCCTTGGCTTGGCGCGCACGTGCCAAAAGGTGAGTCGGGAGTGGCGGGCATCTGCTCGATCGGTGGCTTAGCGTCGCCGCCGTCATGCCATGACCTGGGCCTGCATCGCCCCGCTACAAATCATGGGAAGTGCGGCCGCCCGGCGCGCGTCAAGATCCTCAACGGACCATCTGCCTCTTAGCAGGCATCACGCTTCGGGTCGGCTGCCCTGGCGGCCCGCTCGATCCTCGCGCGCCGCTCCTCCCAGAAGGCCGCGTCGTGCTCTTGCAGGGCCATGCTTTCCGCGTCTGTTCCCACCGCTCCGTCGAGCTCTTCGCGAAGGATGTCGGCGTGGCCGGCGTGCCGACTGGTCTCGGCGAGCATGTGGACCAGGATGTCGAACAGTTTCACGTCGGGGCGCGGCCACTACGCCACGTGGCCAGGGGCATCGATGGCGAGGGCTTTGATCGTCGCGTCGCTGTGGTCCCACACTCGCCGGTATCGGTCGACGATGTTCCTGCGGGACTCGTGCTCGGTCGCCCACATGTCGGCGAGGCGCTCGGCTTCGACATCCCAGCGGGGCAAGGGTTCGGGAAAGGGTCGGTCGAAGACCTCGCCGAAGTACCTGGCTTCCCAGGTCGCCAGGTGCTTGATCAAGCCTAGGAGGTTAGTCCCAGTAGTGGTCAGCGGGCGGCGGGCGTCGTATTCGGAGAGCCCATCGACCTTGGCGAGCATCGCCTCGCGTATATGTTTCAGGTAATCGTGCAGATATGCCTTCGCGAAGTCATCGATCATGGGATAGGAGCCTGCCACTCGCTCCTGGGGGGATCAACCGCTTCTGCGGATCCGAAAACCAGAGCTCTACTGCTGTGGGTCGGCGACGCGTGCTTCGAGGTCGGCGAAGCGGTTGTTCCCGTTCCGGTTGCAGTCGTGGTTGCAGAGTCTGTGCTTTTGGTCAGTTGCCGTGACTGCCACGAACGATGGCGGACGACCCGGGATGGGGCCAGGTCGAACTTGAACCTCGCGGCCGAATCGGCATATGGGTTCCGAATTCCGTCCAGGCACACAGCGGAGGGGGATCATTCGCGTCCGTGGGTTCCGGACGGAATATGGCACGATGCGTGCTGTGAGTTCGACTCTGCTGGTCACGCCGCTGCACATCGCGGCCGGAGACGGTGGCTTCGAGTGGGCGGCGGATGCTGAGTCCTCCTTCGGTCTGCCCGATGAGCCACCAACCGCCCGTGAACTGCCCACGGTGGCGCAGGTGCTGTCCGCGTTCCGAAGCGCTGGCTGTCACGGCATGGCGTGGTTCGAGGTCACCGGTCATGACGTAACCAGCGATCTGCCGGACTGCCCGGACCCGGCCAGCTGCGCTTCACTGGGTGGCCGAGACCTCGGCGAGGTCAGTCTGGGAATCGATAGCGCCGGCAGTGACGACCCACTGACGCTGGACCACGCCGTGACCGACATCGGGTTCCGCAAGCCATCCAGCAGTGCCGCGTTAGCTGCTGTGGTGTCCCTCGCGCCGCAAGCGGGGCCGCTACTGGTCTTCGATGACAACGGCCAGCACGTGTTCGTTGTCTCGCCAGGCGACGATCCGACCCACCTGGCCAGGCATTGGCCGTGGTAGCGACGCCTTCTTGTCCAGGCTTCGGCGTCACAAACGGTGACAGTGTGCTCGTCGAGTGCGCCGATGACGAGCTTGCAGGCGTTGCACGAAGCCGACTCAAGACGACTTACGGCTCGGGATTCAACCGGCAGCCTCAGGAACCGAGTGGCAGCGCGACGAACCATGACCTCGCCACAAACGCCCGAGTCACAGGGCAGTTTCGGACGACGACTAGCATCGTTGAGCAGATCAGCCCGATTATCAGCGGGTGCGGGAGTCGAGTCCCTGGCGGCGTACTGAATGGTTGCACCGATGGTTGCACTACGCCCCGGTTCGCCACCGTCCGCCTTTGTCTGCGGGCGCCTACACACCACCTGAGCGAATTGAACAAGTCAAGGGCAAACTCATACCTTGCTGCGTCGACCGTCAGCGGGTCGGTTTGTCGACGGGGTCGCCCGTCAGATCCTCGGCGCAACGATGGGCCGCCACGATGGTGGCCCCTAACGCGCTGAACAATGTCACGAACACCCAGCCCGCCAGTCGTAGATAGGAATCGGTGGTGGAGAGGGCGGTGGTGGTTGCCCACACCATGGAGATGCCAAGGAAGGTGAAGAGGAACGCTATGGGAGCCACTCCAGGTGGCTTGGGCTGCCGTCGTGCGATGAACAGCGACAGCCTGCGGGCCGGCATCCCGTAGCCGACCGCAACAAAAGCCACGGCCGCTGCGAGAGCGAGAATCAGAGGGTCGTCGCTCACCACCGCTACCCCAGCAAGCCCCGCAGCAAGAATCACTCCCAGCAAGAGCACCAGTGCTTTTTCCGACACGGCGCAGACGGTACGGGGAACGCGGCCCGGGCGCCAGAGGCTCACACTCTAAGTCGTCCGTTTCGTTGATGAACAACACTAAACGAAGCCAATCGCGATACATGCCGAGCGAGGCAATGCGCCGCTCGGCAGCGCAAGCGCAAGAAGGCTGCACACACGAACGGCAGCCATCCAACGGGAATCAGCGGGTTCGGGGTTCGAGGTGCAGCAGTAAAAGCAGCAACCGGACCGACCAGCACCGGCCATGGTGTGCCAGCCACGACTTGAGCCAGCCCGGGGTGGCCACTCCTGACCATGCCGCCCCGAGTTCGCAACGAGGAGGCGTCGTAGAAGTTGGGGACCACCACTTTGGCCACCATTTCAAGCTCGCCGTCAAGCCGCCTCAAGCGAGTAGCGTCAGCGCCAGTCCTGGCAGACCGCCAAGAACTCCCGGGCCTTCTCTCTATTTCCGCCCAAACACCGCAAGGCAATCATCGCCGCCGATCGAGGTGATGACAGTCCGCCTTGTCAGCCGGCTAGGGCTGTCTCGGACAGCGATGCCTGCGGCGGCCATGGTGTGCGGTCGGCTACGAGCTGGCGTAGTTTGCGTAGCTCGCGGGGGCTGTTCCAGCCGAGTACCCCGACCATCTTGCCTTGGTGGGCGTAGCCGGCGACGAAGTTGCGGCTGGTCGGTTGCCCGTGCAGCACGGTGATGTCCGCGTCAGCGGGGAAGATGCCGTACGCCTGGATTCGGGCGTCGTACTGGTCGGTCCAGAAGTACGGGACCGGGGCGAATGGTCGGTCGGCGCCGAGCAGGTTCCCGGCGACGGCCATGGCCTGCTCGGTTGCGTTCATCCGGTGTTCCAGCCGCATCCTGGTATTGAAGTGGTTGTTGTGCCAGGACGCGATGTCGCCGGCCGCGTAGACGCCTGGGGCCGCTTGGCAATGCGTGTCGCATTCGATCCCGTTGCCTTGCGGTAGGCCGGAGTCGGCCAGCCAGTTGAGTGCGGGGCTGGCGCCCACGGAGACCACGACGAGGTCGGCGTCCAGCGTCGAACCGTCCGTCAGTTCGACCCCGATCACCCGGCCGGCCGTACTGAGGAATCGGCGTACGCCGGTGCCGCAGCGCACGGTCACGCCGTGATCGGTGTGCAGGTGGCCGATCAGTTCGCCGACGCGGTGACCGAACTGGCGGTACATCGGCACCGGCAGCGGATCGATCAGGGTCACGTCCAGGCTCATCCCGCGGGCGACGGCGGCCACTTCGGCCCCGAGGAGACCGGCGCCGACCACCACCACGGCCGGCCTGGCCAGCAGGTGAGCGCGCAGGGACAACGCGTCGTCGAGGCTGCGCAGCAGGTGTATCCCGGCCAGGTCGGCGCCGGGCAGGCTGCGCGGGGTGACCCCGGTGGCGATGACCAGTCCGTCGAAGTCGAGCCGGTCGCCGCTGTCCAGCAAGACCTGCCGGGTAGCCAGGTCGAGGCCGACAGCACTGCGGCCGAGCAGCAGGTCCGCGTCGAGCTTGGCCAGCGCGTCGGGGCTGCGCAACGCGATCCGGTCTGGTTCCCAGGTTCCGGCGAGGATCTGTTTGGACAGCGGTGGCCGGTCGTAGGGATGGTGCCGCTCGTCCCCGATCAAGGTCAGCGTGGCGGCGTAGCCGCGGTTGCGCAGGGCTTCGGCCGTCGTGAGTCCGGCGGCGCCGGCCCCGACGATGACGATCTGGTTCGGCTCGGTCAAGACTCTTCTACCGTGATGGCCAGTGCCGGGCAGACCGCGGCGGCCTGGCGGACGTCCTCGTGCAGCTCGGCCGGCGGATGCTCGTTGAGCAGCACCACGATGCCGTCCTCGTCGCGCTGGTCGAACACGCCCGCCGCGGCCAGCACGCACTGGCCCGAGCCGACGCACTTGTCCTGGTCGACGATCACTCGCATGATGTTCTCCTCGTTGGGATGGTTCGAAAGGGTTACCAGGTCACGGGCAGCTCGTAGACGCCGTAGACCAGCGCGTCGTGCTTGAACGGCACCTGGTCCAGCTCCACGGCCAGCCGCAGGGTCGGGACGCGCCGATACAGCGTGCCGTAGACGACCTGGAGCTCCACCCTGGCCAGCGGTTGACCGAGGCACTGATGCACACCGAAACCGAAGGCCACGTGCCGGCGCGCGTCTCGGTGGACGTCCAGCCGGTCGGGGTCGGCGAACGCCTCCTCGTCCCGGTTGGCCACATCATTGGCGAAGATCACCCCGTCACCGGCACGGATGACCTGGCCACCGATCTCGATGTCCTCGAGGGCGACCCGGCGTCGTCCTGAGTGAACGATGTTGAGGTAGCGCAGGAGTTCCTCCACCGCGCCGGCGATCAGCCTGGGATTGTCGGTGCCGCGGAGCGCGGCGAGCTGGTCGGGGTGTTCCAGGAGAGCCAGGGTGCCGAGCGCGATCATGTTCGCGGTGGTCTCATGCCCGGCGATGAGCAAGAGCATGCCCATCACGGCCACGTCGTGCCGGGTCAGCTCACCAGTCTTGACCTGCTCAATCGCCAACCTGGACAGCAGGTCATCCGCAGGGTCAGCGAGCTTTTCGGCAACCCGCCGGTCCAGATAGTCGATCAGCTTGGCCTGCGCCGCCCGCGTCGCCTCCGGCGGCTGGTCACGATTGATCAAAATCTTGCTGTTGCGCTGGAAGAAATCGTGGTCGGCGTACGGCACGCCGAGCAGTCCGCAGATCACCAGCGAGGGCACAGGCAGCGCGAACGCCTGGACCAGGTCGACCGGCTTCGGACCCGCCAGCATCTCGTCGATCAGGGTATCCACGATCGCCTGGATCGCCGGCCGCAGCGCCTCGACCCGCTTGATCGCGAACGGAGCGGTCACCATCCGCCGCAGCCGGGCATGCTCAGGATCGTCCATGCCGATAAAGGTCCGCGCCTGCATCCTGCGCTCGCGGAAACCCGCACTGTTATGTGGATATCCGGGAAGTGTGATGTCAGCGCTGACCCGCGGATCAGCCAGCAGCGCCCGCTGCTCGGCGTAGCGGGTAACAACCCACGGGGTGCTGCCATCCCACAGCCGGACCCTGGCGATCGGCGCCTGCGCCTGCAACGTCCGCAACTCCCGGGGCGGGTCGAACGGACAACCAGCCGCCCTGGCCATCGGAAAATCCGGGACAACGACCGGCGCCACCGCCGCCGCTGATGTGTCGGTGTTCGTCACTGTGTACCTCCGCATATCCATAGCCCATCTATATAGATAGACTATACGCCTCCGCAAATCCTGCTAATGTGCTCCGGTGACGTTGACTGAGCAACAGCGGACCGCTACGGCGGAGGCACTGGACGAGGTCACCCGGTTCGCGATCCGGCAGCTGGAGACGTTGCGGCAGATCAGTTTGTCTGCGGCGGCCACACTGTCCACCTTGGACTCCTCCGGGCCATGTCGGCTCACCGAGTTGGCCGTTCATGAGGGGATCAGCCAGCCGTCGATGACCGCGATGGTCACCCGGCTGGAACGGCAGGGTCTGGTGGAACGCCGGCGTGATCCATCGGACGGCCGGATCGTGCTGGTCGCCATCACCGGCGCGGGGCAGGACATACTCCGACGCCGCCGCACCGGGCGGGTGGCCTTCTTGTCCAGCCTCATGGGCGCGCTCGACCCCGCCGAGCAGCGCGCGCTGGCCGACGCCGCCGCGGCGCTGCGCCACATGACCGATCCCACCGCGGTGCCGGCAGCACTGGTTGCCGCGAAGCAAGCTGTGGACTAGCACGAGAAATGAGTTAGCGGCGCTCGCGCTTTCCGAAACGAAGGTAGAGCGCGGGTACGACGAACAGGTTGAGCAGCGTCGACGTGAACAGGCCGCCCAGGATCACGATCGCCAGCGGGTACTCGATCTCCTGGCCAGGGATCGGGCCGGCGACGACGAGCGGGATCAGGGCGAGGCCCGTCGCCAGCGAGGTCATCAGGATCGGGTTCAACCGCTCCATCGCACCACGCAGAACCAGCTTGGAGCCGAAGGCGACGCCCTCGACGCGCTCCAGGTGCTGGAAGTGGTTGATCATCAGGATCCCGTTCCGGGCGGCGATACCGAACACTGTGAAGAACCCGACCAGTGCGCCCAGCGAGATGATCCCGTCGCCGATGAACACCGCGAGCAGACCACCCACCAGGGCCATCGGCAAGGTCACGAAGGTCAGCGTCGCCAGCCGCCAGCTGCCGAACGACGACTGGAGCAGCAGGAAGATTCCGAGTGCCGCGACTCCGGCGAACAACAGCAGCCGGTTCTGGGCGGCCTCCCGCTCGGCGAACTCACCCTTCAGCTCGGCGTGGTAACCCTGCGCGAACGCGACATCCTCCAGCTCGTCCTCGATGTCCTTGACGACCGCGCCGAGGTCCTGGCCTTCGATGTTGGCGATGACGTCGATGCGCCGCGACGAGTTGGTGCGCTCGATCACGTTCGGGGTCGGCTTGACCCGGACATCGGCGACGTCGCCCAGCCGAACGTGCCCACCACCGGGCTTGTCGATCAGCAGCTGGCGCACGCTCGACACGCTGTTCCGAGTCTCCGGCGCGCTCCAGACCTGGACGTCGTACGCCTTGCCGGCCCGGAAGAGGTCTCCCACTTCCTCGCCGGCGATCCAGGCGGCGGCCGCGCGGCGGACATCGCCCGGCTTGATCTTGTACTTCTGGGCGGCAGCGAGGTTGACCTTGACCTCCACCTGTGGCACGTCGACGTGCAGTTCCACATGTTCGTCGACGACCCCGTCGACCTTGCCCATCAGCGCGCCGATCTCTTCGGCCTTCGTATGCAGCGTTGCGAGGTCGTCCCCGTAGACCCTGACCACGATCGCTGCCTTTGAGCCGGTCAGAACCTCCCGGATCCGCTCCTTCAAGTAGGTCTGCACGTCGCGATACAGGCCCGGGTAGCCGTTCACCACACCCTGGACGGACGCCAACGTCTCGTCGTAGTCGACGTCCTCGTCAACGCTGATCCAGTTCTCGCCGAAGTTCACCCCGACGACCTCATCGGCGATCAGGGCCTGACCGATGTGGGCGCCGAAGTTGCGGACCCCCTCGATCTGACGCAGCTCCTTGCTGGCCGCCGTAGTGATGCGCAGCATTTCCGGATGCGAGGTGGACGGCTCCGTCACCCAGTGCATCAGGAAGTCGCGTTCCTTGAACGACGGCAGCAGCGACTGTCCCACCAGCGGCAGTACGGCGATTCCCGCGAGCAGCGTGACGAGCGCGGCGGTGTACGCCCGTCGCGGCCGTCGGATGATCCCGCGAAGAAGTGGCACGTAGCCGCGCCGCAGGAGCCGCACCAGTGGCGAGTCGTGATGCTCCTGTGCCGAACCGCGCAGAAGCATCAATGCGAGTGCCGGGGTGACAGTGAGGGCCACGAGCAACGATGCCAATGTCGCCAGTGTGTAGGACAGTGCCAGTGGCCGGAAGAACGAACCGGTCAGCCCTTCGAGCAAGAAGACCGGGGCCGTCGCCACCACGATGATCAACGTCGCGGAGACGATCGGGCCGCGAACCTCCAGCGAGGCTTCGAGGATGACGGCCGCAGTCGACCGGTCGCTGCCCGAGGCGCGGTGCTGGCGCAGCCGGCGCATGATGTTCTCGACATCGATGATGGCGTCGTCGACCAGCGCGCCGAGCGCGATCACCAGGCCGGCCAGGATCATCGTGTTGATCGTCTCGCCGCGTAAGTAGAGCACCAGTCCGGCCGCCATCAGCGACAGCGGTATCGAGACGATGCTGATCAGTGCTGCGCGCCACTCGAAGAGGAACAGGAAGACGATCAGAATCACCAGCAGGAATCCGAGCAGCAAGGCCCTGGTGAGGTTGTCGATCGAGTGCTCGACGAAGGTGGCCGGCCGGAAGATGGTCGTGTCGATCTCGTAGCCGGTCAGGCCCGGACGCAGCTGGTCGATCGCCTCCTCGACTCCCCGCGTGACATCGAGAGTGTTGCCCCAGGGAAGCTTCTCCACCACCAGCATCAGGCCGGGTCCGTCGTTGATGACGGCGTCGCCGATGAGTGCCTGATGGTCCTCCTTGACCACGGCCACGTCGGACAGCCGCAACACCTTGCCGTTCTTGGTCTCGATGGGGATCTTGCCCAGGTCCGCCGGGGTGACGATGGCCTGTTTGTTGTTCACGGCGAGTCGCTGGTTGGGCGTGTCGATGAATCCGCCGGTGCCGATGAGCGCCCCGTTGGAGAACTGCAACAGCCCGGAGTCCAGCGCGTCGGCGGTGACGTTCATGACGGTGTCGAGGGACACATCGTGCTGCGCCATCCGCACCGGGTCGGCCTGCACCTGCATCATCTGGAGCCGCTCGCCCCAGATCGTGACGTTCGCGACCCCGGGCACCCGAAGCAGCCGCTCTCGGATGGTCCAGTACGAAGCCATCGACATCTCGATCAGCGAGTGGGTGTCCGAGGAGAGTCCGATCTTCATCACCCGGCTGGTCGCCGACAGGGGCTGCAGCATCACCGGAGGGCTGGACCAAGTCGGCAGCGAGGGCGTGACGGTTTGTACCCGCTCGGAGACGAGCTGTCTCGCCCGGAGCAGATCGGTACCCGGCTTGAAGATCAGCTTGATCGACGAGAGCTGGGGAACCGACTTCGACCGCATCTCAGCGAGACCATCGACGCCGTTGAGGGCGTCCTCCAGCGGCACTGTGACCAGGCCTTCCACCTCCGCGGCAGACAGGCCGAGCGATGGTGTCTGGATCTCCACCTGTGGCGGCGCGAACTCCGGGAACACGTCAACCGGCATCTGGCGCACCTGACCGGCTCCGAACACCATCAGGACCGCGCCGAGGGCGACGACGAGATATCGGAACCGCAGGCTCGATCGGACGATCCATCGCATCATGGCCGGCTCCCCTACCGCATCAGTGGTCGACGCCGAGCTCGGTCCCGTACAGCTCCGCCGCGCCGACCGTGACCACGGCCGTGCCGGCGGTCGGGCCGGCGGACAGAATCGCCTGCTCGGCGCCGATGTACTCGACCTTGATGGACTGCCGGATGTACACGCGAGGTTCGGGGTTGGTGTAGACCCAGGTCGCGCCAACGGCGTCGTAGATCACCGCTGAGTAGGGCACCACCTTCCGCCCGGCCGCGCCGAGGTCCCGTGCGGGTGCGGTCTTGATCCCGACACGCTCGATGGCCTTTTCCTCGAGCGTCAGCCGGCTCAGCTTCGAACCCGGGATGGCCTCGACCTTGGCCGGCTGCGGAAGCTCGGTCTCCGCCTCCGCGGTGTCCGAGCATCCCGACAGGACAAGGCCGGCAACCAGGAGGCCTGCGGCCGCCCATCCGCTGGTGGAGCGCATTGTCATTCCCCTCTCTGGTCGACCCGGGCCGGGCCCGAGAAGTGCATGTACAGGGACGGCATACCGAACAGGTAGAGCAGGGCGGATGTAGCGAGTCCACCGAGCACCACCTGAACCACCGACTGGACCGCGTCACTGCCGGGGAAGTCGACGAACAGCAGAGGTATCAACGCGACAGCGGTCGCAAGCGGCACGACCAGCGTCGACGCGAGCCGCTCACTCGCCCCGTGTACGACGAGGCTGGTCCCCACGGCCCGACCTTCTTGTTCCAATGCCTGGTAGCGCTTGAGGAGCAGTAGACACTGCCTGGTAGCGATTCCGACGACGGCGAGGACGGCACCGATGGTCACGAGCGAAAGTTCCCGACTGCCGAGGAGCATCGCCAGGAACGCTCCCGACGCCGCGACCGGGAGAGTCAGGAGGGCGAGGGTGGCGAGGCGCCAACTGCCGAGGGTGGCCTGCAACAGCAGGAAGGCGAGGACGATCGCGGCCAGTGCGGCGCCCAGCACACGGAGCTCGTCGCCGCGCCGCTGCTCCGCCTCGCCTAGCACCTCGGCGTGGTGCTCGATCGGGAACTGGATGCTCTTGATGCGCGTCTCGACGTCGTCGGCGACCTCTCCGAGGCTGCGCCCACTGACATCGGCGACCACGTCGATGTAGCGCGACACGGCGTTGCGCTTGATCACGTTCGGCGAGGGCACGATGCGGACGTCCGCGACGTCCCCCAGCCGGACCTGACCACCGTCGGGCTTGTCGACCCTCAGGTTCTCCACGCTGGTGAGGCTGGAGCGGGACTTCTCGGCGCTCCAGACGACCACCTCGAAGACCTTCTGCTCCTCGAAGAGGCTGCCGACTTCGACGCCGGCGAGCATCGTCGCCGCCGCTCGGCGGACATCACCGGGCTTGATGCCATGTCGTTGCGCCGCGCCGAGGTCGACCTGCACCTCGATCGTCGGCTCATCGATCTGTCGTTCGACGCGGGCGTCGGCGATCCCGTGGACCTGCGCCATCGCGGCACGGATCTCCTCGGCCTTCGTGCGCAGGATGCCGGCGTCCTGGCCGAAAACGCGGACCGCGAGGTCACTGGTGATGCCAGTGCGCGCGGCTTCGAGTTGCTGGTCGGGATGTGTGCGGAGGTTGTGGGTCAGCCCTGGGTAGCCGCTGACCACCGAGCGGATCGCAGCCGTGGTCCGGTCGTAGTCGGCGTCGGGCGCGATGCTGACCCAGAGCTCGCCGGAGTTGACACTGACAGCCTTGTCGGAAGTGATGGCGCGGCCGAGATGCCCGCCGACGTTGCGGACCCCGGGGACGGACCGCAACTCACGGCTCACGACTGCGGTGATCCGCGCCATCTCGGGGTACGACGTGCCGGGGTAACCGTCCCAGCTGATCTGCACGTCCGTCTCCCTGGTCGACGGCAACGCGGACTGCGCGAGCACCGGCAGTACCGCCAGTGCGAGGAGCACCGCGAGACCAGCGGCAACCATCACCTGAACGGGTCGGGCGACCACCCGCTTCACCGTACGGATGTACCAGCGGTACAGCTTGCCCGGTCTGCGCGGCGCGCGCTCCTTTCCAGCGGACAGCAGTCCAGCGGACAGCAGCAAGGAGAGGGCGGGCGTGACAGTGAGCGCGACGATCGTCGAGATCAGCACCGTCAGCAAGTACGAGAGCACGAGCGGATCTGCGAACGCGTTGGTGACTCCTTCGAGCAGCACCAACGGCGTAGTGATCACGACGATGATCAGCGTCCCCACAACCAGCGGAGTCCGGACCTCGCGGGATGCACGGGCAACGAGAGCCTCGGACGGGGGCCTGATGTCCGACGCATGGTCCACGTTCATCGGTCCGTTGTTCCCCGGCGTGTCGCGGTCTTTCGGTCCGGATTTGCGCACCCCTCGCAGCCGTCGGCCGATCGTGTCCGCGTCGGTGACGGCGTCTCCGACGACCACACCGACTGCCATCACCAGGCCGGCCAGCACCATCGCGTTGAAGGTGGCGCCGCGCAGGTGCAGCACGAACAGCGCGGACGCCAACGAGAGCGGGATGGTGACCAGGGCAACGACCGCGGCACGCCAGGATGCGATCAGGCCGATGACGACGAGAAGCACCAGCAGCAGACCGATCAGGCCGGCTACCGCGAGTCCGGTCAGGCCCGACTCAATGAAGCCCGCCGGGCGGTACACGGAGGTGTCGACCGTGATTCCGGTGAGGCCCGGCTTCAGGTTCTCGATCGCTGCCTCGACGCGTTGCGTCACGCCCAGTGTGCTCTCGCCGGGGAACTTCTCGACGACCAGCATCAGGTTGCGGTCGTCGTTCACGACCGCGTCACCGATCAGCGGTTGATGGTCCTCCACCACGTTCGCGACGTCGCTCAGCTTGACGTTCGTGCCCTGCGTCGCCGGCACGCCGTCCTTGGGCTCGACACTGACCTCGGCAAGGTCCTCGGCCGACCTGATCGGCAGGATGTGCTGGATGCTGAGCCGTTGGTTGGGTGTGTCGATGAAGCCGCCCGTGCCCGGTGTCGATGCCTCGACGAAGCTCAAGGGGGACACCCAGAGCGCGTTCCCGGTGGTCTTCATGACCTGGACGAGCGACACCCCGTGGGCGCGCATCTTGTCCGGGTCGACCTGCACCTGCAGCTGCCGCTCGCGCTGGCCCCAGATGGCCACGTTCGCCACGCCTGGTACGCCGAGCAGCGCCGGCTTGATCTTCCAGCGCGCGAGCACCGACAACTCGGTGAGCGAGAGGTCCTTGGCCGACAGCCCGATCACCATCACGCGCCCGGTGGACGACAGTGGCTGCAGCATCAGTGGCGGCTTCGAGACATTGGGCAACGCATGTGCCTGTGTCATCCGCTCCTGGACGAGCTGCCGGGCGGCCATGATGTCGGTGCCGGGCTCGAAGACCAGGTCGATCGACGACAGGCCGTTGACGGACTCCGAGCGGATCTCGTCGAGGTACGCCACGCCGTTCAGCAGGTCTGCCTCGAGCGGCACTGTGACCAACTGCTCGACTTCGGACGCCGACAAGCCCAGGGCCTCGGTCTGGATCTGGACAGTCGGCGGTAGATACTCCGGCAGGACGTCGACCGGCGTCGATCTGATCTGGTTGACCCCCAGGATCAGCAAAACCCCGGCAAGCGGTACGACGATGAAACGAAATCGCAGACATGCGGCCGTGATCGAGCGCACTTGACTGCGCCTCCCTCCCCCAAAGGAATGCAGCACACTCTATAAGGCGAATGTCGCCGACGGCAACAATCACGCCCGACTAAAGGTCGGCAATGCCCCACCACTCGACCTCTGGTCCCTTTCCCCTCTCGCTTGGAAGTCTGACCACGGAAACACCTAAGGTCAATGCCCGAACTGGTTGGGAGTCGGCCGCATTCCCGGGGTCAACTCATCCGCGCCGTCCGGCCGCAGACACCCTTGCTGCGCTGGTATGCGCGCTTCTCCATCTTCAGAGCCTCAGCGCGCGCCCGAGCGAGGTCGGCCGTGTTATCGGCAAGGGGGTCGCCCTCACGTTGGGCTGCCGCCTTCCGTCGTGGCGGTTCCATATGTCTGGTACCTGGGCCGTGGCGTCGGGGTGGTCCGGACGTCGTTGCTGAACGGTCACCTCGTGGGCTCGCTGGCCTCGCTGGTGATGGTTGGGCTCGGCCTGCTGATCAGTACGTACGCGGACTCGGACAGGGTCAGCCTGTCGATCAGCGTCTTCACCCTGCTGGCACTGTTCGCGCCGACCCAGATGCCGGCCTCGGCCCAGCGGGGCTGGTTCGGGGATCTGTTGCTACGCGCGGACCCGTTCACCGCCGGCGTGCGCTACCTCGGGCGGACGATCGTCAACTCGGAGCTTTGGACAGGAAGGCCACTGGCTCATCGTCCAGGCATCGCCGTGGGAGTCGCGCTGGGGCACGCGGTGGCAGTCGCCGGCCGGCTGCGGCGCGGCTTCAGGGGCGAGGATGAGCAGATTCCTCGCAACAGTGGCAGCGGCCGTCGTGGTCGTCGGGCAGCCGCCGATCGCTGCGGCGGGGATACACCCGGCAGCGGCCGAGCCAGGTCCGGTATCAGTCGAGTTGGACAACCCGATCGCGGCCGGTGTGCCCGGCACGATCGTGCTGCTGATGGGGCTAGTCATGGTCCGAGGCGGACGCCGTCGACCGGTGCCAGTGAC
>JAWWPC010000296.1:0-2991 GCA_033851055.1 Kribbellaceae bacterium | reverse complement strand
CGCGATTGCGCTTGACTTTAATATATTCGGCCATGGGATCTAGCTCCATTCCTTGCGTGAGTACCAAGACGCACCCACCATCATTCACACTGCACTTGGTAGGAGACTGGCGGCGACTTGGAGCCGGCTTGGAGCGCCGCACATCCTGAGAGGTCCACCATGATCGCTTGAACCCTTTTCGGTCACTAAGCACACTCAGGCAATGCGATGCGACGACAGACGATGGGCGTTTGCAGCTGCGAAAGTCGCAAGTGATCGGGGCTATCCACGAACAACAACCACCACCACGGTCCCAAACTCCTTGGCTTCAAGTCGGGGCGGGCAGGCAAGACGGCCGATGAAGATCAGGCCGTCTCCGGCCGTCAGACGTTGGGCAGCAGTGAGAACCGGTGAGAACTACCGAGATGCGTTTCCTCTGGTCTGTAGCTGTTTTATCGGTAGATCACCAGGTCGGCCCGGACCAAGCGAAAGATCACCCAGATATACGAAGGAACCAACCAGATCCAACGCATGGTGATGGCCCGCGCCCTGCTCAGCGGCTAGATCACCGATCAGGGCCGGACCTCGTAGCGCCGGTGACGACCTCGGGGGCCCTCGTGGGGCCCTGGGACTTCTGCTCGGCGAATACCCCGTCGATTGCGGCACGCGCCCGTTCGTGGCTCGACGGCATCAGGTGTGTGTAGGTCCGGAGTGTGAAACCGGGGTCCGCGTGGCCCAGGTACTCGGCCAGCTCTTTGACCGACACGCCCTGGGAGAGCAGCACCGAGGCGTAGAGGTGGCGCAGAGCGTGCATTCCATCGGCCCGTTTGCGGTATTCCACGCCGACCCGCCGAAACGCCCCCTGCCACACCACCTTGTGAAACAGGTCTCCCGTGTAGAGCCTGCCACCGTCCCCGGTCATCAGCAGCCGGACCGTCACTGCTTCGCCGTCAGGCTCCTGCCATGGCAGCGTGACCTCGATGGCCGGGAATGCCTTCGCGTGCGCTCGCATGGCTGCTAGCACCCCGGCTGGCAGCGGAACGCGCCGAGTCTTCCGCCCCTTGGGTAGGGCGAAGACCAGGGTCCCGCCGACCACCCGGATCTGGCGCCGCACGTGCAGCGTCGTACCGGTCTCGTCGACGTCGTCCAGCGACAGGCCCAGGATCTCGCCTTGGCGCAGCCCGCAACCGGCGCCGATCGCGCAGACGATCCGGAACCGCTCGGCCAGGCCCTTACGTACCGCTCTGAGCCGCTCGTCGGGCCACACCACGATGTCGGGACTTGCGCTGGTGGGTCGCTTGATGCTCTTGCCCTTGCACGGATTCACGGTGATCAACCTGTCCTCGACGGCCGAGTCCAGCACCGAGGACAACACGGTGAACAGCACGGTCTTGTAGTTCTGGCTCAGCCTCCGGTCATCGAGGTGCCCCAGCCAGTCGCGGACGGTCGCCGGCATAATGACCGACATGGGCAGTTCACCGAAATGCGGGTAGATCTGCTTGCCCAGTCGGCTCCGCAGTACTTCCCGCGTCGCCGCGTCGGCCGACTGACCCTTAAGCCAGTTCTCGGCCTGCACACGAAACTTGACCCGTCCGGCCTTCGGACTGATGTACTTCCCTTCCCGCTTGCTCGATTCGACTTCCAACAAAAAATCCTCGGCCTGCTTCTTGCACTTGTCTGGGAACATCTTGGCGAGTGTCCGGCCGTCCGGGTCGACATACCGCGCCCGGTACCGCATTCCTCGGCCGTTGCGAGGCGTCTTGACTCGTTTGAGCTGCCCCGTCTCTGGATCGTTCACCGGCTTGTACCAGCGATCCTGCACATTCCCCATGGCAGTCTTCTCCTGTCTGTCGAATTGCTGAACTGTTTAGGCCGCTTGCGTTGCCCATCGTTTGACGGCTGCTGGGTCGTACCTCAAGTAGCGGCCGACTTTCCGGACTGGCGGTCCTTCGCCGCGCCATTTCCATTGGTAGAGCGTCTTGACTGGCACCCCGAGATAGGTGGACGCGTCTTCCACGGTCCACAGCGGGTCAATCGAGCTAACGGAGCCCACGTCATTCCCCCTGCTCACGCGACTTTCGGTTGAGTTGCCGAACAGTCTTTGTCGGGTGATGGTGCTTGGCTGTGGGTGGCGAGTTGAGCGGCGGTGTATTCGGCCTTCCATCGCTGTCGTTCGGCCACGGCTTGCAGGAGCAGGAGGGGTCGGGGTGGGATGTCGGGGTCGGTGGGTGCTGGGCGTTCCCACTGGTAGGGGCCGTCTTGGGGGCCGTGGGCGGGGTGGATGCCGACGGCTTGGAGGAGTTGCCGAACGAATGCGCTGCGCTCGGCGCGGTGGTCATCGAGGGTTTTGTTGGACCACTTGCGGGAGACCAGGACGCGGCGTCCGGCGATGCCGAGGTGCTCAGGTTGGTGGGCTTTGCCCTTGCAGTGTCCGGGTGTCATGGAGTGCCGGGCGCCTTGGGGTTGGATGCTATAGAGCAGCCAGATGGGGCAACGCGGCGAGCAAGGGGTGATCAAGAGTTCGGCGTGCAACCGGCGGAGATGGTCGCGGTGAGCATCGGTGGCGTGTTCGCCGAGCCCAGCAGCCTGACCGATGCTCTTGGTTAGGTATTTCGTGAGGTAGCCAACGTGGCGATCTGCCTCCTCAGTGCCACCTAGGATGCCCTTGACGTGCACCTGCTCCCCGAACCGCGCCACGTGAGCGGGCTCGGTCAGCTCCTCGCACGCCTGGTCCCAGGTGGGCAGCGGTGTCCCGGTGTCGGGGTCGGTGAACGCTTTGGCGCGTGTGTCCCAAACCGGCAGCCGTCCGTCGGTGTAGCGGAGACGGTCGTGCACTGGCCACCAGACCTGGTGGTAGGTCGCCGCGGTGATCGCCCGCAGCTCGGCGCGGGGGATGGCTCCGCGGATCGCGGCATGGAAGTGCGGGGCACCGCGTTTTTGGGGTTCGACGGTGCCGAAGTACTGCACGTCCCAGCCGACACAGCGCCTGGTGTTCTGCCAGAAGCGATCCAG
>JAWWPC010000310.1:0-7328 GCA_033851055.1 Kribbellaceae bacterium | reverse complement strand
TTCCCGGGTTCGCCCTTGCCTGGCTTTATATCCAAAACTATATCTACCCACTGGCCCCGGACCTTGCCGGCCCCCTCCCACTGGCACTCCCTAATATATAAAATATTCACGACGGCTATAAACGTGTCGTGATATATCTGTTGGTATTGGACTCTAATACTGGCCCCCTCCCGCTCAACCCCTTTCCTCAAGTACAACCGCCGTTTATGACTACTCTCTATATTGGCTTGTCTTATTATACTACGTTGCCTATGTTACTGTGGCCTTATCTATTACTCTCTTTGACACCCTCTGGCTTCAACTCTTCCCTCTTGGATCTATGTCATCTTTACTGCCTTATCTGGGGTCGTGTTAATGCCTCTTGGTCACATTGAATGACCTATCGCCCTACTTGGGATTTGTTTACCGGCTATATACACCTTTTTTAACCGCATCGCTTCTTGCTTGCTTAAAATGAACTCTACTTTCGGCCTTTTTAATTTAAATGAACTCTACTTTTCGCCCGATTCAAACGACCTCTATTCAAATGAACTCTGCTTCTCTGGCCTTCTTATTCTAAATGAACCCTACTTTCGGCCTTTTGATTCAAATGAAATCTACTTTTCACCCAATTCAAATGAACTCTACTCTATACTATGTGTAACTGCAATATTACTACAAACCCTTGTTGCTCCAGCCGTGCTCACGCCGACAATGCTCCCAGATCTTCTGTCGCTGCCGGCTGACGTGCTAGCACATCTTACATCCCAACCCATCCGTCTTGGGCTCCGCCAACTCCAATATAGCCTTGGTCGCCGGGCTGGGGAACTGGAAGCCATCTAATTCCTGCTCGTCTTGAATAATACCTGGGATATTGGATATCTCCTCAGCAATGGAAGCCTTCTCGTCATCCAATATGCCGGGTTGCCGGCCAGCTAAATGTGTCCGTACACTGCCAGCCGACATCCCATATTTGCACTTTGTACACACGACGACCCGGTATTCGGGCAGGTAAACAAATGGCTCTATTATAGTCATGATAATGGTTGGGATGGCGAATCGGTCGCGCTCTCCGAAAAGTTGGGTGAACCGTGTACATAACGCGACAGCCGGCTTACATAACCCGTCAATGCCAACCCCCCCCCTCTTCTTCACACCCTCGCACTCTACTACAGATGGGGTTCTACTGCTCTTTTATATACAATCCTCTAGATTAAAATTCGTTATATGATTACTACTCGGAGGATGACCTTGTCTAAATGAACTCTACTTTTCAAAACCGGTATTAATTTAAATGAACTCGACTTTTGAAAACCCTCGGCCTACCCGAACCCTACTTTGTATAGCTGCCCTATCTAAGTGTAATCAACCCCGTTGTTATTACCTGGCTATATAGACCAACAGTATAAGCCTATCCAGTCTTGCTAAACTCTGTGGCATACACTTCAGAGTCTACAACCCGATTGCAACTGACGCCCCCTTTATCACTCGGCTCGCCGGGCCACGTCTGTAGTGAGATGTATCCAAAACGGCACTTGACACCCCTCCTCTCGCTCGTACTACGTCTTCAGCCAGCCCGTCCAGTGTGTAATATACAGTATATTCCCTGCAGTAGCTACGTGCCTGGCTCCCGTGCCGTGGCCCACTCGCGAGGCCTCGCTTACCCCTGTACCTCTCTAGGGCCGCCGGATCTAGAGACCTGGCCTCACCGCCTTCCCCCCCCCCCTCCTCCCGCCGACGGCACCGACCTACCAACCCTCTCCCTCCCCCTTCCTCCTCCTCCTAGA
The DNA here is from genome assembly GCA_033851055.1 of Kribbellaceae bacterium. Lineage (GTDB taxonomy): Bacteria > Actinomycetota > Actinomycetes > Propionibacteriales > Kribbellaceae > Kribbella. The sequence continues at coordinate 5,562 of JAWWPC010000310.1, read as the reverse complement.
ATCTTCAACCCTTCCATACGCGATGCCCTCCCCGACACGGACACCGCGCCCTACAGCGCCCCGCGACTACCTCCAGTTCTTCCTGTCCGTCCTCGACCAACGGCACGCCGACGCCCTTTCCTTCACCGATACCACCGGCGCCCACCAGCTCTTCATAGCCCGCGACCGGGAAGCCGCCCTGCACTCCATCCAGCAGGACTCGGAGCAGACTCGCGCCCACCTGCTCGACCTCGACGGCGGCATCTCAGACACCGACCTAGCCCGCCTAGCTGACGCCGCCGTGCCTGGCCCCGCTCGCTCGTCATGAATAGGTGCTAAGTTGAGGGCTTGTTAGACACGATTGCCTAGCGGGCTAGACTCGATTATAGCAGGAATCGTGCCCGTACTATCAGTAAGAGCACGAAGCTTGCTGTAAAGAGTTGGGTTTGTAAGTTTCTAGTTAGGCCAAGAGCTATAGGGCGAAAGAGCCTACCTAGTGTCGTAGTTGCGAGTCATGTGGTCTCTACTAGGCACCGATTCGAGAACGACTCGACGGCCATTTTGACGCTAGCATAGAGCTTTATAGCTGCTACCAAGTCCCTTGTCGGCCCTGAATTGTTCACTATCTAGTCTCTCATTAGCTTTAAACGGTTGGCTAAGATGGTATACATGTCTTACTCTTCGCCCTCGCTCGGTACCTGATTCAGCTCTTTCCAGACCTTAAACATTTCCTCAAGCGTTATGCTTATTGCTGCTACGCTCTCATTGAACGAGATATACTGGCCCACTAGATCGGAGGGGTTACACTCCTGATAAGGTCTAGACTCAGGATAGAGACTCCGCCAGGTCCCAGTTCGACGAATTACCTCTTGAAGGCTTTTAAGCCTATCACGTCCACCTAATGGCCGGTTAGGCCATAGCTGCTCACGCCCATTTAGAGGACGATTAAGAGTATAAGTCTGGTCTGAAACAAGCGGTGCAGCATACATCTTATTACTCCAGGTTCCTGTCCACATAATCCTCCGTTCGTGGGTAGTTTGGACAAATTTCGTACTCGAAGGGTAGGGGAATAGCCAGTGAGTAATGAGGAAATATAGAAGGGTTATCTTGTGAAACTCTGTTTTGTCGTATAAATAACCGTGATCATTTATAAGCTCAACTGCCCGCTTATATAGCACTCGAAATGGGGCATTCTCCCACCGGTCGCGTCGCTGTTGATCATCGAAACCCCATATAAAGGAGGCTATTAGCCATGGTGATTTAAATTTCGATCGCCTAACGTTAACAATAGAGACACTATTATCATCTGTGAACAAAGTAGGACAGTGCTCTTTAAGAATCGAATAGCAAAGCATCAGATCCCCATTTGCAGCCTGTTCGGCAGACGTTGGCAAGATATAGGGCTTCAGATGAGAGAAGACTTCTTTGCGATATGAGCGCATAAGGAGGACAAGAATAAAGCCTATGACGAAGCCTTCTAGTTCTGTCTTTCGGTATAGTCTAAGCCACGTTCCAGCACACTCAAGTCGACTAAGATCGTCTTTAGCGTGCTTGACTCCAGCCCAGTTCTTGCGGTAAGAGTCCCTTAGTATAGAACTACTTAGTGATATATCGTGTGCAATTTCTGGGAGAAACTCAAGGGTTTTCCAGTCAATTCGAGGAAGGAACCTTGCATAACCGGAGCGTTGGAGGGTCTCATTCAAGCCCATCCCGAGGACTACTTTGCCACCTTTCCGTCGCTCAAACTTAGTCTGCCAGATCTCGGCCGGGCGCTTAGCCGGCCCCGAATCGAATGCGAATGGGAGTGCGAGAAGTAGCATAGTTACTACCTTACAGTGCTCATAGCTAATCCGATCAGGTTCTTCATGAGCGAGGATCCACTCGATAGCTAGAAGGAATTTGTTTGTATTAAGGAGAAGATAGTCGATATAGTCGTGAGCTGGGAGGACCCAAGTATATGTAAATAGTCTTGCGTCAAATGGAGGGTCATCATCCCAGTCATGTGTTGCTTGGAGGTGGTCTATAACTTGATTAAAGAATGTAAGAGAGATACGATGCTCCTCCCGGGTGCCGTATGACATATGCCTAGCCTCCTTAAAGGCATCGAATAGGCGGGTTTTACTCTCTACATAGCTCTTCGTTGCCTGTTGAGGTGTAACTGTAAAATGCTTTCCTTGCTGACGAATCATCTTTGCAATCTCTGAATCCCATGCTAATCGCTCTAAGAATCGGTTACCAAATGGCTTCGTCTTAGCATAGTCGTATATTTCCTTAACGCTATTATAGGTTTGGCTAAAGACCCAACCAGCCTGCCTCTTTAGAGATATTCGGGACATCTCCATCGTTAAATTGGCGGCGTCCCGTAGCATAGATATTGGGTAAAAAGTTGCTTTACGTGAGCTCTTCTTCTCTCCTAAGAGTGCCCATTGCGCAAGACTCTCTTGGCAACAGGTACGGTATAGGTAACAAGTTGGCTGCTTCTGGTAAGGTAAACCTGCTGGACTTGGCGGCCGGCCGGCTCCGAGTCGCTCACTACTCTGTGAATAATTGCCACCGCAGACCTCTTTGCTAAGGTCAATCCAGACCCTGTCTCGGTCTAGGTAAGTAAAGTCAAGTGTAGCTAAGAGTAAACTATTAAAATCGTCCCAGAGGTCTTTAAGTGTTGCATTCCCAAAGCGAGTCTTAGTGTTCTTGCTACTAAAAAAGAGTTGAGCGCCACGAAATATCTTGTTTTCACGTCGTCGAAGCCGCCGTGTAACGTCAGTCCAGATCTTTTTTAGGAATCTAGGGTTGATTTGGAAGCTTAAGGAAAGCTGGCGAGTTGTATTATTATCGGCCTCGTTAGAAGCAATCCCCTCTCGGTACTTAGCTCGGGCTCGCTGCTCTGCATTTGCCCATGAGGTTGGATAATGCTGGCGAGTAGTGGCCGGAGTGGATTTGAAGAGTGCAGGAAGCAGGATCGAATCGGTCCATATTTGGAGTAGATTAGCGTCCTGCATAGCAGCTTTCCCAGGGAAGTTTGTCGGCTTATTCGGGTCGTACATACGAGGAAAGAAAATATAGACGTTAATGTCTTCGTGGCCATATAATCGTCCAAGACAGTAATGGGGAACCTTATGAAGCTTCACATTGATCTCTCGTTCGCCTTGACCTTTATCATGATACGCAGTTGTATAAAGATGGAGGTTGGTCTGGATATTCGACTGGAAGCTAGGGAATAGGTTCAGATGTAACCCTTGACGGGCAAAGCCAAGACTCTTAGCAAAGCCAAGACAGCTGTCGATATCGTAGCTCAGTTCATAGCTATATGGGCGCATTCTAGAGCAGTTCAGGCATATTTTATAAGGCTCTTCCTGTAGGTCCGCGACCTCTTCGTGCCCTATTTGCTCGTGGCTCGTGTCCTCCTCACTTACTGTAGCCCTACTGTTCGTAGCTTCGTAGGTAGTGTCTCTGCTGTCTATTTGTCGACTCGTGTCCGCTTCGGTGTCTATTTGCTCGCGGTTCCTTGGCTCTCTGCTGTCTATCTGCTGCTGGGTCGTGTCTCTTGTTTCTAGCCCCTCGAATATAAAACGCCAATCAGGCTCTTCTGCTTCCCTAAATTGGCTACGTGTAGTCATGGAGTGTATATTGACCGGAAAAGGGCCTGATTTTGGTAGAGCCTTGTCCCAGTAATCATTAAGACTAAAGCTACACCGACCTAAACCATGACCTAGGCAGCGCTGAGTCAGGAGCGTATTATGCCGTTCTTCACTACAGCCGTGGAACTGGATAAGTTGCTGTGCGAACTCTTTAGCGATATCAATCTATAGCCAGTATTCTATTAGACGTGAACTGTAATTGTAAGGTAAGGACGCCCTTTACCTCTGGCTGTGTCTCGGGTGAAGCTTCAATCGCTTCTTCTTCGTCTTCAGTCTGGCTACCCTCCGCGACTGATTCCTCATCGGCTTGGCTGTTATCTGTAGTCGATTCGTCCTCGTATCGATCGCTTTCTGTAGCTGATTCGTGCCTATTGCTGTTGCTCGCAAGGGCCGTAGTCGGTCTCTGTCGGTCTACACTTCGTTGCCTATTTACTCTTGGCTCAGCCTCATCTTGGTTGCTCTCGACAGCAGATTCCTCCTCGTGTTGGCTCCCCTCGATGGCGGATTCCTCCTCGTCTTGGCTACCCCTTACTGCAGATTCCTCCTCGTCTTGGCTACCCCTTACTGCAGATTCTTCCTCGTCTTGGCTGCTCCTCGTAGCCGATTCGCCACCGGAAAGCGGCCCTTCTGCTCCTTGCTCGTAGTGCTCTTGCTCGTTATTTGCAATTGTTTGCTCCTCGTCCTGCGTATAGTCCTCAACTATTTCGCTCCTTGCCTGGCTATCTCTCGTGCCTAAGTTGTCATCTCTAAGGGAGAGTGCTGCCAATCCAAACGTCCTATCTACACTAGACGCTGTTCTCCTACTAGTATATTATTAGAACCGTGCCACCTGTTGCTAGTAGGGCGACTAACCGTAGGTTATTTACGACCAGTTCGTTATCGTCTTGGTCGTGAATTATATTTTCCTCCCTTGCTTGGCGTTCATTCCCTCCACTCGATTCGACACTACCTTGTCTAGGAATGGTTGACGATCCACTCTTAGCGTGATTTGAGCTCGCATCGAATAGAGCCCTACTCTGTGTCTGTCTCGTAACTTGATTTGGAATAGGGCTTTCTTGGCTTAAAGACAAATTACTAGCTATAAATCGGTGTGTAGAAGCTGAGGCTTCCTCTATCGTCTGGCTATTCAACTGGGTACTAGGCTGGGAAGCCACTCTCTGCCGCCAGTGGTTTGTTCGCTCAACGGCACGCTTGCGGCGCTCAACTGATGATAATCGCGGTCGGGGCATTCTTAGATTGGCTGCTTGCTCGTACGTTTCTCTAAATATAGTATGTGCTCTGTTGAAGTTGGTTAATTGACAAGTAGACTAGAATCTTATTCAAATAGGTGGGGGCAATCGCCGCGTCTAAGCCGTAAGGAGATCACGTGAAGCACGTGATACGCTCTCTAGTTAGAGCGATACAATACACGGTTGGATTGTGGTTTACAGCCTATTTGTCTACGAATCGCTTATTACATTCCAACTTATTGTAGTAAGTATATAATACATATATATATATCGCGTTTATTTTACCTACTTTATTGTACTTAAGATTTTACACTATTTCTTTGTTCTTATTAGCTATGTAAAAGATGGCCAAATGCGGCCGAATCGACGTCTGAAAGCAGAAGGATAAATTAGTTGCGCGTCGATTCTAGAGGAGGGTCGTCACGTGTGTTATGGTTTACCCTTTTCGGTAAGAGGGGGGGTTTCCTCGAATATTGCAATGCGCCACTTAAGATATGATATAATTCTTATATATTATAAAAGCGCAATGGTATATAAAATGAATCGCATGCGAATAGGCCCTTTTTTCTATAGGTTTCGGTCGCTCTTTAGTTGCGCGTCAATTCTAGAGGGAGGGTCGTCACGTGTGTTATGGTTTACCCTTTTCGGTAAGAGGGGGGGTTTCCTCGAATATTGCAATGCGCCACTTAAGATATGATATAATTCTTATATATTAT
>JAWWPC010000233.1:0-25817 GCA_033851055.1 Kribbellaceae bacterium | reverse complement strand
TTCAGTCCGGTGGTTGGAGTCCACTCAGGTCGCGGACCCGGATGATCGGGGAGCGGACCAGCCAGAGAACGGCCAGCAATCCGCCGGCCGATGAGATCAGCAGCGTCTCGCGTACCCCGAGCCAGGTACCGAGCAAACCACCGACGACAGCGCCGAGCGGGCGGACACCGTAGTTGATGCTGCTGAACGCGCCTGACACCCGGCTTCGCATCTGGTCGTGGATCACCGCTGCTTGCAACGCGTTCAGCGGTACGTCGAAGCACATCACCGCGAAGCCCCCGATGAACTCGGCGGCGGCGAGTGCGGTCGCGCGTACCCAGACCGGGCCCGACGCGAAGGCCGCCAGGGCGATGGCCGCCGGGAAAACCACGGCTCCGACGGCGATCAGCCGGCCGGCACCGATCAAGCGGGTCAGCGGTGCGGCCGCAAGAGCTCCGATCAGACCGCCGGAAGCGCCGATGCCGAACGCGACCCCGATCGTCCCGGCGGACAGTTCGAGGTTTCTACTCGCATAGAGAACCAGCAGCGCGGAGCCGATGAAGTTGAAGAAGTTCACTGTCGTCGCGCAGCCGAGGCTGGACCGCAGGTAGGGGTGCCGTAGCACGTACCCCATGCCCGTCCGCGCTCTCCGAAGAAGTGACTCGGTGGCTGGGTCCGGCTCTGCGACCGGCGTCCGCAACCGGCTGACCTGGATTGCAGAGAACGCGAACGAGGCGGCGTCGATCAGGATCGCCACAGGTGCTGTCAGCCACTGGATCAGGAGGCCGCCGACCGCCGGTCCGGCCATGAAGGAGATCGACCTCGTCGCCGAGAGCTTGCTGTTGGCCTCGAGGAACTGGTCCTGGGATACAAGCCGCACGAAGAACGACGCATACGCGGTGTTGAACACGACGTGCGCCGTACCGGCCAGGATCGCGATCGCGTACAACTGGCCGAGCGTCAGCAGATCCAGCCAGTACGCCGCTGGCAGGGACAGCAGCACCACCATCCGGCTCAGGTCGGCAGCGACCATCAACGGGCGCTTGTCCCGGCGCTGGTCGACCCAGGTGCCGATGAACAGCGAGGCCAGGTTCGGCAGCCAGACCGCGGCGGTGAGTAAGCCGACCTCGCCAGGAGAGGCGTTGAGCAACGTAACCGCTATCAGCGGCAGTGCCAGTTCGGTGATCCGATCGCCGAACTCCGAGACGCCCTGCGCCGACCAGAAGGTCCGGAACTGACGATCGCGCCACAGGCTGGTCGCGGCCGGCGCCCTCACGAGTCTGCTCGTTCGGGCAGTGCCAGGCGGATCATCCGTACGCCGCGCGCGTCCGGCGGGGCATCGGCGTCGCCCCGCTGAACGTAGGGCGCGAACAACTCCTCGATCGCGTCCTCGAGGTGCTGGGCCTCCTCGAGAGTGACGCGGATCCGGGTGTTCGCGGACCCCGCCTGTCCACTCCACGCGGCGTCGAGTTCCGGCTCGATCTCTGCCAGCCATTGGTGGGCGGCATTGATGGCCTGGGTCAGCATCTCCGCTCGGAGCAGTCGCCCGGCCTCCCTGCCGTCGGGAGTGTCCGGCATCTCGAACCGGAAGCCCGGGGCGACGGCACGCCACCAGCGCTGCCGCCGGTCGGTCCCTCCGCCCGGCGGAGGCCCGTCGCTGACCAGGCCGAAGGTACTCAGATGCCGTAGGTGCCAGCTCGTCACCGACGGGGAGGCGCCGACATGCTCGGAGAGTTGGGTGGCAGTGGCCGGCCCGTTCCGTTGCAGGTAGCTCAGCGCCGCAAGCCGGACCGGGTGGGCGAGCGCGCGCATCGCCTGCGGATCCGTGACCTCGAAGTCGCCGTACGGATTCGTGAGAGACATGTTTCGAGAGTAATCTCTCAGATCTCTCAGTGTCTATCACTGCACCGATTGTTACGGCGCGGCTTACGCAAAGACGGTTGTGGCGAGGGGGCGACGCCAGGCGTCGGCTGAGGTCGTCACCCGCATGCCGACAGCGAGATAGAGGGCGACGGCCGGGGTGGGGTTGTTGGCGTCCACGTGCAGGAGCGTGCCGGCGTGCCCGGCCGCCGCATCGAGGGCGAAGGCGTCCTGCAACAGGAACTTGGCGTACCCGCGCCCGCGCGCCTCCTCCAGTACGCCGAGCCGGCCGACGTAGCCACACTTGTCACTCTGAAGGAACTGGCTGCTGCATTCCCGCACCGCGACTGCCTGGCCGTCGGCCTCGAGCACGCTGACCAGGGACCAGTCGAAGGTGGATCGGTTCTCGCGCGACTGGACCCAGTCGTCGTATGGGCGTGGTTCGGCACCTGGCTGGCTGCGGAAGGAAGCTTCGATCACCCGATGGGCCCGCCGTCGGGTCGCGTCGTCGGGTGCACCTCGCCGAAGTACGGTTCCCGCTGGAACTGCCGGCACCGCGACCGGTCCGCTGTGATCGATACGCATCCTGTTGTAGGTCGTCTCGAGAGCGAAGCCGTGCTCGGCGGCGATACCGGCGCGGAGCACGTCCTCCCGGAACACCATCGTTCCGACGTTGATCTCGTCATGGCCGTGATCGCGGCCGAGTTGACGGGCCCGCTCCATCGCCTGCTCGAGCAGCCAAGCGGCCACGGCAGGTTCGCTCGAGACGAAGTTGATGCCGATCCGCTCGTACCCGCCCTGGCCCATCGCTCCGCCGTAGCCGACGAAGTCGCCCGACTCGCCGAAGACGGCCCAAGCATCCTTGCCGGGGTCGAACCCCGGCTCGGACAGTTGACCGCGGATCTCCGCGAGCGAGATCTCGGGAACTCCAACCAGCGCACGCCTGTACGCCGACTCCAACGCGAGCATCGCCTCCGCGTCCTCGAGTCGAAGTGGCCGGACTTTGAATCCGTCTGGGACTGCTGTGGCGCTCGGCATCTGCACATCCTGCGATAGTGGCGGCGTGCTGTCGAACGCGTTATTCGACCGGCAGAACGCGACGCCAGACGTCGATGGCGAGGGTGGCGGTCATGCCGACCGAGAGGTAGAGGCCGAGCGCAGGAGTGGGGTTGTTCGTGTCGACGTGCAGGATCGTGCCGCTGCGTCCGGCGGCTGCGTCGAGCGCGAACGCATCCCGCAGCAGGAACTTGCCAAGGCCACGGCCGCGCGCCTCCTCGAGGACCCCTAGCCGGCCGATGTAGCCGCAGTTCTCGCTCGCGATGAAGTCGTCGCTGCACTCGCGGATGGCGACCGCCCGGCCATCGATCTCGAGCGTGGTGAGCTGGGACCAGTCGAAGGTGGAGCGAATCTCGCGCGCCTCGTGCCACTCGTCGTACGGGCGGGCGACGAAGCCGAACTGGCCGCGGAAGCACTCGTTGAGTACGGTCTGCGCTGTCCGGCGGGTGGCATCGTCAGGTGCGCCGCGGCGGATCACCGCGCCCACCGGCTGTTCGGGTGCGGAGATCGACCCGAGGTGATCGATCTGCATCCGCTGGTACGTCGTACTGGCGATGAAGGCGCGATTCGACAACAGCGTGCGCAGGAGGTCGTCGGCACGATAGATGCCGGCGTCGACGGTGATCTCGGTATAACCGTGGGCATGGCCCATCTCCTGAGCACGCCGCAGGGTCTGCTCGAACAACCAGTCGGCGGCCGCGGGATCTCGCGAGACCACGTCGATGTCGATCACCTGTCGGTCGCCTTTGCCGAAGGTGGTTGCGTACCCGACTGCTCGACCGCCAGCGGCGAGCACCAGCCAGCCATCGGTTTCGCAGTCGAAGCCGGGTTCGGCGAGATTGTCGGCGATGTCGTCCAGCGTGCAGTCCGCGAATCCGACTACAGCCAGGTTGTACGCCGAGATCAGCTCGAAGAGCGCCTCGGCATCGCCATGCTCCAGTGGCCGGACGGTGTATGCGCCGGGCAGTACGGCGGTGGGCTGCATGAACTCATGGTGGAAGCGCACCGCCGTACTGTCTAACGGATTAGCAGGCCTTGACCCACTCGCCGCAGTCATCCGCCTGGGACGACTGGGTGGTGTCCGGTGTGATCGCCGCGACCGCGGCCTGGTCGGTCCACGAGGCCAGCGTGACGCCGACCGCGTCCTCGACCGAGCGTGGGCTGACGAGGTAGTTGTTCGAGATCATCGAGAAGACCAGCTTGCGGCCGTCCTTGTTCGTCACGTAGCCCGACAATGCCGTGACGCCGGTCAGCGACCCGGTCTTGCCGTGCAGGTTGTTCGCCGCTGGGGTGCCACCCATCCGGCTGCGCAGGGTGCCGCCGACGAATCGGTTGGGGTTGCCCGCGATAGGCAGCGCGTCGTACCACTGCTGGAACCAGGGCTCCTGCTGCGCCGCGAGCAGGATGTTAGTGACACTGTCCGCGGTGACGTTCACCTTGCGGGACAGGCCGGAGCCGTCGGACAGCCGGATCGTCGACACGTCCACGCCCACGCTCTTCGCGTAAGCGGTGACCACGCCCAGTCCGGCAGACCAACTGCCGCCTTTGCCGGCCTCTGCACCCATCGTCTTCACGAGGGTCTCGGCGTGCATGTTGTTCGACAGCTTGAGGAACGGGTTCATCAGCTCGCCAACGGTCATCGACTCGTCCCGGGCCAGCCGGCGGGCGGTAGCGACCGGCGCGGCCGCGGTACGGATGTGGCCGTCCACCTGGATGCCCTCAGCAACCAGTGCGCGCTTGAAAACGTCCGCGGCGTACAGGGGCGGCTCCCAGACGGTGACCCATTCCTGGCCGCCGGTGTTGTTGGCCGGGACCGAACCGGTGACGCGGACGACGTTGGTGCCGTGATCCCGCTCGATGTTCAACGTGTTGGCGGAACCCGCCGGGCCGGTCTTCGCGGTGCTGACCAGTTTCACCACGCCGTTGGCCGGCACCAGGGTGAGCTTGACCGGCGCTCCGACGGTCGCTCCGGGCGCGCTGTCGACGATCGCCGTACCGGAGTCGTAGTCGGTGTCCGGTGCCAGTGTCAGAGCGGAGATCTGGGCCGAGTAGTAGTACGGCTCGTCATCCCATGCCCAGCTGTCGCCGAGCCGGGTCTTGTCGAAATAGGTGTCATCGGCGATCAGGTCGCCGTTGATCTGCTTCACGCCGGACTGAGCGACCTGCTTGGCCAGGGCTACATAATCGGATTCCAGCGCGGTCGGGTCGCCGTACCCCTTGAGGTAGAGGTCGCCCTCAAGCTTCCCGCCGTGGACGGGAGCAGTCGCCAGTACGTCGGTGTGGAAGCGGAAGCCGGCTCCGAGAGTGTGCATGGCGGCGGTCGACGTGAACAGCTTGGTGTTCGATGCGGGCAGCAGACGGGTCGATCCGCCCCGATCGTAGAGCGTCTCTCCGGTGGTGGCATCACGCACCACCAACCCGACCTGTGAACCTTTGAACCGCGAGTCGGCCAGCAGCGTGTCGAGCCGCTGCTGCAACGGCGTGACCTGCGCGGCCTGGTTGAGCTGTGAAGCGGCCGGCGCGCTAGCCGACTGGCTCAGCAGGCCGGCCGCTGCGGCGACGGCCGCGGTGGCCGCGATTACCCCACGCGGCGAACGGAACAGCTTGAGCGAGAACTTCAAGAGAAACTCCTCGAGATCAGGCGGACACCTACTGTCACGGAGTCTCCATCCCTGAACCCCTGCGGTCCAGCGATCAGCCGCGGGATGTCCGCTCAAAATCAGGCGAATGCCGTTCCAGGGCGCTCTATCGTGCAGGCTATGGACGTGCGAGAGCCGTTAGACAGGAAGCGCTGGCAACCCTTCGACGATGTCGCCGAACTGCTGGCTGGATACGGCGCCGAGCAGGAAACACCCGGCAGGCCCGCAGACGATTTGGTCGACCCTTGGGAGCGAGCGGCCCTCCGTTGAATGGCGGTGCCGGGCGGGCGGGCCCGGGCCTCGTAGGCTCAGGGCATTACAACGTACTGACGGGGAGTCATGTCCAAGCCACCAGAGCCGGTATCCGGCAAGCGGCCTAGGCGACGGTTGCCGATCTGGCGCGACCTGAGCCGGACCACAACCGGCCTGCAGTCGATGCTGACCGGTGGCCTGGCATCGCTGGTCTCGCTCATCATCACCTTCTGGCTGCTGCCGCAGATCAGCAGCGACGGAACCCTGCCGGTGTTCCGCCTGGTGGTCCTGCTGGCGGTGATCGGCTTGCTGGTGCGGTGGCTGCTGGCCAGCATCGCCGTACTGATCGGGTCGGTCGGAGTTCTGGTCGGCGGGCTGCTGTCCCAGTTCGCCGTCGTCTATCTCGGCGTCACCCTGGATCCGGGCGTGCAGTTGCACGGCGGGATCCAGGCGGCGGTGGTGGTGTCGATCGTGATGTCGTCGGTCAGCGCCCTGGTGGGCTGGATCGCCTACGCCGGCAGCGACGACGCCTACATGACCGAGGTGATCCGCGGAGTCCGCCGGCGCGCCCGCCGGATCCAGGCCGCGCCGAAGACCGGGATGCTGATCATCCAGTTGGACGGACTCTCAGCGCCGCTGCTGAACTGGATGGTGATGTCGGGGAACCTGCCGCATCTCGGCGGCTGGATCCGGAACGGCAGCCACTCGATGGTCAGCTGGCACACCGGCGTACCGGCCACCACGCCGGCCAGCCAGGCGGGCATTCTGCATGGCGGCTCGGGGCAGATCCCGGCGTTCCGTTGGTACGAGAAGAAGACCGGCCGGGTGATGGTGACGAATCGTGCCCGCGATGCCATGGAGATCGAGGCCCGGATGTCCACCGGCCGCGGCCTGCTCGCCGACGGCGGGGCGAGCATCAGCAACAACTGGTCGGGCGACGCTCCCACCTCACTGCTGGTCTTCAGCCGGGCCGCGTTGCCGACCGGCCGGAGCGGCGGTTATGTGCGGTTCTTCACCAGCCCGCAGGGGGCTGCCCGCGGTCTCGTGCTGTGTGTCGCCGAGATGGTGAAGGAGCTGTTCCAGGCCCGTCGGCAGCGCCGCCGCCAGCTGGTCCCACGGGTCAAGCGCGGCGGTTCGTACATCTTCCTGCGAGCCATCTCGAACGTGCTGCTCCGCGACCTCAACGTTTCGCTCATCACCGAGGAGCTGCTCAAAGGCACCCCGGTGATCTACTGCGACTTCATCGACTACGACGAGGTGGCGCATCACGCCGGCCCGACCCGGCCCGAGTCGCTGCAGACTTTGGAAGGCCTCGACCGGGTGCTCGGTGCACTGGAGCGGATCATCGACATGCTTCCGCACTCCTACGAGATGGTGGTGTTGTCCGACCACGGCCAGAGTCAGGGGTCGACCTTCCTGCAGCGGTACGGCCGGACGCTGACCGACGTGGCGGACGAGTTGGTCGACACCACGACGGAGCCGCTCACAGCGACCGGGCGGTCCGAGGGCTGGGGCCCGGTGAACGCGTTCCTGACCGAGCTCAGCCTGCGACATAGCGTGGCCGGCTCGGTGACCCGCCGGGCACTGAGGGGCAACGCTCCGCGCGGTGAGGTCGAGCTCGGCCCGGCAGACAGCGAACCGGCTGCCAGCTCAAACAATCAGGTGGTAGTCACGGCGTCCGGCAACCTGGCCTTGATCTACCTGGCGACCACTCCAGGTCGGGTGCCGCTTGAGGAGCTCGAGACCCTGCACCCGAAGCTGATACCGGGCCTCGCCACCCATCCGGGTGTCGGGTTCGTCGTAGTGGACTCGCTGGCCGAGGGGCCGGTGGCGATCGGCCGGGCAGGAGTGCACGTGCTGCGCTCCGGCCAGGTGGAAGGCGTCGACCCGCTGTCGGCGTACGGGCCGTTGGCGGCGGTATCGATGCTGCGACAGGCGGAGAGGCCGCACAACGGCGACGTCGTGGTGGTGAGCCGGCTGGACGAGCACACGAACGAGGTGGCCGCGTTCGAGGAGCTGGTCGGTTGTCACGGTGGCCTCGGCGGCTGGCAGACCGACGCGGTGCTGGTGCACCCTCGGCGCTGGGTGGTCGAGGAACCACCCGTAGGCTCCGACGCGGTGCACGACCTGCTGATCGGCTGGCTGGACCAGCTCGGCCAGCGCAAGGACGTCACCGCCACAGAGGCCGCAGACATTGCAGTGGTGCAGGAGGGTTGAGTGCGGATCACCTGGTGGGGCCACAGCACCACCACCATCGAGCACCTGGGGACCCGGCTGCTGACCGATCCTGTGCTGACATCGCGGATCGCTCATCTGCGCCGCCGGCGTGGGCCTGCCCCGACTGCCGAGGCCGGCGACTGTGACGCCGTACTGGTGTCGCATCTGCACGCCGACCACCTGCACCTGACGTCGTTGGCGCTGGTCGCGCCGGACGCCGCGTTCGTCGTACCGCGGGGTGCGGCCCGGCTGATCCAGCAAGACTGCGGCGCCGCCTTCGCCGACCGCTGCATCGAGGTTGCTCCCGGCAACCAGGTGCGGATCGGCCGGCTCGACATCACCGCGGTGACCGCCGAGCACGACGGCCGCCGGCTGCCCTGGTCGTCCCACCGAGGACCCGCGCTCGGGTTCCGGATCGACAGCTCGCCCAGTGTCTGGTTCGGCGGCGACACCGACCTGTACGACGGACTGGCGGCCGAGGCCGGTCCGGTGGATCTGGCGCTGGTCCCGGTCGGAGGCTGGGGGCCGACGCTGGGTGTAGGGCACCTGGACCCGGTCCGGGCGGCCGAGGCGGTCCGGCGGGTCGGGGCGCGGGTCGCCGTTCCTGTGCACTTCGGTACCTTCTGGCCGATCGGTCTGGACTGGTTGAAGCAGGAGTTGTTCCTGCCGCCGGGCGAGCGGTTCCGGGCCGAGATGGCCGCACTGGATCCTGACGTGCGGGTGGAACTGCTGGTGCCGGGGGAGTCGACCGAGGTGGTGCATCAATGACGGGGGAAACCCACTTCGACCTGTGGTACCTGTTCGCACTCGCCGGGGCTGTCCTGGTGGGGGCGGTGCTGCCGGTCCTGCCGACCGGAGCCGCGGTCTCGGCCGGCGCCGTCCTCGCGTCGCACGGCCACCCGATCGGCCTGGTCGGCGTACTGATCGCGGGCGCGGGTGGGGCGTATCTCGGCGACCTCATCGTGTACGCAGCGTGCCGCGCGGGTGGCGAGGGACTGGCCAAGCGGGTCGGCTGGCTCCGCGAGAACGCGTCGCTGGATGCTCTCCGAGTGCGGCTGGCCGAGCACGAAACGACCGTGCTGCTGACCTCACGCTTGATTCCGGGTGGGCGGGTGCCGGTCCTGCTCGCTGCTGGACTGGCCGGGTACCCGTGGCGGCGGTTCGCGCTCATCGATCTCACCGCGTCATCGCTGTGGGCATTGGTCTACATGGCGATCGGCCTTCTCGGCTACGCGCTGTTCGACGAGCTTTGGCAGGGTGTCGTTGCGGCTGTGGTGCTCGTATTGCTGACCACCGTGATCAGCGGCCAGATCCAGCGCTACCGGCGGCGGAAGGCTGCTGAACGCTCCTTCGCGGAGTCCGCAGAGTCCGCAGAGTCCGCGGAGGCTTCAGACGCGGAATGAGGTGCTGCGGAGGCGCTCGATCGTTTCCGCGTCCCCTTCCAGCTTGACCTTGGAGACAGCGCCGCGGCCGAAGCAGAACAGCACCAGCTCGCCCGGCTCCCCGGTGACGATGACCGAGCCCAGATCGTTCGGCTTCTTGGCGACCGTCTCGGTGCCGTCGGGCAGGCGCAGCACCAGCCCGCTTGGTGCCCTC
This sequence comes from Kribbellaceae bacterium, assembly GCA_033851055.1. Lineage (GTDB taxonomy): Bacteria > Actinomycetota > Actinomycetes > Propionibacteriales > Kribbellaceae > Kribbella. The sequence goes on along the minus strand of JAWWPC010000233.1, from coordinate 16,218 downwards.
CGGGTCATCGCCTTCGCGCCAAGCTTGAGTTGCTTCCACAGGCCTTGCTGCTGTTCGGCCGGCAAGTCCCGGGGTTGAGCGGCGGCATCGACCCGGCGTACGTCCTCGTGGTGGACGAAGTACTCGGTGGTGTTCAGGTGGTGGCCGAGGCCGGGGAACGAGTAGATCGAGAACGTCGGCGGGCCGTTGCGCACCTTGTCCACGATCTCAGTGAAGCTGTAGCGCGCCTTCGCCTGCGCCATCCGGCGCGCGGTGGTATCCGACAGCGCCGGGATCATGATGCCCGGACCGGCCAGCAGATCCGACTCCCGGACCCACAGATGGACTGCCAGGTCGTACGTCGTCCAGCCCTCGCAGAGGGTCGGCCGATCGGGTCCGACCTGGTCGAAAAGGTCACACAGAGCACGCCGCTCTACCCGGCTGTAGTCAGTCACAATTCGATCGTAGTTGTCGGTGGGTAATGGCAGAATGTCAATCGTTGTCAGCCGCGTGGCTGGCTATGCCCATGACATGCCCCTGACAGGCCCCTGACATCACTTCGGTAAGGACTCTTCGTGCCGCTGCCCACCGTCCCCAGCAAGGGGAGCGTGACCCGGCGCGGGTTCGCGGTCCTGCGCGTTGCCATTCACGAGGAACCGTTCGTCTTCGCCGTCGCAGTCCTCTGCAGCATGCTGTACGGCGCGATGACGGTCGCCGACGGTTGGGGCCTAGGCTGGGCCACCGACCACGTGATCCGCCCGGCACTGGAGCGGGGCGACACCACCTTCGGCGCGATCGCGTCGCTGATCTCGCTGTTCCTGGCGATCGCGGTGCTGCGGGCCATCGGCGTGGTCGGCCGCCGGGTCGGGGCCGGGGTGATGCAGTTCCGCCTGCAGGCGACGTACCGGCGGCGCGTCACCCGGCAGTACCTGACGCTCCCGCTCGAGTGGCACCACCGGCACCCGACCGGTCAGCTGCTCTCCAACGCGAACGCGGACGTGGAGTCCACCTGGTTCCCGATCGCGCCGCTGCCGATGGCCGTCGGCGTGATCGCCATGCTCGGCTTCGCCACCGTGGCGATGTTCGCAGCGGACCCGTGGCTGGCCGCGGTGGGCTGCCTGGTCTTCCCGCTGGTGTTCGTCGCGAACGTGATCTTCCAGCGCACCCTGCAGCCGCTCGCCACCCGGGCCCAGGAGCTCCGGGCGGACGTCTCCGAGGTCGCGCACGAATCGTTCGACGGCGCCCTGGTGGTGAAGACGCTGGGCCGGGAGGCGGCCGAGACCGAGCGTTTCACCAAGCCGACGTACGCGCTGCGTGACGCCAACATCGCGGTGAACCGGGCTCGCGGCGCGTTCGACCCGGTGATCGAGGGATTGCCCAGGGTGGGTGTGCTGGCCGTCCTGCTGGTCGGGGTCGGGCGGGTCCGCTCCGGCGCCGCCGATGCGGGTGACGTGGTCCAGGTGGCCTTCCTGTTCACCCTGATCGGGTTCCCGATCCGCGCTCTCGGCTGGGTCCTCGGCGAGCTGCCGCGCTCGGTCGTCGGTTGGGACCGTGTGCAGCGCGTGCTGACCGCGACGGGCGGGATGGAGTACGGCCCGGAGCAGCTCACCTCGACTGGAGCCGCCCGTCTGGATGTGGAGGAGGTCCGCTTCGGCTACCTGCCGGACCGCGACGTACTGGCCGGGCTGAACTTCGGCATCGAGCCTGGCCGGACCGTCGCCGTGGTCGGCCCGACAGGTTCGGGTAAGTCGACGATGACCACCCTGCTGACCCGGCTGGTCGACCCCGAGGAGGGCTCGGTCAAGGTCGACGGGGTGGACCTGCGGGTGCTGGCGAAGGACCAGCTGGCCGGCTCGGTCGCGCTGGTCGCGCAGACCGCGTTCCTGTTCGACGACACCATCCGCGGCAACATCACCCTCGGCGGGGACTACGGCGACGAGGACGTCTGGGACTCGCTGCGGATCGCCCAGGGCGACGGCTTCGTGAAATCCCTTCCCCATGGTCTTGACACCAAGGTCGGTGAGCGCGGTACGACGCTGTCGGGCGGCCAGCGCCAGCGGATCGCCCTGGCCCGGGCCCTGGTCCGACGCCCCCGGCTGCTGATCCTGGACGACGCGACCAGCGCGGTGGACCCCCAGGTCGAGGCGCGCATCCTGGCCGGCCTGCGGACTGCGGTGCAGGGCTCGGAGGCTGCCACGACCGTGCTGGTGATCGCGTACCGCAAGGCGACGATCGCGCTGGCCGACGAGGTGCTGTTTCTCGCCGACGGCAGGATCGCGGACCACGGCACGCACCCGGAGTTGCAGCGGCGCTCGGCCGCCTACCGGGACCTGGTCGACGCGTACGAGAAGGACGCCGCCCGGCGAGAAGAAGAGGCCGAGCTGGAAGCCGAGCTCGATGCCGACCTGGACGACCTGGATTCGAAGGGAGCCTCCGCATGACCACCGTTGCGCCCGAGACCAGCCGGGTCGATCACAATGACAGTGCCGGCGGGCTGGACACGCTGAAGCAGGGCGTGCGGATCTCCCCGGAGCTAGCCCGCGGCTGGTGGATCACCGGATTGCTCGCGCTGACGATGACCGCCGGGCGGATCGTCGTACCGATCGCTGTTCAGCAGACGATCGACAAGGGGCTGTCCGGACCGGGTGGGCCGGACATGTCGTTCGTGGCATGGATGTGCCTGGCTTGTGCGGGTGGTGTCCTGCTGACCGGCTTCGCGTCGTACCTGACGACTGTGCGGCTGGCGACGAACTCGGAACGCGGGCTCGCGACCATGCGGATCAAGGCGTTCCGGCACGTGCACGACCTGCCGGTGCTGACCCAGAGCACCGAGCGCCGTGGCGCGCTGGTCAGCCGGGTGACGTCCGATGTGGACACGGTGTCGCAGTTCCTCCAGTTCGGCGGGTTCGTCTTCCTGGTCAGCCTCGGGCAGATGCTACTGGCGACCGTGGTGATGTTCATCTACTCGTGGCAGCTCGCGCTGGTGGTGCTGATCTGCTTCATCCCGTTGTTCGCCAGCCTGCGCTACCTGCAGCAGAAGATGTCCGCGGCGTACGGCGTGGTCCGGGCGAAGGTCGGCGAGATGCTGTCCGCGATCGCCGAGCCGGTCGTCGGCGCGCAGGTGGTACGCGCTTATGCGATCGAGAAGCGCACCCAGGCCCGCATCGACGCCTCCATCGAGGCCTACCGCCAGCGGGCGACCAGCGCGCAGAGTCTGACCGGGATTACCTTCTCCATCGGCGGCCTGGCAGCCGGCCTGGCCAATGCGGGAGTGCTCGCGGCCGGCGTGCTGCTCGGCGTCGGTGGGGACATCTCGCTGGGCCGGATCCTCGCGTTCATGTTCCTGGTCTCGCTCTTCTCCGACCCGGTGCAGATCGCGACGCAGGTGCTGACCGACGCGCAGAGCGCCTTCGCCGGCTGGCGCCGGGTGCTCGGGGTGATCGCGACTCCAGCGGACGTTGTCGACCCGGGCGAGGACGGCGTCACCCAGCGGCGCGGTCCGGTCACCGTCGAGTTCGACTCGGTGGACTTCGCCTATCCCGAGGGTGACCTGGTGCTGCGGGACGTCGCTGCCCGGATCGAGCCGCACCGACGGGTCGCGGTGGTCGGCGAGACCGGTTCGGGCAAGACCACCTTCGCCAAGCTGCTGACCCGGCTGATGGACCCGTCGTCCGGCGCCGTCCGGCTGGATGGCGTCGACGCCCGGGAGATCTCCTTCGCCTCGCTGCGCGAGCGGGTGGTGATGGTCCCGCAGGACGGCTACCTGTTCGACTCCTCGCTGGCCGAGAACGTCCGCTTCGGCCGTCCGGACGTGACCGACGAGCAACTGCTCGCGGCCTTCACGGAGCTGGGCCTGTCCGAGTGGCTCGACTCACTGCCGGACGGACTGGACTCCCCGGTCGGCCAGCGCGGCGAATCGCTGTCGGCGGGCGAGCGGCAGCTGGTCGCGCTGGTCCGGGCGAACATCGCCGATCCCGACCTGCTGGTGCTCGACGAGGCGACCTCCGCGGTCGACCCCGGCACCGAGGTCCGGGTCAACGCGGCACTCGAGCGGCTGATGGCAGGCCGTACCTCGGTGACGATCGCCCACCGGCTCTCCACCGCGGAAGCAGCCGACGAGATCCTTGTGTTCGACGACGGTCGCATCGTGGAACGAGGCCCTCACTCGGCGTTGGTTGCCGCGGGAGGGGTCTACTCCCGCCTCCACGACAGCTGGATCGCCCAGCGCAGCGCGCTCTAGCGGGGCCATGTTTGCGGCTGCGGCGATCGGGCACGGGGCGCGTTCAACCAGTCGATGCTAGGAGAAGTCGTGCTTACCCTGACAGAGAACGCAACCCTGGTGATCAAGAGCATCACAGGTGCCGACGGTGCCCCGGAGGGCGCCGGCGTCCGGATTTCCCAGGACAACCCGGCGGACCCGTCGCTGGCCGTGACGACGACCGAGTCGCCGCTGCCGGGTGATCAGGTGGTTGAGGAAGGCGGTGCCCGGGTATTCCTCGAGCCCAACGCCGCCGGGACCCTCGACGACAAGATCCTCGACGCGTCCGTCGACGACAAGGGCGGCGTCGAGTTCCTGCTGGTGCCGCAACCTGGCGCCGGCCGGGAGAACGGCGGCGCCCCCAGGGCGTAACTCACCTCAACGCGGGCCGGGCGCCATATCCTCTTTCCCGGCGCCCGGCCCGCGCCCTCTGCCTGAGCTCAGGCGGCGGTGTCGTCGGCCGCTCGGAGCACCCGGAGGATGTTGCCGCCGGCAAGCTTCGCGAGGTCCTCGTCGCTCCAGCCCCGATCGGCCAAGGCCCGGAACAGCACCGGGTACGACGCCACATCCGCCAGGCCGACCGGGAAGGCCGGGCAGCCGTCGTAATCGCCGCCGACGCCGAGGTGGTTCACTCCGGCGACCTCGCGGACGTGCTCGACATGCCGCACGACGTCATCCACGGTCGCCACCGGGCGGCTCTCCTCCCGTTCGGCCATCAGCTTGTTGATGTCGTCCGGGTTCTTCGGGTCCAGGCCGCGCTCGACGCCAATGGCCTTGGTCTCCTCGAACCACTCGGCGACCGCGGGGGAGATGAACATCGGCACAAACGTCACCATGCAGACGCCCTCGTTCGCCGCCAGCGTCTCCAGCACGTCGTCGGGCACGTTCCGCGGTACGTCGCAGACCGCCCGGGCGGAGGAATGACTGAAGATCACCGGCGCTTTCGTCACCCGGAGTGCGTGCCGCATCGTGTCGGCCGAGACGTGGGACAGATCGACGAGCATGCCGAGCCGGTTCATCTCGGCCACCACCCGCTCGCCGAACTCGCTCAGGCCGTTGAGTACCGGCTCGTCGGTCGCGGAGTCGGCCCACGGCACGTTCTGGTTGTGGGTCAGCGTCATGTAGCGGACGCCCAGTGCACGCATGATCCGCAACGTGCCGATCGAGCTGTCGATGGAGTGGCCGCCCTCCATCCCCATCAGCGACGCGATCTTGCGATCCGCGAAGGCCGCGGCGACGTCGTCGGCGGTGGTGGCGAGCTGCAGGGTCCAGGGATAGCGGGCGACGAGCCGCTGCACGAACTCGATCTGCTCCAGCGTGCGCTTCACCGCGTCCGGACCCGGCGGCACCCACAGCGACCAGAACTGGGCCGCGACCTGACCGAGGTTCAGCCGCGGCAGGTCGGTGTGCAACTTCGGCACCGACTCGCTCAGGTCGACCTGGTCCAGGTCGTAGTCGCACAACTCGTACATCGCTATCGGGAGGTCGTTGTGCCCGTCGATGAGGGGACTGGTCTGCAGCAGGGATTGGATCCGGGCGGCGGTCGTCATGCGGGTATCCTGCCAGCCAAGGGGAGCGGCGACGACCCGTGCGGGCAGGTCGCGGGGGATCGGAGACAATGGGCCGGTGAGCATCGAGGATCTGACCTTCGACGCGGCCGGACTGATCCCAGCCGTCGTGCAGCAGTACGACACCCGCGAGGTGCTGATGGTGGGCTGGATGGACGCTGAAGCCGTCCGGCGTACGGCGACCAGCGGGCGCACCACGTTCTGGTCGCGCAGCCGGCAGGCGTACTGGGTGAAGGGCGAGACCAGCGGCAACCGCCAGCACGTGAAGCAGGTCCTGGTGGACTGCGACGCGGACACCTTGCTGGTGCTGGTCGACCAGGAAGGCCCGGCCTGTCACACCGGCACCCGCAGCTGCTTCCAGCACGGCGAGATCGAGGTCACCGTATGAACGCCCCCGAGCTCGAGATCTTCCGCGAGTACGCCAAGGACCGCCGGGTGATCCCGGTGACACGCCGGCTGCTGGCCGACGCCGAGACCCCGATCGGTGTGTACGGCAAGCTCGCCGCCGAGCGCACCGGCACCTTCCTGCTGGAGTCCGCGGAGAACGGCGGCGTCTGGTCGCGGTACTCGTTCATCGGGGTCCGGAGTGCCGCCACGCTGACCGAGCGTAACGGCGAGGCAGTCTGGACCGGCAACCCGCCGGTCGGCCTGCCGCACAACGGTGACCCGCTGCAGGCCTTGCGCGAGACGCTGGAGATCCTGCACACGCCCCGGCTGCCGGATCTGCCGCCGCTCACCGGCGGCATGGTCGGCTTCCTCGGGTACGACGCGGTCCGCCGGCTGGAGAAGTTGCCGGACACAACGACCGACGACCTCGGCCTACCCGAGCTGACGTTCCTCCTCGCCACCGATCTGGCCGCGCTGGACCACGAGACCGGCGAGATCTGGCTGATCGCCAACGCGGTCAACTGGGACGACTCCGACGAACGTGTCGACGATTCGTATGCCGATGCCGTCCGCCGGCTCGACGCGATGGAGGCGGACCTGGCCCGGCCCACCCCTTCGTACGTCGTACAGGCGGATCGGTCGGCACAGCCGGACCCGCACCGGCAGCGGTCGAGCGCGGAGTACCGGGATGCGGTGGAGTACGCCAAGGAGGAGATCCGGGCCGGCGAGGCGTTCCAGATCGTCGTGTCGCAGCGGTTCGAGCTGCAGACCAGCGCGAGTGCGCTCGACATCTACCGGGTGCTGCGCCGGTCCAACCCGAGCCCCTACATGTACCTGGTCCGGCTGGACGGCTTCGACATCGTCGGCTCGAGCCCCGAGGCGCTGGTGAAGGTCACCGACAACAAGGTGATCCTGCACCCGATCGCCGGCACCCGCCCGCGCGGTGCGACGCCGGAGGAGGACCGCGCGCTCGAGCAGGAGTTGCGGGCCGACGCCAAGGAGCGCGCCGAGCACCTGATGCTGGTCGATCTCGGCCGCAACGACGTGGGCCGCGTCTGCGCGCCGGGGACCGTCGAGGTCGTCGACTTCATGGACGTCCGCCGGTACAGCCACGTCATGCACCTGGAGTCGACCGTCACCGGCCTGCTCGCAGCGGGTAAGACCGCCTTCGATGCGCTCACCGCCGCCTTCCCGGCCGGAACGCTGTCCGGCGCACCCAAGCCGCGCGCGATGGAGATCATCGACAAGCTGGAGGTGACCCGGCGCGGCGTCTACGGCGGCGTGGTCGGTTACCTGGACTTCGCCGGCGACGTGGACACCGCCATCGCCATTCGTACGACGGTGCTGCGCGGCGGCACGGCCTACGTGCAAGCCGGCGCGGGCATCGTCGCCGACTCCGACCCTGCTTCGGAGGACGCGGAGTGCAGGAGCAAGGCAGCGGCCGTGCTGAACGCGATCGCGGTGGCCGGGACCTTCGTCGACGTCGGCGATCAGTGATGCGCCCGCAACGACTGGTCGATCTCCTGACCCTGGTCGCACTCGTGCTGCTGGTCACCTCGGCGTACCTGACCTGGTCGACCGCCGACCCCGGCAACGGCCGCCCAGCGGTGAACTTCACCGGGTACGCCGTCACCCGCGCCCCGGTCACGCTCGCGCTCGCGGCGGTGGTGGCCGTCGTCGTCACCAAGCTCGCCGGTACGACGCTGCGCCGGGTGCTGTCGCTACTGGTCCTGCTGATGGGCGCGGCTGCGGTCGGAGTCGCCCTGCAGGTCCGTCCCGACCTCAGCGAGCTGAGCCGGTTGCGTCCTGAGCTCAGCCAGGCCGTCACCGACCGTGTCGACCTGAGCACCGGACCAGCTCCATGGCTTGCGCTCGTAGGCGGAGCTGTGTTGGTCGCAGCGGGACTGGTGGGGCTCCTGACGGCTCACCGGTGGCGCCGTCCCACAGTGCGTTACGAGCGGGATCCAGCTGTCACACCAGCCGATCAGTGGAAGGCGATCGACGCCGGTGAGGACCCGACGATCTGACTGCGGGGGGCTACCGCCACAATAGGACGGGACGACCAAGAGGGAGCGCGCCAACGATGGACAACACGACCGCGGACCAGCCGGTAGAGGACGAGACCGAAGAAGCTCAGGCAGAGTCCCACGCAGCGGGCCTGCACGGCAGCACCCCGGCGGCGTGGACCGCGGTGGTCATCGTGCTCTTCGCGTTCACCCTCGGTGCCATCGCGATGGTGCTCGGCCCTAACTGGCTGTTGTTCTGGATTTCGGTCGGGATCGCCGTCGCCGGCGGCCTGGTCGGCAAGGTGATGCAGCTGCTGGGCTTCGGTGCCCGGTCCAGTGATCACGCCGCCCACTGAAGGACGGACCCAACATCATGAGTGTTCTTGACGAGATTCTGGCCGGGGTGCGCGAGGACCTCGAGGAGCGGAGGACGCAGGTCAGCCTGGACGACCTCAAGCGCGAGGCTCAGCGGATGCCCAACGCCAAGGACCCGATGCCGGCCTTCCGCGGTGACGGCATCTCGATCATCGCCGAGGTGAAGCGCTCCAGCCCGTCCAAGGGCGCCCTTGCCGAGATCACCGATCCGGCGGCGCTGGCGTCGGAGTACGCCGAGGGTGGTGCTGCCGCGATCAGCGTGCTGACCGAGCAGCGCCGGTTCGGCGGCAGCCTGGAGGACCTGCGAGCGGTCCGCGGCCGGGTCGACGTACCGGTGCTGCGCAAGGACTTCATCGTGTCGTCGTACCAGCTCTGGGAGGCCCGGGCGACCGGCGCCGACATGGCCCTGCTGATGGTGTCCGTGTTGGCCCAGGAGGCCCTGGTCTCGTTGATCGAGCGGGCGGTGTCGATCGGCCTGACCCCGCTGGTCGAGGTGCACGACGAGGAGGAGACCCGGCGTGCGGTGGACGCCGGAGCGCAGCTGATCGGAGTGAACAACCGGAACCTGAAGACGCTCGAGGTGGACCGCACCACCTTCGCCCGGGTCGCGCCGCTGATCCCGACCAACGTGGTCCGGGTGGCCGAATCCGGCGTCCGCGGTCCGCATGATGTAATCGAATTTGCGCGCGCCGGGGCCGATGTCGTCCTCGTCGGTGAAACCCTGGTGACCGGCCGTGATCCCCGCGCCTCGGTCGCCGATCTCGTCGCTGCGGGTGCGCATCCCGCGATCCAGCAGCGCCACTAGTCGGTAGCCCTCTGCGTAGAGGGTCACGGAAGGCGTAAGGATGACTGCTGTGCTGCCCGACCAGCTCGGGCACTTCGGCCGCTTCGGCGGCAGGTTCATGCCGGAAGCGCTGATCGCGCCGCTCGACGAGCTCACCAAGGCGTGGCAGGAGGCGATGGCCGACAAGGCCTTCACCGACGAGTTCAAGCGGATGCTCCGGGAGTACGCCGGTACGCCGAGCCTGCTGTACGACGCGACCCGGCTGTCCGACGTCGCGGGGGCCCGGATCCTGCTCAAGCGGGAGGACCTGAACCACACGGGTGCGCACAAGATCCGCAACGTGCTCGGCCAGGCCCTGCTGACCAAGCGGATGGGCAAGAGCCGCGTGATCGCCGAGACCGGCGCCGGCCAGCACGGCGTCGCGACAGCCACAGCCTGTGCGTACCTCGACCTCGAGTGCGTCGTCTACATGGGCGAGGTCGACACCGAGCGGCAGGCCCTGAATGTGGCCCGGATGAAGCTGCTCGGCGCCGAGGTGATCCCGGTCAAGACCGGCAGCCGGACCCTGAAGGACGCGATCAACGAGGCCCTGCGCGACTGGGTCGCCAGCGTCGACGACACCCACTACCTGCTCGGTACGGCGGCCGGCGGGCACCCGTTCCCGGCAATGGTGCGCGACTTCGTCCGCGGCATCGGTGACGAGGCCCGGGCCCAGTCGCTCGAGCTGCTCGGCCGGCTCCCGGATGCCGCGGTCGCCTGTGTCGGTGGAGGCTCGAACGCGATCGGCCTGTTCGCCGCCTTCGTGCCCGACACCGACGTGCGGCTCTACGGCATCGAGGCCGGCGGTGACGGCTACGAGACCGGCCGGCATGCGGCGACCATCACCGCGGGCCAGATCGGCGTCCTGCACGGCGCCCGCTCCTACTTGCTGCAGGACGACGACGGCCAGACGATCGAGTCGCACTCGATCTCGGCCGGGCTCGACTACCCCGGCGTCGGGCCGGAGCACGCCTGGCTGGCCGAGACCGGGCGGGCGTCGTACCGGCCGGTGACGGACGCGGAAGCGATGGAGTCCTTCCGGCTGCTGGCTCGGACCGAGGGCATCATCCCGGCGATCGAGTCGGCGCACGCGATCGCGGGCACCCTCGAGATCGCCAAGGAACTGGGGCCACAGGCAACCATCCTGGTCTGCCTGTCCGGTCGTGGCGACAAGGACATGGACACGGCCGGCACGTGGTTCGGCCTGATCGACGGAGACGACTCATGACCGAGCTGGTTGCGCTGGGCAACGCTGGTGCTGCCATCCGGCGGGCGAACGACGAGCATCGCGCTGCGCTGGTGGGCTACCTGCCGGCCGGCTACCCGACGTACGACGGCGCCATCGATGCACTGAAGGCGCTGATCGACGGTGGCGTGGACGTGGTCGAGCTCGGGCTGCCGTACAGCGATCCCGTGATGGACGGGGTGACCATCCAGCGCGCGGCCGAGGTCGCGCTCGCCGGGGGACTGCGCACCCGTGACGTGCTCAGCACGGTCGAGGCCGTTGCGGCGTACGGCGCCGACCGCGGCGTACCGGTGCTGGTGATGACGTACTGGAACCCCATCGAGCGGTACGGCGTGGAGGCGCTCGCGCGGGACCTGGCGGCCGCCGGGGGAGCGGGCCTGATCACGCCCGACCTGATCCCCGAAGAGGGCGCCGAGTGGATCATCGCGGCGGACAAGAACGAGCTGGACAAGGTGTTCCTGGTCTCGCCCTCTTCGACTGACCAGCGGATCGCGCTCACCACGTCGTCCTGTCGCGGGTTCGTCTATGCGACCGCCGTGATGGGTGTCACCGGTGCGCGCGAGCAGATATCCGAGCTGGCCGCGCCGCTGGTCGCCCGGACCAAGGCCGCCACCTCCTTGCCTGTCGGGGTCGGCCTCGGCGTTTCGAATGCGGACCAGGCCGCGGGCGTCGCGTCGTACGCGGATGCGGTGATCGTGGGTTCGGCGTTGGTCAAGGTACTGGAGGCTGGTGCGGGCCCGGGCGGCGTAAGGGAGTTGACCGAACGCCTCGCGGAGGGTGTCCGGCGGGAACGCACGGCACCTGCCACCCGTTAAACGCGTTGTGAGTCGATCCAGGAACGCGGCTGTCCTCTTGGCCGCGGTGGCCCTGCTCGCCCTGGTTGGGTGTGGCAGTGGAGCGAACCAGTCCAGTGACAATCCGGGTGGTGCGATCATCCGCACCCCGGCGGGCGATCCGAACGGGCTGCGCGGAGCGACGCTCGACCGCCCGTACGCACTGCCGGCGAAGTCGCTGACCGATACCAACGGCAACGAGTTCAACCTGGTCACTTCGACGAAGAAGCCGGTCACGCTGATCTTCTTCGGCTACACCAACTGTCCGGACGTGTGCCCGACGGTGATGGCAGATGTCGCCTCGGCGCTGACGAAGCTGGACAAGTCGGTCCGGGACCAGGTGCAGATGTTGTTCATCACCACCGATCCGGCGCGCGACACAGGCCCGGTGATCCGGAGGTATCTGGATCGGTTCGACCCGTCGTTCGTCGGGCTCACCGGTCAGTTGGCGTCGATCAAGACCATCGCCGGGGCTGTCGGAGTACCGGTGGAGGGCATGAAGAAGCTGCCGTCGGGCGGTTACGAGGTCGGGCACGGCGCACAGGTGCTGGGCATAGGCAAGGACGACAAGGCATCCGTGATCTGGCTCTCCAACGCGGCCATCGGCGATCTGGCCCACGATTTCGGCAAGCTCGTGGCAGAGAACCAGTGAAGAAGTCCTGGTGCCCCTGGGTGTCGACAGCCGCCCGGTTGGTGCTGGGGGCGGTGATGCTGGTTGCCGGCGCGCTGAAGGTCAATGATCCGGAGGCCGCGGTGCAAGCGGTTCGCGCCTACAAGCTGCTGCCTTCTGCGCTGGAGACGCCGGTCGGCTGGGGGCTCCCCTTCCTGGAGATCGCGATCGGTCTGCTCCTGGTGGTCGGGTTCGGGGTCCGTGCGGCGGCCCTGGCCGCTGGTATTTTCATGGTGGTGTTCATCGCCGCGGTGTCCTCCGCCTGGGCTCGTGGTCTGGCGATCGACTGCGGCTGCTTCGGCGGCGGCGGGCAGGTCGCTCCCGGCCAGACCCAGTATCTGCAGGAGATCTTGCGGGACGTGGGGCTGCTGGTGCTGGCGGGATGGCTGTATCTCAGCCCGACCAGCAAGTTCGCGCTCGAATCGGACCCATATGTCTCGACAGGAGTAGCCGCGTAGTGAGCAAGACCAAGACACCCCCCAACCCGCTGCTCGACCACAAGCCGCGTCGGCTCTCTGCCGGCGTCATCGTGGTCGTGGTGCTGGTTCTCGCCCTCGGCGCCGGCGTCGGCGTTCAGTACTGGCGCGGTCACTCCACAGTGACTGTGGACGCGACCAACGCGCCCGAACCGGCTCTGATCACCGGGCCGGGCACGGACGGTAAGGGCGTCACAGTGGGTAAGCAAGGCGCCAAGACGCACATCGACCTGTACGTGGACTTCCGGTGCCCGCACTGCAAGGACTTCGAGGACCAGTCCGGTGCGACCATCGACAAGATGGTGGACGACGGCGCTGCCACCGTTACCTACTGGCCGCTGGCCTTCGTGAGCCCGGACGCGTCACCTCGGCTGGCGAATGCCTTCGCCAATGCCGCCGCGGCCGGCAAGGCCCGCGCCTACGCCAACCAGCTGTATGCGAGCTTCGAGAAGTCCTGGACGACGGACCAGTTGCTGCAGCTCGGCAAGCAGCTCGGGATCGACGCGAAGTTCCAACAGGGCGTGCAGGACAACAACTACGCGAAATGGCTCGAGTCGGTCGCGAAGGCCGCGGACGCCCGTGGGGTGACCGGCACGCCTACCGTGTTCGTCAATAACAAGATGCTGAATGCCGACCAGCTCACCCCCAGTGGCCTCACTGCCGCCGTCGGCGCCGACTGAACGTCGAGTCCCCATCGTGACCAGGTGTTGGTGGTCGCGATGGGGCCGGTCGAGTAGCGTTCCTGCTTGCCATGTCTAGTCAGCTTCCCGCCGTGCTCATTCCGGCATTCATTCCCAGCCCCGGCCAGGGTGTCTGGCACCTCGGCCCGTTGCCGCTGCGTGCCTACGCCATCTGCATCCTGATCGGCATCTTCGCCGGTTACTGGCTCGGCCGGAGACGGTGGGTCGCCCGGGGCGGCTCGCCCGAGGTCCTCGCCGACGTGATCATGTGGGCGGTTCCCTTCGGCCTGGTCGGCGCCCGGATCTATCACGTCATCACCGATGCCGAGCTGTACTTCGGCGCTGGCAAACACCCGATAGACGCCCTGAAGATCTGGCACGGTGGCCTCGGCATCTGGGGTGCCGTCGCCTTCGGCGCGCTCGGTGCCTGGATCGCCTGCCGTCGCCACAAGGTGCCGTTCCTCGCCGTCGCCGACGCGATGGCGCCGGGGATCGCGCTGGCCCAGGTCATCGGCCGGTTCGGCAACTACTTCAACCAAGAGCTGTACGGCCGCCCGACCAACCACTTCTGGGGCCTGAAGATCGACGCGGCGCACCGCCTTCCGGGGTACGCCAACATCGCCACCTACCACCCCACCTTCCTGTACGAAGCGATCTGGAATCTCGGCGTGATCGCCCTGGTGATCCTGGCCGACCGCCGCTTCAAGCTCGGCCACGGCCGCGCCTTCGCCCTGTACGTCGCGGGTTACACCGCGGGCCGGGCCTGGATCGAGAACCTGCGGATCGACACCGTCAACCACTTCGCCGGGCTGCGCCTGAATGTGTGGACCGCGCTGATCATGTTCGTCCTGTCGGTCGCATACCTCATCATCAGCTCGCGCCGCCGGCCCGGCCAGGAAGACATCTCCGCCGGCCCGGCCGCCGCGGGTGGCAGCGGCGACAGCGCTTCCAAGGAAGAAGCCCAGGCGACGGACGACGAGCCGGTTGCCGACGATGTTGAGGCCAAGACGGACGCCGACGGTGACATGGCTTCGGATGATGACGCGCTCGAGCACACTGACGAACCGAAGGTGGAGGCCAAGAACACCTCCGACGGGGCCGGTGACTAACAGGAGCTAGCTACTCGCTAGGTCCCGCATCCGGCTGCCCCGGCGTCGGCCGAGGTCGGTAGCTCGCAGCAGACCATTGTGCCGCGACCCGCCGGGCTGTGGATGTAGAAGGAGCCGCCGAGCGCTTCGGTACGGTCCTTCAGCCCAACGAGTCCTGAGCCGCGTCGCGGGTCGGCGCCGCCGATACCGTCGTCGCGGACGCAGACCCGCAGGGTGCCTTCGGAGATTTCCGCGTGGACTTCGACGGCCGAGGCGCGTGCGTGTTTGGCGGCGTTGGTGAGCATTTCCGAGACGACGTAGTAGGCGCCCACCTCGATTGGTTCAGGGAATCGGCCGTCGATGCGCACGTCCATGTCGACCGGGATGGCTGAGCGCCGCCCGAGCGCGCGCAGTGCCGGCCGCAGCCCTGCCCTGGTCAGGATCGCTGGATGGATGCCCTGGGAGATCTCCCGCAGTTCATCGATCACGTCAACGAGCCCCGCGGCCACGTCCGTGAGCTCAGTATGGGTCTCCTCGCTCTGGTGTGGTGCCGCCGCCGCCGAACGCAGTCTGAGTGCGAGCGCGAGGAGGCCTTGCTGTGCGCCGTCGTGCAGGTCCCGCTCGATCCGCCGGCGGGCCTCATCCGATGCCGCGACGATCCGCGCGCGGGAGGTTATGAGCTCGGCCCGGCTCTGCGCGTTCGCGACAGCGGTGGCGACCAGGTCGGTGAACTCGGCCATCCGCTGCTCCACGTCGGGCGGCAGCGGCCCCTGGCAGGATCCGACAGCGATCGCTCCCCACAGCCGGCCGTTGACGTGTATGGGCACGGCGACCGCAGACCGTATCCCCTCGACCACAGTCGCCTCCCCGCCCGGAATCTTGCGGTAGTCATCGACACGGGCGGCGCGGCCGGTACGCAGAACGGTCGCTGTCAGCCCGGTCGGCGGATAGCCCTCCCAGCGTTCCCCGACCCGCACCGGGGGGTCCGTAGGACCTGCGTTGGCGACGAGCGTCGCCGTTCCGTCGAGCTCGTACCGGATCATCCTGGCGGTGCCGGTACCGAAGTGCCGCAGCGCTTCCCTGGTCGCGGCCGCGAACACCGCCTCGGGCGGCTCGCCCCGCGCGACGAGCATGGCCAGGCGCCGCAGTGCCGCCTGGGTGTCAGCGAGCTTGCGCAGTTCTTGCTCGGCCAGGGCGTGGGCGATCGGCGTTGAGGCGAGGTCCATGAAGGCCGCCATGCGGTCGGCGGTGCCGGAAGAAAACCGACCTCGCCTCGTCCACACGGTCACCACGCCCCAGAGGCGGCCGTCGACGAAGATCGGGCTTGCCACCATCGACCGGATCCCCAACTCGCGCAGGCCGTCGGCGACCGGGTCCGACACGCTGCGCCATTGGTCCTCGTCGACCCGAGCGGGGCAGCCGTTACGCCATACCAGCGCCGGGGCAAGGTAGTCGCGCAGTTTCAGACGCGTCCCGACCGGTAAGTTGAGCGGGTCGTCCCCGACACCGCTGACGACCACGACCGAGTCGCGCTCGAAGCGGCCTACGCCGGCGTTGTCCGCGCCAAGCAGTCGGCGGACTTCCTCGGCGACAGCGGTGAACACCTCGGCCGGCTTTGCGCCGCCGGCTACCAGCGCGGCCACGCGCCGCAGCGCGGCCTGCTCATCGGAAAGCTGAAGCAACCGTGTCTGGTCGAACGGATCGTGGCCCGCCACCGCATCGGCGACAGTGCCCATGGCGGCGCCGGTGTCTGGCGCGTTCATATTACCGACGGTAGCCTGCCGCTCAACGGGCGGACAAGGCGGATAGCCGCGGGCCGGATCGCTCCA
>JAWWPC010000307.1:0-7847 GCA_033851055.1 Kribbellaceae bacterium | reverse complement strand
CCGGACTCGCCCGGGCGCCGCAGGCGAGGCGCGGAGTGGCTCTTCGGCGCTGCGGCTGCCCGCCGAGGCGGTCACTGATGCTGGGGTCATCGACCTGGGCCGTGACGGTTTGGCCCTGGTCGCGGTGGCCTCGACGGTCAACTTCGCGCTGCGGACCCCGGCCGAGCAAGAGGGCCTGGTCGCCAGCTTCGGGCACTACCTGCATTCCCTGAGCTCCCCGGTCCAGATCCTGATCCGCGCGCACCGTCTGGATCTGTCCGCCCAGATCAGCGAGCTGCGGAAGGGGTGCGATGGGCTGGCGCACCCGTTGTTGGAGGCCGCCGCGCTCGAGCACGCCGACTACCTCACCCAGCTGGGCGAACAGAGCGACCTGCTGCGCCGCCAGGTCCTGCTGGTGTTCCGCGAGGCCCTGCGCCCGGCAGGTTCGGTGACCGAACTGGGTGGTCGTTCACCCTGGCTGGCCCGCGGCAGGCGGCGCGCCGGGGCCAGCGGTGAGCGGGCTGGGGTCGGGGCACGTCGAGCCGCGGAGACACGCCTGGTCCGCCGGCTCGGCGATGCCATGGAGCTGCTGGCCCCGGCCGGCATCGTGGTCACGGCGCTAGACGCCGGGCAGGCCAGCGCCGTACTCGCCGCCGCATGCAATCCCGACACGCTGCTGCCGCCCTCCAGTGGGCTCGCGGCCGCGCAGGAGGTCATCACCACCGCCACCAGCAGCGACCCGACCGCTCAAGACGGGCCCACCGGCTGGCGCCACGACTACTGCGCAGGCCCCAACGACGACTGGGACTACGACGGCGAAGGCGACGACCTCCAGGGATGGGGGCGAGATCGATGACGCGGCGCCGAGACCGCCGCCGGGCGCAGCCTGCGCCACCTGTTCACTGCCCAGCAGCCAGCGCTGCCAGCGCGTTCACCCCGGACACCCTGACCATCGGTACGCGACACCTAGAGGTGGGCACCGGGTGGGTCGCCTCCTTCGCCGTGGTCGGCTACCCGCGCGAGGTTCACCCCGGGTGGTTGGCACCGCTCCTGACCTACCCGGCACGCCTGGATGTCGCCGTGCATGTGGAGCCGATCGACCCGGTCACCGCGGCGTCCCGGCTAAAGAAGCAACTAGCCAGGCTGGAGTCCAGGCGCCGTCATGGCGCCGAGCACGGCCGGCTGGAGGACCCGCAGGTCGAGGCGGCCACCGAGGACGCCTACGACCTGTCGGCCCGGGTGGCCCGCGGTGAGGGCAAGCTGTTCCGGGTCGGGCTGTACCTCAGCGTGCACGCCAACTCGCAACGGGCCCTGGACGAGGAGGTCGCGGCGCTGCGGTCGCTGTGCGCGAGCTTGCTACTCGACGCCAAGCACACCACCTACCGCTGCCTGCAAGGCTGGGTGAGCACCCTGCCGATGGGCCTGGACCTCATCGGCATGCGACGCACGTTTGACACCTCGGCGCTCTCGGCAGCGTTCCCGTTCACCTCGCCCGACCTGCCCCCGGCCGATCCCACCAGCGTGGCCGCCCCCTGCGGGGTGCTCTACGGATACAACGTCGGCAGCCAGGGCCTGGTGCACTGGGACCGCTTCGCGTGCGACAACCACAACTCGGTCATCCTGGGACGGTCCGGGGCCGGGAAGTCCTACCTGGTCAAGCTGGAAGTGCTGCGCAGCTTGTACCGAGGTATCGAAATCCACGTCATCGATCCCGAAGATGAGTACACCCAGCTGGCGGGAGCCGTCGGGGGCACCCGCGTCCACCTCGGCGGCCAGGGGGTCCGGTTCAACCCGTTTGACTTGCCGATCCACACCCGCCGCGACGGGCGGCGCACCGCGCCGAAGGACGCCCTGATCCGCCGCTGCCTGTTCCTGCACACCGTCATCTCGGTCCTGGTCGGCACCGAATTGGCCGCCGGGCAGCGGGCCGCGCTCGACCGGGGAATCACCGCGACCTACCAGCGTGCGGGGATCACCGCCGATGCCCGCACCTGGACCCGCCCGGCCCCCACCCTGCCCGACCTGCGCGAGGTTTTGGCCGCCTCCGGCGACCCCGCGGCAGGGGAGCTGGCCGCCCGGTTGCACCCCTGGGTCGAGGGCTCCTTCCGGCAGCTCTTCGACGGGGCGACCACCACCCAGCCGGAGGGCCACCTGGTGGTGTTCAGCTTGCGGGATCTGCCCGAGGAACTCAAAGCGATCGGCACCCTGCTCACCCTGGATGCGGTATGGCGTCGAGTCAGCAACCCGTCGATCCGCCGCCCGAGACTAGTGGTCGTCGACGAGGCATGGCTACTGATGAAACAACACGCGGGTGCGGAGTTTCTGTTCCGCATGGCCAAGGCATCACGCAAACACTGGGCGGGGTTGACCGTCGCCACCCAAGACACCGCCGACGTTCTGGGCAGCGATCTCGGAAAAGCGGTCGTGACCAACGCCGCCACCCAAATCCTGCTCCGCCAAGCGCCGCAAGCGATCGACGAAATCACCCACACTTTCGACCTGTCCGCCGGAGAACGACAATTCCTGCTCTCCGCCGACCGGGGCCAGGGATTGCTGTCCACCGGAACCCAGCGAGTGGCATTCCAGAGCATCGCCTCACCCACCGAGCATTTCCTCGCCACCAGTGACCCAGCCGAACTCGCCGACAACGGACACCTGGTGAGCGCCGACACCGCGGAATCCACTGTTGATCTCGGATTAGGGGGCCAGTCGCGCACTCTGATCGACGGTGACGAATTCGGCGCACCCTCGTGCGATGACGACGCCCAGATCGAACTCGACATCGCCTAAACCCCACACCGCATCGTTCCCTGATTGATCCCCCCTTGCTGCGCGGAGGCCCTGACATGCCTGCATGGATACTCGCTGCCCACACGACCGACGATCCACCCTTGTTCCGTGCTGCCGGGCTTGGCCTCAGTGGGCGCACCGGCGGGTGGGTCGGCGACTACCTCCGGGATCCCAGCGGCGTCCTGCTCGCGGTCCTGCGTCACCTCGAGGAGTGGGTGATCAGGTGGGGGCCGATCGTCGGCCCCCTGCTCGCCGTCGGGGTCGCTGCGCTGCTGTGGGCGCGGTGGTGGTGGGCGCGGCGCTGCCACAGGCGGCTCACCGTCGACGCCCGGATGGTCACCGTGCTGACCCCACCGACCGTGGACCCGGCAGGAGGGCAGGCGCTGTGGTCGCACCTGGTCGGCCTGCTGCGCCCAGCGTGGCGCCGCTGGCTCACTGGGCAACCCCACCTGGCGTGTGAGTACGTCTTCTCCGAGGCCGGTGTCACCATTCGCTTATGGGTGGCGGGCGTGATCCCGCCCGGGATGGTCGAGCGGGCGATCGAGGCCGCCTGGCCCGGTGCCCACACCCGCACCAACACCCCCACCCCGCCGATCCCCGCCCCGGAGGCGGGACAGCGGCAACTGGTGATCGGAGGACAGCTGCGGCTGGCTCGTCCCGAGGCCCTGCCGATCCGTACTGACTTCGACGCCGACCCGCTGCGGGCCCTGCTCGGCGCCCCGGTGGGGCTGGGGCCCGGGCAGTACGCCTGCGTGCAGATTCTCGCCCGCCCGGTTACCGGCCGCCGCGTCGCCCACGTCCGCCGCGCCGCCCGCCGCATCCACACCGCCGGCTCCATCCACCTGGTCGGCCGGCTGCTCGACCTGATCACCCCCCGCATGCAGACCAGGAGCCCCGCCATGGCCTCCTCCCCACGGTCGGGCAGCGATCCGCAGACCACGCTGGAGCACTCCGCCGCCAATCGCGCGATCATCACCAAACACCGCGGCAGCCAGTACGAGACGGTGATCCGCTACGCCGTCGCCATCCCGCTCCCTCTCACCGCCTCTGACGCCGAGGTGCGCACCGCGCGGGATACCGCCCGCGGCCGGGCGCACGCCCTGGCCGCCTGCTTCGCCTCCTACACCGAGCACAACTACTACACCCGCCACCGCCTCCGCCGACCCGCCACCGTGCTCGCCGGGCGGCGGCTCGACCACGGTGACCTGCTCTCGGTCCCCGAACTGGCCGCCCTAGCGCACCTGCCCACCGACGACGCCATCCCCGGCGTGGCCCGCGCTGGGGCCAAGGCCCTGGCCCCACCTCCCGGGATCGCCACCCCCGGACCGGGCGCCAAGCCCCTCGGTGTCACCGACAGCGGCCACCCCCGCCCGGTTGCGTTGCGCGTGAGCGATGCCCGTCACCACCTGCATGTGCTCGGCGCGACCGGCTCGGGCAAATCGACCCTGCTGGCCCAGATGATCCTGGCCGACGCCGACGCCGGCCGGGGGATCGTGCTGATCGACCCCAAAGGCGACCTGGTCACCGACGTGCTGTCCCGGCTGCCCCGCTCCGCCGCGGAGCGCCTGGTCCTCGTCGACGCCGACAGCCGCGCCCGCCCACCCTGCCTCAACCCGCTGGATGGCGGCGACACCGACGTGATTGTGGACAACCTCGTGTCGGTGTTCCGCCGCGTCTACAGCGCCTTTTGGGGACCGCGCACCGACGACCTGATGCGCGCCGCGTGCCTGACCCTGCGCGCCCAACACGGCGTGACCACCCTGGCCGAGCTCCCCAAGCTCCTGACCGATCCCGCTTTTCGCTCCCGCGTGACCACCGCCGTCACCGACCCCGTCCTGCAAGGATTCTGGTCCTGGTACGACGAGCTCACCGACTCAGCTCGCGCGCAGGTGATCTCACCGCTGATGAACAAACTGCGCGCGTTCCTGCTGCGCCCCTTCGTCCGCGACGCCCTGGCCGCCGGCCGCTCCACCGTGGACCTCGCGGCGGTGCTCGACGGCGGGATCTGCCTGGTGCGCATCCCGAAAGGCTCGCTCGGGGAGGAGACCACCCGCCTGATCGGCTCCCTGGTCGTCGCCCGGGCCTGGCAGGCCACCACCGCCCGCGCCCGCACCCCACAACACCAGCGCCGCGACGCCCACCTGGTGATCGACGAATGCCACAACTTCCTCAACCTGCCCTACCCGATCGAGGACATGCTCGCCGAAGCCCGCGGATTTCGCCTCGCGATGACCCTGGCCCACCAGCACCTCGGCCAACTCTCCCGCGAACTCCGCGAAGGCATCTCCACCAACGCCCGCAGCAAGATCTTCTTCACCGCCAGCCCGGAAGACGCCCGCGACCTGGCCCGCCACACCGCACCCCGACTCTCCGATCACGACCTGGCCCACCTCGGCGTGTACCACGCCGCGGTGCGCCTGGTGCTTCACGGTGAACAAGCCGAGCCCTTCACGATGATCACCTCACCGTTGCCGCCCGCGGTCCCTGGCAGGGCACGGGAGATCCGCCGCGCCATCCGCGCCCACACCACCCCAGCGCCCGTCTCCCCGACCGTCAGCGCACCGACCCGGCCCACAGCGCGCCCGACCGGCTCCGATCCAGCCCCTGCGCCGGCGGCTGCGTCACGCATCGTCGACCCCCGTCGCGCCCGCTGACCCACCTCACCCCCACACCGCCCGACCCCTGACGGCGGCGCTAGATCCCCCTGCCTGCCGCTCACCCCGTGACGGAGGTACCCAGCCATGATCACTAATCCGACCCGGCAGCGCGTCCTGCGCGGCCACCAACCCACCCGGCCCACCCCGCGCGCCGTGAACTCCGCCGAGCACCGGGCAGTGCTCGCCGCACGGTTGACCGACCGTGATCGGTGGATCATCCGGATGCTCCACGAACACCGAGTGCTCACCTCCCACCAGATCACCGCGCTGGCCTTCCCCTCCTCCCGATCCGCCCGCCAACGGTTGCGGGAGTTGTTCTGCTGGTCGGTGCTCGACCGGTTCCAGCCGTTCATCTCGGTCGGGACCGCCCCGCTGCACTACGTGCTCGCCCCCGCCGGCGCCGCGGTACTCGCCGCCGAAGACGGCCGCGACGTCACCGACCTCGGCTACCGCCACGACCGTGCCTTCGGCATCGCGCACAGCCTGCGCCTGGCGCACACCATCGGCGTCAACGAATGGTTCAGCGCCCTGGTCCACCGCGCCCGCCACGACCCCGACATGACCCTGGGCGCCTGGTGGTCGGAAACACGCTGCGCGCGGCACTTCGGAGACCTGATCAAACCCGACGCCTACGGCCGCTTCAGCGCCCACGGACAAGCGATCGAATTCTTCCTCGAATACGACCTCGGCACCGAGCACCTCGCCAAGCTCGCCAATAAACTCCACGGCTACCACGCCCTGGCCGCCGCCACCGGCATCACCACCCCCCTGCTGGTCTGGCTACCCACCTCCCGACGCGAAGCCACCGCCCGCCACCAGCTCACCCACACCTGGGCACACCTCGACGAGCCCCGCTGCGTGCCCGTCGCCACCGCCACCGCGGACCTGCTCCACCGCAGCACCGCGCATCCCAGCCCCGCTGACCCGGTGTGGCTACCGCTGGACTCCACCGGCGGCCCACAAGCCCGGCGCGCGCTGCACGACCTACCGACTGCCTGGCCGCACCTGCCGCCCCCCACCACCGAACCCGAACAGACCAGCCCGCCGGACACCACACGGCACACCCTGCGCTCGCCGCCCGACCCGACGCCACCCACCGCAGACACCCCCCGCGAGTGAAAGCCCGATGAGCGCCAAACTCGCCATGACCGCGCTCGGGATGATCCTGCTCATCCCCCTACTAATTGCCGCCGCCGTACACGCAGCCGCCGTCTCCGTCGCGCTCGGCGGTACCAGCAGCCAACCCAGCCCCACCGCGCTGGCCGACATCCTCGGCGACTACCTCGCCCTCTACCGCCAAGCCGCCACCGTCTGCCCCGGGCTGGACTGGACCATCCTGGCCGCCATCGGCAAGGTGGAAACCGACCACGGCCGCTCCAGGCTCCCCGGTGTCCACACTGGAGCCAACGTCGCCGGGGCCGGCGGGCCGATGCAGTTCCTGCAACCCACCTTCGCCACCACCGTGGCGCGCCACCCGCTGCCCCCCGGCGGCGCCAACCCGCCGTCGCGGTATGACCCGCACGACGCCATCTACGCCGCCGCCTACTACCTCTGCGACTCCGGCGCCGGTCGCGGTGACCTGCACGCCGCGATCTTCGCCTATAACCACGCCGACTCCTACGTCCGCAAAGTCCTCGACCAAGCCAAGCTCTACGCCTCCACCATCGGCACCACCGGTGACTGCAACACCATCAGTGCCGTCACACCCGTTGCGTTCACCGCGATCAACTACGCCTGCGGACAACGCGGACTGCCCTACGTCTGGGGCGGCAACGGAACCCCCGACGGGGGCTTCGACTGCTCCGGACTCACCACCGCGGCCTACCGCGCCGCTGGACTGAGCCTGCCCCGCACCGCTGACACGCAATACCGCGCCGGGCCCCGCGTCCCCGACGGCCAGCCACTACTGCCCGGTGACCTCGTCTTCTACGGCAACCCCCACGGCACCATCCACCACGTCGGGCTCTACCTCGGCCGCGGCCTCATGATCGACGCCCCCGACTTCGGGCAGGTCGTGAAAACCCAGCCGTACCTTTACCCAGGCGCGGACTACGCGGGAGCCACCCGTCCAACCGATCGCCGTCCACGATGACCGCGCTAGACGCAACCGGCCTTGTCGCGGTGTGGGGCGACGGTGTTTCTCACCGCGCTATCCAGCGCCCACCAACTCCGCCGAGCCGCCACACCGGACAGCCACACCTACTCACGTCGAAGACACTCCTGGTCCTGGTGGCCGTCTGTGGTGTGCCTGGAACTGTTGGGACGGCCACCAGGACCACGAGAGTGGTGCAAGCTAGGAGTGTGCTGAACAAGTCGGGTGTGGATTATGGGCCGGAGGAAGGTCGACCAATGCCTTGTGGGTGGTCGGCCAGATCGTTGAGGGCCGACGAGGGGTCATTTGTCCTTGCTCGGTAGCGAGGG
>JAWWPC010000352.1:0-2793 GCA_033851055.1 Kribbellaceae bacterium | reverse complement strand
GGTGGCATTCCGTCGATCGTGCAGCCCGACCGCACGGCAGCCCGTAGGCAGCCCTCCTCGACGGGACCGGTGGGTGCCTCGTGTGGCGCGGGGCCGCGGGCTGGCGTGTAGTAGCCCGCGGGAGAGGTCGATGGGATGCCGCATCCTGCCCACCCGGCCCTGCCACGGCAGTTTCACTGGGCGAGCGCGGCTAAAACAATCGAAGGCCTCGCTTCAAACCGCTAGACTAGTATCCGTAAGTTCGGGGGCGATTAACGTGATGACGAGCCGATCGGGGCAGGTAGGTGCCAGGGCTACGATTTTAGGCGCTGTGTTGTGCCTGTTTTTGGCAGTCAGCGGCTGCAACGACAGCAGTACCGTAACCCCTACAAACCATGTGTCGCCCGGCATGGCGGGCAACCCGGCGCCGCCGCCAGTTGCGCGGAACCCTGTGCCGCCAGCCGGCGGGAACGGCGGCGACGTTCTTCCCCCGGGTGAAGTAAACAACGTATCCGGCATGCCAGCAGATCCTACTAAGCGTCCCGGCCTCCCAATCATAGCGGATTTTTGTAAGCAGCAACAGAATATGAATTCTCCTATGTGTCACTCATACAACGGTCAATCGAACCCGCCATCAGGAAACACTGGTGGCACTTCGAAGCCGCCATCAGGAAACACTGGTGGCACTTCGAAGCCGCCGTCGGGGCATCATGACAGACCAAAAAAGACACCGACGAGTTAAGGGACGAGGTGAAACAGTCGACGTGACTAGGGGCGTATCCTCTGAGACCTCCTGCGGTTCCGATCGTACTGTCTCGTCCATTCAAGAGAAGAGCTCGATAGCAGATCCAAACAATGTGCTCACGATCATCGGAACAATTACTTCTCAAGTGGTGCTAATTACCGCCCTGCTCTACTATTTTGGCTGGATTTATACTCACAGTTTCTTTGAATACTTCGGGGTCGATACAAGCTTGCTTGGATACGGCACTGCGGACTACGTGCTCCGCAGCAGCAACGTGGCATTCGATCCCTTTATTTATTTAGCTTTCGGCGTTCTTGCACTGTTCGGCCTTCATCGCATTGTGATGGTTCCGGCTCTGATCGCAAGGATTGACAAGCCTACACTGGCGAATGCCGTCACCAGTACGTTGAGCGGACCTGCTCCTGAGCGTTCCGCTTGGTTCAGGCTGGGTCGAGGGTTGGCTTTAGCGCGAGTACGGAACCGCTGGCGATTGGGAAGATCTAACCCTCGGTACCCTCGGTATGTCATTGGGACACTTCGGGCGATTGCGATAATTCTTGTGACCGTTGTGTTCGCCGGAATGATGCTACCTAAGCAAATCGGCACCCCGTTAGGGCTAATTTTACCGCTGTTGCTAATCCTTAGCGTGGGTTTGCTCGGTTATGTCGCGTACGTGCGTTCGACGTATCCGCACGTGTTTGCGATCACGACACCTTCTACGTCGCCTTCCCGTACTTACATCTTGACTTTGCTAGCGCTCGGCTTGGTAGCTGGATTGTGGACGGTAAGCCTCTACGGAGTACAGGTTGGAAGTCAGCTCGCAGCTAATATCGCCGCAGGATTATCCACCCGGCCAGGAGTGGTAGTTTACAGCACTGAACGAATTGCACTGGGCGGACCAGGAATAGTAGTCGCCGAGATTGCGCAGCCGGGCGCCAAATATCATTTCCAATATACCGGACTTCGTTTGCTTGTCCGCGCGCCGGATAAATTTTTGTTGTTGCCTTCCAGGTGGCAACATGGGCGCGATCGCGTCCTCTTGCTCCGAGACGATAACTCCATCAGGATCGATATTGAGGCCTGGTAAGTCACAGCTTCACTGCCGCGCGAGCGCAGTTCCAGGGGGGAGTCTTGTAGCCAGATCCTGCGTACATCGGAGTCGTGAGTAACATGGTGACTAGATAGGCTATCGGACAGGAGCAGAGCGTGGGGGCGCCCGACGAGCTCACCGAGTTCGAGGATGAGAAACCCGTTCTCCGGAGACGCGCCGTTGTGGGTAGATACGACTATTACCCCTGAGCCACGGATAAGCGCTGACGCGAATGTCAGCCAACAGCTTGCATTGATGCTTAGTCGATTGCTCAAGTCGTCATTGATGCTCGGGCACTCTTACGTCTCGATCTATTTAGAGGCGTATTCGGTAGCATAACGCCCTGTGAGGGCGGCATGGTCGGAATCCACGCAGCGTAAGGACCTGCGTAAACGGCGTCTCTCAGGCGGAAGACCAAGCAGTTTGGGCGCCCATTCGGCACAGCGACCTTCGACACGTTCACCGTGTGGGGCGTCGATAGGTCGAAGGTCTGTTGCTGGGTGGGCGTGGGGCGACAGATGTCGGGGTGTCAGCCAGTCAACTATTTCCACGGTGCGGAGTATCGGATGTCCGTCCCGCCCCGCCAGCGCCTGTTGAGGTGTCCCAGGTCGGCTTGGGACAACCGTCGCCAACCTGTCCTGGCCGCAGCGCTGGGTTGTCCGCGCGGACGTCCGGGACCCGCGCGGCTGCGCGTGGTGGAGTGCTCAGGCGATGCGGACGTCCGCGCGGACGATCGGTCAGGGGGGTCGAGCCTCGTTCATACACCAGGAGATGACCTGGCAAGAGCGATCCAGACCGCAGTTCCGAGGCCAGCACGGGGGGGGCCTGTCACGCTCGAACGCTCTGCGCCCCGTACTTGTTTGAAGGGCGGTGCCCCCTTTGCTGGCAACAATCGGCGGTCCTCGGACGGAGGCTCTATCCGACCTCGCTCGGTAGAGGGGGGCCCTTTACCCCGGTAGACCCCCCGGGTAAAGGGCTC